>CAZVRR010000065.1:0-16270 GCA_964629745.1 uncultured Planctomycetales bacterium | reverse complement strand
CGTGCTGTTCGACGCCAGCGGCTATGGACTCACGAACTTCCACGTCGTGGCGGACATGCTCGAGTCGCGCCGGGGCTATGGCGGCCTGGCCGACGGCCACCTGTATCCGCTCCGCGTCGTCGGCATCGATCCGGGCGGCGACATCGCGCTGTTTCAACTGGAGGGACGCGACGCGTTTCCCACGGCCCCACTCGGCGGGGCCGCCGAACTTCAGGCGGGTGAATGGGTCGCCGCACTGGGCAATCCGTTCCTGCTGTCCGAGGACCACGTGCCCACGGTCACGTTGGGCGTGGTCAGCGGCCTGCACCGGTACCAGTACGGACAGGGCAACCTGCTGGAATATGCCGACTGCATCCAGGTCTCCACCTCGATCAACCCGGGCAACTCGGGCGGACCGATCGTGAACCTCGCGGGACAGGTCGTGGCCGTCGCCGGCCGCGCCTCGTTCGAGGAACGCGGCCGCGTGAATGTCGGCTTGGGATACGGCGTGCCGCTCGAACAGGTTCAGCGCTTCCTGCCCGCCCTGCGCGCCGGACGCATGGTGATGCACGGCACGCTCGGGGCAACCGTGCGCCAGATCGGGGCCGAGCTCGTGTTCGACGCGGTGCAGGACTTCTCCCCGGCGGCCCAGGTCGGCATCGAGCTGGGCGACGTGCTACTTCAGGTGAACGGGCAGCCCGTGCGGACGGCGAATGACTTCAACAACCTGATCGCCCCCCTGCCCGCCGAGTGGCCGGTCCGCTTGCGCGTGCGGCGCGGCGAGCAGGAACTTGCGGCGGTCACGCGCCTCGAGGCGCTCGCGGTCCGCGAACTGCCGTTCTTCGTGCCCAGCCTGCCGCAAAGCCACGCCGAGGTCAGGCGCGTGCTGGCGCTTTACGCAGCACAGGATCTGGAAACCACTCCTCCCGTGACGCCGCCGGACTGGCACGTGCGGCACCGGCGCGAGACGCAGGATTGGCAGGACGGCTGGCCGGATGCGGACGTACAGGCGGAGTTCGCGCGTGCGTGCGCCCCCCTGCTGGCCCGGCCGGAACTGGATGCGCGCTGGGAACTGCGCGGCGGGGACGAAGTGGCCGGTCGCATCGTCGCCGTCGTTGAGCTGCACGCCGCCCCCGATGATCGGCGGCGCTGGAAGTTTGACGTGCAGGACGGCACGCTGCGTGAGGTGACCTTCGGCGACGAGGCTGATCCAGAAGCGATCGCGTGGCGGCCCGGTGCCCGCAGCCGGCTCGGCGACTTGAACTGGCCGCAGACATGGATTCGCGAGGCCGCGGGTCGCCCCCCGCTCGAGCTCACGCTCTCCGTCGGCGACGCAGGCGGCACTGCGTTACGGGAGGCTGCCCCGTGACACCCCACGCGGCACGCACGTGCCTGGTCTGCGCACTGGCGCTGGCGGGGGTTGCCGCCGCTCCGGCATTCTCCGGCGAGTCCATCCTCGCGGACGCCATCGCGGTTGCGCGCGAGCGCGTCGTGAAGATCTACGGCGGGGCGCTCGGCACGGAGAAGGCGTACGGCAGCGGAGTGCTCATCTCGCCCGACGGCCGCGTCGTCACGGCCCTGGCGGTGCTGCTGGAGGGACAGAGCCTGCGCGTGGTACTCCCGGACGGGCGGGTACTTCCGGCGCGGGTCGTGTCTCGCGACGAACGCCGTCAGTTGGCATTGCTCCAGGTGGATGCCGAGGGGCTGCCGTGCTTCGAATTGGCCGGCAGCGCGCACCTGGCAGCGGGGGATTGGCTGGTGGCGGCGGCCAACCCGTTCAAGGTGGCGGACGGGCCCGAACCGGTGTCGATCGCGACCGGCGTGCTGGCGGGCCGGGCTGACCTCAGCGCGCGGTATCGCCGGCAGGATTACCCCTATGACGGCCCGGTACTGCTGACCGACATGATCGTGAGCACCCCGGGCAGCGCGGGTGGCGCGGTCGTCGATGCCGCCGGTCAACTGGTCGGGATCATCGGGCGGCCGGTCGTCAGCAAGCGCACGAACGTGCTGCTGAACTACGCGATACCGGTCGAAGAGATCGCAGCGTTCGTCAGCGGCGAGAGCGAGCCGACCCCGTCTGTGGCCGACGCGCCGCGCCGTGGGCCGTCGAGCCTGGCGGAACTCGGCATCTCCCTGTTCGATGTCGGCGGCCGCAGCCGGCCGGCGTACATCGAGCGCGTGCGTCCCCACTCTCCCGCGGCCCGGGCGGGGTTGCGGGCAAACGACCTGCTGCTCTCGATTCGCGGCGACGCGATCGCGACCTGCGCCGACGTTTCGGAGGCCCTGGAGCGCGTGCGTGGCAACGAGCCGCTCGAACTCGTCGTCAAACGCGGTGAAGAGCTGGTGTCCGTCGCCCTCGAGCTGAATGCACCGGAGGAGCCATGAACCGCGCGTGCGGGATCATCGCGGCCCTGCTCGCAACGGCCGTCGCCGGCGGCCGGGCTTCAGCCGAAGCGCCCGCGGCCGTGGCGGCGCAACAGCGCGTCGTGCGAGCGGTGCTGGAGTCGGTTCGACCCATTCTCGTGAAGATCGAGACGATCGGCGGCGCCATGCCGCTGGCGGAAAGCGACAGCCCTGACGCGATCTTGGCCGCACCGGGCTTCCGGCAGGCCGACGGCCCCACGACCGGCGTAATTTGTGCACCCGACGGCTACATCCTGACCAGCAGCTTCAATTTCGTGCGCGACCCGACGGTGATCACCGTGGCGCTGCACGACGGGCGGCGGCTGGTAGCCCGGCTCGTGGCACGGGATCATCCCGCGGGACTGGCCCTGCTGAAAATCCCGGCCGATGATCTGCCGGTGCCGCAATGGGCCAGTTCGTCCGAGCTGCGCGCCGGACAATGGGCGCTGGTAGCGGGCTTCGGCCACGGCGGAGCGGAACCCGCCGTGTCCCTCGGCATTCTCAGTGCGCTCGAGCGTCTCGACGGTCGCGCGGTGCAAACCGATGCACGAACCTCGCCGGCCAATTACGGCGGGCCGCTGTGCGACCTGGAAGGCCGCGTGATCGGCATCTGTGTGCCCAAGGCGGGGCGCGGCGACAATGAGATCGCCGGCGTTGAGTGGTACGACTCCGGAATCGGATTCGCGATTCGGGCGGACTTTCTCGCAGGCCGCCTGCCGCACCTGCTGCAAGGCACTGACCTGCACCAGGGCGCGATCGGCGTCGCGTTTGACACCAGCGATCCCGTCGCTGGCGCCGCGACGGGTGCGGCGGATCCGGGGGGCGTCCGCGTGCTGGGCGTTGTACCCGGGCCGGCCGCCGACGCGGGCGTGCAGGCGGATGACCTCGTGGTCGCCGCGGACGGTCAGCCGGTCCAGCGACTGATCACGCTCACGCGCATCCTGGCCCGCAAGCTGGTGGGCGAAACGGTGGTCCTGTCGTGTCGTCGTGGCGACGAGACATTTACGGCGACCCTGCAACTGGTAACAGAAGCGGCGCTGCGGGAGCGGCAGCGTCCCCCGGCGGGTGAGGCAGTCCCGCCACCGGCCGGCGAGCCCTGACGCCGGGGTCCGGCCGCACGTCGGCGCGGGTGGGTTCCGACACCAAAGCGGGCGACGGGCCGCCGGTGGAAACGCCGGCCGAATCCGGGTAGGCTGACACAATGGCCGGCAGGCGGCTCGACGGGGCCGAGTGGTGGCCCGGAGTGGATAACCAGCCACGCACAGGGTGGTAGACAGCCATGCGCCAAACTGCACTCGTGCTTTCAGGCGGGATCTGGATCGCGTTCATCGCGGCGTGCGGCAAGGCCCCGCCGCCGCCCGGCCTGCCTGGGGAGCTGTTGGGCGGAGAGCTCGCCGGGCTTCCGACGGGGGCGCCGCCGGCGGACCCGGGTATTCTCCAGGATCAAACCACCTATCAACCCGCGACGCCGCCGCCACCCACGGCCGGCAGCGGCGCCGCGCGCCGCGCCGCCAGCGCGCCGGCAGCGGCACAGGCCGCCAGCGACGGCGAAAGTCCGGCCCACGAGCTGCTCGCCGCGCTGCTGAACGACCTCGAATCGGGGGATCTGGAACTGGTGCTCGACGCCATCGACGCGGCACAGATTCATGCCCTGCGCGAACGCATGGACTTCCTGTGGAGCTCGCAGGAGGCCTGGGCGGACGTGCAGCGGGCGGTGACGCGCCAACTCGGGGACACCGCCGGCGATCAGCTCAGCGCCACCCTGCGCAAGCGTTTTCTCGGCGCGGTCCGGATCGAGCCGGCCGCCGGCGAATTCGTCGTGACGCCCAATCCCCTGCTCGTGCTGCTCGGTCCGGCCCGCACGGCGGACCCGCTGCGCGTGGCGCGGGTGGACGGCCAGTGGCGCTTCCAGCTCCCGGGCGCCCTGACCGGCGAAGATGTCGCGGCCGCGGCTGCCTATCATGAAGTGCTCCAGGCGGAGCTGCGGCGGATTCAGCAGCAGTTGGGGGGCCAGGAATTCCCGACGGCGGAGGCCGTGGCTGACGCGCTGGGGCAGGCGATTCGCGGCGGTCCGGCGGCCGCACCGACGACCGGACCGGACGTGCCGGCGCCGTGAGCCGCGTGGCGGAGCACGAGGATCATCAGGAGAACGCGCGTGGGTGCGATGTCCAAGCAGCAGCTCGATTCGTTGATCAGTGCGATCGACGCACACGAATTTCTCTCGCGCCTGCGCGACACGATCGAGCAGTGCCACCGCCTGGTGTTTCACGCCAACGAGCACGCCGACTGGACCCTGGTGCGCAAGTCGGCGGAGCAGATCCTGGTGACGGAACTGGTGCTGCGCCACAAGGGCAACATTGACGGGATCTATTTCGACCTGCGCAAGCTCGAGGCGGCGGGCATGCCGTGGAGTGCGGCGATCAACGAGCTCGCGAACCGGATCCACTCCTACTTCACGACTCCGCTGGGCATTGTGCTGCGCAAGGACCTGCTGGGGCAGCGCGCGGTGTTCTTCACGTCTGATGCGTACGAATGGATCCGGCGGCGCGAAGCGGGCCGTGCCGCCGCCGCGGGGGAGACGGCATGAGCGCCAAGCCCAAACCGCCGCGCTGCAACGTCGCCGATCTGCGGGCGGGACAGCGCGTGGACGAGCAGGTGTTCCGCGTGGCGGCCCGCGAGCTGCGGACGACGAGCAACGGCAGCCTCTACATTCACGCCGTGCTCGCGGATGCCACGGGCGAGATCCTGGGCCGGATGTGGAACGCGACGCAGGAGATTTACGACGGCATTCCGGCGGGCGGCTTTCTGATCTGCCGCGGGCGGGTCGAGAGCTACAAGGGCGCGCCGCAGTTCATTCTCGACGGCGTGCGCATCGCGGAGGCGGACACCTACAACCCGGCGGATTTCCTGCCGGCGACGCGGCGCGACGTCGCGCAGATGTGGGACGAGCTCAAATCGATTCTGCGCGGCATCGAGAATCGCGATCTGCTGGCCCTGGTCGGCAAGTTCGTCCACGACGAGGAGTTTGCCGGCGGATTCCAGCGGGCGCCGGCCGCCACGTCGTTTCACCACGCATGGCTGGGGGGCCTGCTCGAGCACACGCTCGGAGTGCTGCGGGCCGCCCAGGCGGTTTGTCCGCTCTACCCGCAGGTCTCGCGGGACCTCGTGCTGGCCGGCGTGCTCCTGCACGACGCGGGCAAGATCCGCGAGCTGGCGTACCGGACGAACTTCGAGTACTCCGACGAGGGACAGCTCGTCGGTCACATCACGCAGGCGGTGCTGTGGCTGCACGACAAGTGCGCGGAGCTGTCGCGCGAAACCGGCCGGCCGTTCCCGGCCGAACTCGAAACGGCGTTGACGCACCTGATCCTGGCCCACCACGGCAAATACGAGTTCGGCTCGCCGCGCCTGCCGGCCACGCCCGAGGCGCTGATGATTCACTACCTCGATAATCTCGACGCCAAGCTGAACATGATGTTCGAGGCGATCGCCTGCGACCCGGATGCGACGAGCCATTGGACCTCGTACGTGAAGGCCCTGGAAACGCGGGTCTACAAGCCGGATGTGTTGCATGCCGCCGACCAGACGTAGCGCCCCGCGCGGGTCCGGCCGGGAGTCGAGTGTCGCGCCATGACGGACCGACCGGTCGCCGGCTGCACGGATGCCTCGACCGACGCGGCCGCGCCGCGACGGCGCTTTCGCGACGAGCTGGGCCGCAAGGCCATTCACCTGTCTTCGTCGCTCACGCCGGTCGTTTACATGTTCACTGACCGCGCGCTCGTGCTGGAGCTGCTCATTCCGGTGGCGGCGCTGATCCTGCTGCTGGACGTGGTGCGCCAGCATCCGCGGCTGCGCGCGTTCTACGATCGGCACTGGGGGCGGCTGATGCGCAGCGACGAGCTGGGGCGGCTGTGCGGCGCCTCGCACGTCATGCTCGCGCAGGTGATCAGCGTGCTGCTGTTTCCCCGGTGGGTCGCCATCGCCGTCCTGCTGTTCCTCGCGATCAGCGACTCGCTGGCCTCGCTGGCGGGGATGCGCATCGGCGGGCCGCGCTGGCACAACGCGTCCCTGGCGGGCAGCGGCGCGTTCCTGGTGTCGGCCGTGGTGATCGGCCTGCTGTGTCTGCCGGGGCAGCCGCTGATCGGCGTAAGCGGGGCGCTGGTCGCGACGGTGGTCGAGGCGCTGCCGCTGCGCGTGGGCCGCTCGCGGGTCGACGACAACCTCACCGTGCCGCTCTGTGCCGGACTGGTGATGTGGGCGCTACGGGGCTGGCAGTAGCGCCTCGCCGGCGCCGCGCACGAGTGGTCCGAGCACGCCCGCAAGCAGGTTGTCGCGGGGAAACGGCGCGGCCACGTGCTGGCGCACGGCTTCCGCCGCCGACCAGCCCACCGGCTCGCCTCGGCGCCGCCCCGCCTGCCGCGCCTGTTCCAGGCGGGCGCCGTCCAGCGGCGCGCCGCTCGGACCGGCGGTCGCCGGGGGTCCGGCCAGCAGTTGCTCCTTCCGCTCGCGCGACGCGCTGACGTCAACGAGCATCAGGGGCGCGCCCGGCCGCGCGCCGGTTTCATGGCATTCCGGGCCGTCGAAGTAGTACAGGTGCGGCACGCGGCCGGTCGGCTCGGGCGCGGCGCCGGCGGTGACGTACGCGGCGACGGGGGCGGCGAGGCAGGCCTGGCGCACGATCCGGCTGGTCTGCTCACTCTCGGGCAGCGTCTCGTCCGGCGCATGCGTCAGTACCAGCGCGGGCCGCACGCTGCGGATCAGCGCCACCACGCACCGGCAGACGTCCGCAGAAAAGCAGATCTCCAGCAGCGGCAGGTTGAGACACAGTTGCTCGCCCTCCCACGCGGCCGCGGGCGGCAGTGCCGTCCAGGTCCCCGCACGCTCGTCGGCCGGCCGTGCCGCGCCGGCGGCCTGGCCGGCGCTCAGGCTGGCCAGGACCGTCCGCCAGCCGCGCTGGCGCAGCACGGCCAGCGTCCCGCCGACCTGCAGCGGGGCGTCGGCGGGATACGCGCCCAGGGCCAGGGCCACGGGTTGTTCGAGCAGCGAACCTCTCATCGCGGCGCTTCCGGCCGACCGCGCCAGGCGCCCGAAGCGACTGTCCGGGCGCGACCCTGCGCGCGGGCGGCGCCGCTATTCTAAACGGCCCCGGTCGCGGCGGCGCGCGCGGGCGTCAATGTCCGCCGCGCAGCGACGGGTTGTTCTTCAGCGCCTCGACCATCTTCAGCACGGCGGGACCGCCCAGCACGACGCCCATCGCGGGGAAGATGAACAGCACCAGCGGGATCATCAGCTTGACGGCGGTCTTCTGGGCCCGCTCCTCGGCGGCCTGGCGGCGCTTGGTGCGCAGCGAGTCGGCCTGGTTGCGGAGGGCCTTGGCGATGCTCGTGCCGAACTTCTCGGCCTGCACGATGACCGAGACGAGGCTGCGCATCTCGTCGAGTCCGCAGCGCCGCGCCAGGTTCTCGAGCGCTTCGGCCCGCGGAATGCCCATCTGCGTTTCCATCGTGGCGATCCGCATTTCCTCGGACAGTTCGGTGTGGACGGTGGCCATCTCTTCGCCGACGCGTTTCAGGGCGGCGTCGAGGCCCAGGCCGGACTCGACGGAAACGACCAGCAGGTCGAGCGAGTCGGGCAGGCCCTCGCGGACCTTCTGCTTGCGATTCGAGGCCGCCAGGCCCAGCCACACGTTGGGCAGCATGAAGCCCAGGCCGGCGGCGAACGCGGCGGCGCCGAACAGCATGGTCGGGGGCTGCCCGGTGGAGATGGCGGCGAGGCAGCCCAGCACGACGCCCGCGACGGCCAGGACGGTCTTGCTCGCCAGCAGCACCGTCTGGGCCTGCGGCTGCCGGAAGCCGGCGTTGGCCAGCTTCACGCGCAGCATGTTCTGCTCCTGGTCGGAGGAGGGCAGGATGAGCTTGGACAGCACCGGCGTGGCCTTGCGCACGATCTGCTGGGCCGCCGACTCGCGGGCCTTTTCGCGGATCTCGGTCGCTTCATCGGTCTGCCGCGCGCCGGACAGGCGGCGTTTGACCAGGTCGCGCTCGTTCTTGGGCCGCGGCCACAGGCTGTAGCCGATCAGGCCCAGCGAGATGGCCGCGAGGATGCCGAGTGTGAGGAGGTCCATTGCTATCCTCCTAGACCCTGATGTTCACGATCTTCTTGATCATGGCCCAGCCCATGAGCTGCATGATCGCGGCGCCGGTGAGCATCAGCTTGCCGGTCGGGTCCGTGAGCAGCATCAAGGCGTATTCCCGGTTGATCTGGAGCATGACGACCAGCATCAGGATCGGCAGGGCCAGCAGCACGTAGCCCGACAGGCGGCCTTCCGCCGTCAGGGCCCGGACGGTGCCGAAGAGCTTGATGCGGTCGCGGATGACGGCCCCGATCTTGTCGAGCACCTCCGCCAGGTCGCCGCCGGTCTGCCGCTGGATCAGCACGGCCGTCACAAAGAAGCGCACGTCGAGCATGTTCACGCGTTCGGCCAGGTTGCGCAGCGCCTCCTCGACCTTCAGGCCCAGGTTCTGCTCGTGGAACACGCGGCCGAACTCCGTGCCGGCCGGTTCGGGCATCTCGCGCGAGACGAGTTGCATCCCGCTGGCCAGCGAGTGTCCCGCGCGGAGCGACTGGCTGAGCAGCTCGAAGACGTCGGGGAGTTGTTCGACCAGGGCCGCCAGGCGCTTCTTGCGCTTGCGCAGCAGGTACAGGATCGGCAGCAGGAACACGCCCGCCCCGATGCCCAGGCTGGCCAGCAGCGCCACCTTGAAGATCAGCAGAACCGCGAACGTGCAGACCGCCGCCACGCTGAGCTTGACGAGCAGTTGCGGCGCCGATTTGCGCACGTCTGCCTGGTCGAGCACGCGCTGGAAGGCGTCCGTGAAGCTGAAGCGCGTGAAGGCCTTGGCCAGCACGCCGGTGGCCTCGGCGGTCTGGCGCCGGAAGTCGTCGAAGCCGGTGTTGTCCTTGGGCCGGCGGGCGTGGTCCTTGAGCCGTTCGACCACGCGTTTGCGCGTGTTCGCGCGCAGGTCGAGCACCACCTGGAACACGCCGTAGGCCAGCATCACGCCGCCCACGAGCGGAGCCAGGATGAACAGGATGCTGGCCATGTTGCCGGCGGGCTTGGCGGCAAGCAGCAGCGTTGTCATGGCATCACTCGTCGCTCACCAGGTCGCGGGGCTCGAACCAACTGGGATCCACCTCGGTGCCGGCCGTGCGGAGCCGGTCAATGAAGCTGGGCCGCACGCCGGTCGCGACGAGCCGGCCGTGGGCCTTGCCGTCGCCGTTCACGCCGTCCTGCTCGAATTTGAAGATGTCCTGCATCGTGATCACGTCGCCTTCCATGCCCTGCACCTCGGTGACGGCGGTGATCTTGCGGGGTCCGCCGACCAGGCGCGCGGCCTGCACGATCAGGTTGATCGCGCTGGCAAACTGCTGGCGGATGGCGCGGGTCGGCAGCTCGAAGCCGGACATCATGACCATCGTCTCCACGCGCTGCACCGCGTCGCGCGTGCTGTTGGCGTGGATCGTGGTCATCGAACCTTCGTGGCCGGTGTTCATGGCCTGCAGCATGTCCAGCGTCTCGCCGCCGCGGCACTCGCCGACCACGATGCGGTCGGGCCGCATGCGCAGGGCGTTGATCAGCAGGTCGCGGATCGTGATGCGCCCCTTGCCCTCGATGTTGGCCGGGCGCGTCTCCAGCCGCACGATGTGCGGCTGCCGCAACTGGAGTTCCGCCGCATCCTCGATCGTGACGATGCGCTCGTCCTCGGGAATGAAGGTGGAGAGGTTGTTCAAGAGCGTGGTCTTGCCGGAGCCCGTGCCGCCCACGATCAGGATGTTCAGCCCGGAGATCACCGCGGCCTTGAGGAACTCGACAATCTCCGGGGCGCAGGAGCGGTAGCGGATGTAGTCGTCCCACGTGATCGGGTCCTTGCCGAAACGGCGGATCGACATGGAGGGGCCGTCGATCGCCAGCGGCGGGATGATCGCGTTCACGCGGCTGCCGTCCTTGAGGCGCGCGTCGACCATCGGGCAGACTTCGTCGCAGCGCCGGCCGAGCGGCGCGACGATCTTGTCGATCACGTGCAGCAGGTGCTGGTTGTCCTTGAACGTGACGCTGGTCAGCTCCAGCCGGCCGTGGCGTTCCACGTACACCTGCCGCGGGCCGTTGATCAGGATGTCACTGATGTGCGGGTCGGACAGCAGGGCCTCCAGCGGCCCCAGCCCGAAGGTCTCGTCGAGGATCTCCTGCGCCAGGCGCTCGCGCTCGCTGAAATTCAGGAGCGTGTTCTCCTCCTCGCACAGGGCCTTGACGATCTGCTTCACCTGCTCGCGGACCTCGTCGCTGGCTTCGCGCGCCAGCTTGTTCAGATCCAACTGGTCCACCAGCTTGCGGTGAATCGAGGCCTTGAGGTCCTGGAAGCGCACGTCGCGCTCCTCCGCCATCCGGTCCTTCTGGAGCTTCGGCGGCGGCGGCGCCCCGCGCGGCGGTTCGGCGACGGCGCTGCCGCCCCGCGCGGCCGTGCCAGCGGGCACCGCGGCGGGCGCGGGAGGTTTTTTCGCGAAGAGTGCCATCATCAACTCCGTGCGGGGCAGCCATCAGGGGCCGGTGTCCCGCGGCCGGCCTAACCCGGTTTTCCTCCGGCGAAGATCGAGAACAACTTTTTGCGCTGCGGCTCCGCGGGGGCGGGGGGCTCCTCCCCCTCGGCCGGCCCGCCGGCCAGGGCCAGCGCCACCTGCCGGTAGCCCAGCCGCAGGCGGCTCTTGGGGGCCCATTCGAGCAGCGGCGTGCCGACGTTGACCGCCGTGCTCGAGGTCTTCCAGTCATCCGGCAGGGTGAAATCGATCTTGCGCCCGAGGGTCGCCTCGACGTCGGCCGGCTCGAGATAGCCGGCCTCGCGTCCGTAGCGGTTGCAGACCAGGCGGATGCGCTCGAGGTTGTAGCCGCCGCGGCCCATTTCGTTCAGCAGGCGGTCGGCGTTGCGCACGCTGGGCACGACGAGCTGGACCACGACCAGGCAGATGTCGGTCATGTCGAGCACGGCCCGCGCCGTGGGATCGAACCGCACCGGCCCGTCCACGAGCACGAAGTCGTAGTGTTCCTGCAGGGCCGCCAGGGCGCTGGCGGCCTGCGCGGCGCTGATGCGCTCGGCGCGTTCAAGCTCGTTCGGATGGGCCAGCACGTGCACGCCCGAATTGTGCTTGACCATCACGCGTTCAATCATCTGCGGCTCGATGCGCTCGGGCGTGTCACACAGGTCCGCGATCGAGTACTTGGCCTGCGTATCGAGGAACATCGCGACCTGGCCGAAGCGGAAGTCCAGGTCGCAGACCGCCACGCGCGGCCCCTGGGCCGTGCCGTTGGGGGCGTGCCATTCCCCGCCGCGCAGATGCGTGAGCTCAACCGCCAGGTTCGTCACGAGCGTCGTGGCCCCCACGCCACCGCAGGTCCCCATCACCGGCACGAGGCGCCCCAGGCGGCGCGCGGTGGTCACGCCGCTGCCGGCGACGCGGGTGAGGACTTCGGAAAGCTGCTCGGGCGGGAAGGGCTTCCAGAGGAACTCGCGCATGCCGGCGCGCATGGCGCGCACGACCAGCTCCGCGTCGCGGTCCTCGGTCATGCCGATCGCGGCCAGGTAATCCTTGCGCGCCTCGATGATCGGACCGACGATCTCCATCATCGCGGCGGGATTGGGATCGAGGTGGATCAGCAGGACCTCGGCGGGAAACTGGTCGAGGGCCTGCGGCAGGACCGAGGGATCCTCGATCTCGGCGACGATCTTGACGCCGGCGATGCCCAGCACGTGGGCGCGCAATTCCGGCATCGCCTCTTCGTCGGCGTTCACGACGATCACGCGGACCTGCTGCACGCTGCGTGTCCCGACTGCCTTGGGTCCGGGCACCGGTCACGCGGGCTCCGGGCCCGCGTCACCGTCCATCGCGACGGGAGGCCGCCGTTGGAGCGACGGCCTCCCGCCCTGCACTGGTCACCCGGACACCGGGTTTCCTCTACTCAATCAGGGCCACCGGCCGCTTGCCGCCGAGCGAGCGGAAAATGTCTTCCAGCTGCTCGGTGTATTCTTCCGGCGAACCGGCGGCGTAAAACTCCTGGCCATTCGCCTTGGCGGCGATCGCCTGCATGACTTCGCGGTCCACGCTGTAGCCCACGCTCACGCAGTACACGCGGAAGCCTTCCTGCCGTGCGATGTCGGCCTGGTCGAGCGCGTACTGAACAGCGGCCGGATCACCGTCGGAGACGTACTCGCCCGACTCAGTGATATTCGGCACACCATCCGACATCAGCACGATCACCTTGGCCGAGGACGAACGGGCGCGACTGGACTTCAATTCCGCGATCGCCGTCGCCAGGCCGCCGCCCAGGTTCGTCGAACGATCCCAGTGACCGGACTGGCGCTCGTAGAGCACGTCGGCCACCTCCTGGAGATTCTCCGAGAGGTTGACCTGGTGCCGCGCGGTCGCGGCGAAGATCTCGAGCGACATGTGGTCCATGCTGTCGAGGGCCGCGATCACGTCGACCATCGTCTGCACGGCGTCTTTCGTCGCGCGGAGCGGCTGCTCCGGCGTCGCCCACAGGTTGCTCGTCGAGTAACTCTCCGGCTGGTACTCCATCAGGTAGTCCGTCAAGGTCTTTGGACCGTACCGGCAGCGGAAGCCGGAGGGATTCGTGCTGGAGCGGACGTAATCGATGTACGTCTTCCAGTTCCAGTCGACGGCGAAGCTCGGCAGCGCAAGCCACGTCACCTCGCTGTCGCCCTCGATCAGGCCGTCGGAATCACCCTGGCTCTCGCCGTCGAGGCCGCTGAGCCAGGTGTTCAATCCCAGCACCGTGCCCGTGCGCAGCCGCCAGCGCGTGGACTCGTAGCGGTCCGCGTTCTGGAACGTGTGGCTGACGGTGGTCCACGTCGCACCGGCCTTGCAGCCGACGCTGGCGCCGGTGACAGGAACGGTGTTCGGGACTTCGAAGCTGAACCACTCCGTCTCGACACCGCCGCTTTCGCCCAGGCACGTGCCTTCCCACTTGATGCCGATCAGGCCGGTGTGCGGATCAGGGTTCACCGTCAGCACCGGGTACCCGCCCTGGCTGCTGGCCGTGGCCAGCGCCGTGGCGAGCGCCGCCGGCGGCACCGAGACCTGGATGTTGCTCAGGGACGGCGTACTGCCGGTCCCGTCGCTGCTGAAGTAGACGGTGATGCGGTTGCGGCCCGTCGACGAGTCCAGCTTCCAGATGGCCCGGCTGGTGAAGCCGAGCACGTTGGTGGCCGGCGCCGTCAGGTAGCCTTCGCACTCGTTGGTCAGCAGCGCCCAGCGTTCCCAGACGTCATACCCTTGCGCGACCAGGTCGTTGTTGGCCTGGTTCTCAGCCCAGCTCTCCAGCACATTGAAGTGCGTGAGGTCGGCATGCCACTTCGATCCCCGGGGCAGATAAATCAGGCCGGGATCGCTCGTGATCGAGTACGCCCCCGGGATCAGCGCGTTGCCCCAGTCGGACATCATGCCGAACGCCGGACCGGTGTCGCCGGCATACTCGGTCTCCAGCTCCGAGCCGGGCAGGTAGGGCCGGGACGGTTCGGGCCCGTCCAGGGCGGCCCACACGTCGCGCAGGTTGGTGTAGCCGCCGTCCGTGCGGTTCCAGTAGCGCAACTCGCTGTCCCAGCACATGGAGTTGGAGATGTCGATCACGACTGCGATGTCGCGCGGGATCAGCACCGCCGAGGCGCTGGCCCACATGTCCTTCTCGCTCATGCCCAGCACGTTGGCAAACATGAGCGGGATGGCGCCGCCGGGCGAATCCGCCGTCCGGCGCACCGTGACGCGCACCGCGTCGTGGTTGTAGCTGGCCGGCACGAACTCGTAGCGCCCCGAGTTGGGATTGAGGATCGCCTTGCCGGGCTCCACGTCCCGGCTCGGATCGAGCTGGATCGGGTCGCCGAACACGATGTGCTTTTCGGCGTACTCCACCGCCGAATCGCGCGCCCGGTCGATCGGGCTGCCGGGAATGTCCCCGCTGAGCTGCGCGGCCGCGGCCAGGGCTGCGGAATCCGCCGCCGCCTGCAGTTCAGACTTCGAGGCATACAGCACGCCGACGTCGACCGCCAGCGCACCGAAGCCCATGATCACCGTCGACATGACGGCTACCTGGACCACCACGCCGCCGCGCCGCAGCCAGCGACGGGAGGACCGCCTGTAACGAGTGTTGGTTGGCATCTTTCATCCCTCCACAAACGACTGCTCGGCGCCGGCGCGGCAGCCGGCGCATACCCTGCCGCCCATCCATGCGGCAAACGACCAAACGAAACGACCGTGGGGGCCGCGGCCGGCCGGCCGGAGGGCCGGCGGCGCGGGCCGCCGGCGACGCATCCGCAGGTTGTGCACGCGACCCGTCAAGTTCAGCTTCCTTCCTCGCTGCCCGCCGGACCGAGCGGACCACGCAGGCCGGGCACGCCCGGCCCGTAGACCTCGGCCGTTCGCAGCGGCGGCTGTTCCTGGGCGCTGGCGGCGGTCGGCCGCGGACTGGCGGCCTGGCCCTCCAGCTTGCCCATCAGGAACAGCTCGGCATCGTTCGGTGCGACCATCTCGGCCCCGGGCACGTACGCGATCTGGTCAGGCTGCAACGGCTCGACCAGCTCAGGCGTGACGAGCACCACGAGCTCGGATTCTTCCGTCTGGTACTGAACCGAGCTGAACAGCGCGCCGAGCACCGGGATGTCACCCAGGGCCGGCACCTTGCGGCTCACGCCGCGCGACCGTTCACTCAGCAGTCCGCCGATGGCGAACGTCTGCCCCGGAGCGAGCTCGACCGTGGTCTCGACGCGGCGCTGCGTCAGGCCGGGCACGACATAGCCGGAGATCGTGACGGCCGTGCTATAGTCCGGCTCGCTCACCTCGGGCGCGACCTTCAGGCGGATGTTGTTCTGGCCCAGCACGACCGGCGTGAAGCGCAGCCGCACGCCAAACTCGCGGTACTCGATCGTGATGGACTGGTTCTGCCCCTGCGGAACCGGGATCGGGATTTCGCCGCCCGCCAGGAACTCGGCGGTCTGGCCGCTGATCGCGGCCAGGTTCGGCTCGGCCAGCACCTTGAGCAGGCCGTTCTCCCGCAGCGCCTGCACGAACACCTGCATCTGCAGGCGCGGGAACCCGAAGCTCAGCGTGGTCGACTGCTGGAGCGGAAGACCGTTCTGGTCCGTGACGAACGGGATGGCCCCCGTCACGCTGGCGCTGCCGGCAGCACCGATGTTGGCCGGGTTGATCCCGTCGAGCTGGCTGACGGTGAACATGTCCTTGAAGTTGTCGCCCGCCATCCAGCCGTTGAAGCCCAGCTCGCGCGTCGCGGAGCGGTTCACCTCGGCGACGGTGCAGCGCAGCACGACCTGCTGCACACCGGCCACGCGGATGTGGTTCACCACGTGCTTGGAGTAGATGTTGGCGATCTCGGCAATGTGCTGGGCGGACTCCGTGTCGGGCACGGTGCCCGTCAGCACGACCGTATCGAGCACCGAGTTCGCGCGCACCTGGGCGCGCGGCACGGTCGACCGGATGCTGGCCTGCAGCCGGTCGAGGTCGAGGTCGACGGCCACGTCAAAAACGTGGCGCTGATCGCCGTCCACCCACACCACCATCTGCGTGGTGCCGAAGGCCTTGCCGCTGACCAGCAGTTGCGCGGGACCCGTGGCGGCCACGTCCGCCACCTCGGGATTCGCGATCCGCACCTCGTTGATGGGCATGCTGAAATCCACCAGCACGCCCTTGTTCACCGGCACGGTGATCAGTTGCGACACCTGCGGCAGCTCGGAGACCTTGATTTGCAGCGGCGGCGCCGCCGCCGCGGGCGGCGCGACCGACGGCGGCGGACTTTCCGCGCGCAGCGTCG
>CAZVRR010000064.1:0-16309 GCA_964629745.1 uncultured Planctomycetales bacterium | reverse complement strand
CGCTCCACCCGCCGGCAATCGACACGCACCTCGCGCCCGAAGTACTGGCCGAAGCGTGCCCGGATGCCCGAGATGGTCTGCGGGCCGAAGCGCCCGTCCGCCACGAGCAGGACCTCGAAGCGGTCCAGTTCCCGCTGATAGACCTTGAATTCGATGACGCAGGGGTCGACGCGCACGAGGTAGGCCATGAGATGCCCATGCCGCAGCCCGCCGTCAGGCATGGCTACGAATCCCGTGATCCGCGAGCCGGCCAGCTCGAGCACGGGCAGCGGCAGGCCACAGGGACACGCGGCGGGCGAAGACACTCCCATGTCGCCGAGGTCATAGCGGATCAGCGGTTGCGCCCGGGAATTCAGGTTCGTACACGTCACGTGCCCGAGCTGGCCGGCGGGAACCGGCACGCCTGCGGCCAGCAGCTCGACGTGCATGTGCGGCGTGATCACGTGCATCCGCCCCCGCGGGCAGTCGTGGGCGATCAGTCCGACCTCGCGGCTGCCATACTCGCTGGCGACCGCGCAGCCGAACACGCGCGCGATAACTGCGCGATGCTCCGGGTGGACCTCGTCGCCGGTGACCACGACCAGGCGCAGGCTGGGAAAGTCGCGTGGACCGAAGCGCCGCGCGGCGTGCTCGGCCAGCATGGTCACCGCGCTGGTGTAGCCGATGATCGCGCGCGGCTGGCACGTAACGATGCGCTGCAGGTAACAGTCCATGGCGGAGGTCGACATGTCGAACGCGTCGAGGACGATTTCATTGAGCAGGCGATCGCGCCAGCGCCGCAGCCGTGCGCGCTTCAGCTCCACAGGGGAACCCCAGACCCAGATCCGCAGGTCGCCCGGCCGGACGCCAAAGAGCCGCTGAAAGTACAGGCGTGCGGCCATGCTCTGCGCGGCGCGCAGGCGATCGATGTAGAAGTGCAGCGTGTCGCCGCTGGTGCCGCCGCTGACGCTGGGCTGCAGGCCGCCGGGCACGCCGGGCCAGGTCATGTCAGCCGCATGGGCGCGGACCTGCGACTTGTGCAGCACGGGCAGGCGGGCCAGTTGCGTCAGGGGGTCCGGATGCGCGGGATGAATGCAGCTGGCGGCGAACACCCGGCGGTAGTACGGCAGGTGCTGCGCGGCAAACAGGAGCAGTTCGCGCAGGCGGCGCCGCACGTCGTCCCGCAGTTCGGTCGGACGCAGCGCGAGTGTGCGCGTCAGGATCTCGAGCTCGTGCGGCGTGGCCCGCCCGCGTATCCATTCGTGCAGCGGATACAACACGCGCCGGACCAGCCAACTGCCCAGGGCACGCCGGCGCTCGCCCAGCAGGCGCCGGTACAGCGCGCCGAGTTGTGCCGCAGCATCGGTGAGGTTGTACGCCGTCCGGATGCGTTCATGCACCCGGGCTGCGATCGCACGGCGCAAGTCCTGGTCGCGGGCGAGTTGCTGCATCGCCTCGGCCAGCGCGGCTGCGTCGCGCGGAGCCACGAGCGGCGCGATCGTCTGTCCATCGACCGTGAGCAGTTCGGAAACGTCGCCCACCGCCGTCGCGATCACCGCTTTCCCCGCGGCGCCCGCCTCGAGCAGGACCATCGGGAGTGCCTCGCTGTGGCTCGGCAGGACCACGCAGTCCGCTGACGCGAGCAGCCGCTGCCTGGCGGCGCCCTCGATGGGCGGATGGACGTGCACGCATGCCGTCAGACCGAGTGCCCGCGACTGCGCCGACCAGTCGGCGGCCGAGCGGTCGCCGTCCGGGCCCGCCAGGATCAGCTCGCATGGCACGTCGGCCGAGGCCAGCCGGCGGGCGGCGGCCAGTAGCTCGGGAATTCCCTTGGCGGTCGCGAGCGCGCCGAGGTACACAAACCGGCACGCATGCGGCGTTTCGCCGGACGCAACCGGCGCGTCGACCCTCACCGCGTTCGGCACCACTTCGATCAGGCTGTCACCCAGGTAGGGTCGCAACCGACAGGCCCACCGGTGCGAAAGCACGAAGACAACGGACGCGGATTCGCAGCCCCGCCGAATCGCCCAGCGGCCGATGAGCCCGGCACCAGCGCAGAATTCCTCGAATCGACCGCCGTGGATGTGCAGGCACACGCGGCGGCCCAGGGCGCGGGCGAGGGCGAGATCGAGTAGCGAGCGATAGAACGACCGGAAGCTGCACGTGTGAAGATGCACGATGCCCGCGCGCGTGGCCAGGATTGTCCGGGCCAGCCCGGCCAGGCCGGCAATTTGCCGCGCGACACGCGTGGTAAACGTGGCGGGGCGGGCAGGGCCGGCCCGCGAGCGTGGGCGGTCGGTCACAAAGCGATGCAGCGCAAACTCGGCGCGCAACCGGCTGTCCAGCAGACCCGCGATGACGCTGCTCATGCCGCCGACCGCCGAGGGACCGACATGCAGCACGCTCGCGCGCGGATGATGAACGGCGGCGCCGGCCTTCCTCCGCTCCGCCAATTCGTGGTAGAGCCGTTCGTAGCGCGCGACCATGAGGCCACAGCGGTAGCGGCGCGAGTAGTCCTCGAGGGCGCGCGCGGCCCGTTGGGCGGCCGCCGCCGGATCAGCGAGCACGGCGTGCAAGTGCCCGGCCAGCGCTGCGGGATCTGCCGGCGGCGCCAGCAGCGCCGTGCGATCGTGGTCCAGGACGAAGTGCGTTTCACTCCCCCGGCTGGCGAGCGTCCCGACGTCCCCGACACAGGTTGCCACGATTGGCACGCCCTGGCTCATGGCCTCCACGATCACGTTCGGCATGGCCTCGGTGCGGCTGGCGAGGCAAAAGACATCGGCACCGGCCATCAGGCGCCACGGCTCGTCCAACTGCCCCGTGAAGATCACGTGATCCGTGAGGCCGAGGCGACGACACTCGAATTGCACCTGCGCCGCGTACTCCCGCCCGCGCTGGAATCCGACGCAGACGAGCGTGGCGGCGGGGTGTTGGTGGCGCAGGCACTGGAAGGCGCGCAGCAGGGTCAGCGTGTCCTTCTCGGGACAGATCGTGCCGACGCTCAGTACAACGGGACCATCGAGGCGCCGGCCGGCGTGTCGTTCGAGTGACTCCCGCGCCAGCGCCCATGGCACCCGCTGCAGGTCGCTGCCGGTGGGGATGTGCACCGATTTGCGGCGCTGCGCCGCGTACTCCAGTCCGCGTTGTTCCGCACGCGACACGCACACCAGGCGGTCGACCCAGCGGTCCAGGAGACCGCCGCAGCGCTGGTAGCGGGACGGCCGGCCGAGCAGGCTACCGTGGCGTACGTGTACGAGCGGCAGGCCCAGCAGCTTCGCCGGCGCGAAACCCGCGAGCAGCGCGCTGTAGCTATGGACGTGGACGACCGCGACGCGATCCTGCTGCAACCAGCCCCACAGGCGCCATGGCAGCAGCCAGTCGCGGCCCGTCGAAGCGGCCTCGCGCACCACGACGCCCGCCGCGTGGAGTTCCCGCGTGTCCCCGTCCGCACGATGAAGGCAGTAAATAAAGGCAGGATGCCCGCGGCGCGACAAGCCGGCCGCCAGGCGGCGCACCACGCCCTCCGCGCCGCCCACGTCGAGGGCATCGATCAGGAGGGCGATTCTCACCCGGGCTCCTCGCAGGCGGGCCGCTGGGACCAGGCGGGTTCGTACGCGCAGGGGGCGACTTCCTGCGGCTGTTCGAATTCCTGCTGCGCCGCAATGTTGCGCAAGGCACAGCCCATCCCGAGCAGGACCCAGAAGCCTTCCGACCAGAGCCGCGTGGTAAACAGCCCGCACGCGACGTATCCCACCAGCGCCGACTGCAACGCCATCGCGTGCCAGCCCAGGTGGAAGCGCAGCCGCCAGCGTTCGGAGGGCAGCGGCAGTTCGAGCGGCACCTGTCGCGCGTCCAGCTTGCGCGTGCGACGCACCTGCCGCAGCGACGTGAACAGCACCAGGACCAGCAGGGTCAGGCCCGGCACACCCAGCTCGGCCAGGCACTCGAAGAACGTGCTGTGGGCGCTGTGCGGGTTCTCGTCGCCCGGCGTGTAGCGCTGCACCAGGGATTCGAACTGGCCCAGCCCGATGCCGTGCAGGTTCCGGGCACACAGGTCGATGGCGGCGTTCCAGTACACCAGCCGGCCGGCGGCCGATCCGTCCGCCTGGTAATTCGAAATCGTCTGCATCCGTTCCCACCAGCCCGGGTCCGTGAGCTGAACGGCCAGGACCGTGCCGACCCCGATCGCCAGCAGACCCTTGGCGCGATAGCCGCGCGGCAACCAGAACACGGCACAGACGCACATGGCCGCCAGCCCGAAGAGCGCGTTGCGCGTGCGCGTGAGCACGATTGCGTTCACCGTCAGCGCACCGGCGACCAGGGCCAGGCCGCGTCCCCACCACGCGCGCGCCTGGAAGAACAGCGCGCCGAGGAGCGGCAGGCTTGCCACCAGGTGCACCGCCAGGCCGCTGGACTCGCCGAAGTCGGGGCCGCCCAGGCCAGCCGTCAGACGACCGGCGACCAGCAGCCCGCCGCCGCCGGCAGCCTCGTAGCTGATGTAGGCCACCCCCGTGATCCACGACAGCCAGACCATCACGTACTCGGTGGGGGTGCGGATACAGCGCACGAGCATCAGCACGAAGATGGCCACCTTGATCAGCTTTTCCGCCAGGTAGACGGTGCGCGGCGTGAACTGCTCCGCCCAGGTTACAGAGAGCAACGCGTAGGCGAAAAGCGCCAGCATCAGCAAGGCGGGCGTGGGAAACTGGCGCGCACCGTGGTCCAGGCGCGGCCGGCGCAGGAGCATGCCGATCGCCGTCGCAACGGCGACCGTCATCGAGGGTCGCAATCCGGCCTCGATGAAACTTCCGCCCCACCATTGCGATTCGGGATTCACGTGGTAGACGAGCACGTACAACGCCACGCCAACCGCCGGGTACAGCACGGCGCCGCAGATCCCCGCGGCGTAGGTCAACCAGAACGCGATGGCCGTCAGCGGCATGGCATGCCCTCGGGCTGGTACGTCGCACGCAGGGGGCGCACGGCTCGGCAGCATTCGAAAACGCCGGCCAGGCTGCGCGCCACGCGCTCCCAGCTGTAGTTCTGGACCCGCCGCCGGCCCCGCGCAACCAATTGCGCCGCGACGTCCGGTTGCAGCACGAGCTCCAGGGCCGCGGCAATGCTCACGGGCAGACGCGGGTCGCAGTACAGGGCGGCGTCGCCCGCGACTTCCGGCAGACTGCTGCCGTGTGCACTCACGACGGGTACGCCGCAGGCGAAGGCATCGAGCACGGGCAGTCCAAACCCCTCGTGCAGGCTCGGAATGAGCAGGGCGCGCGCGCCGCACAGCAGGTCCGGCAGATCCTCGTGCGGCAGGAACGGCAGGATGCGGCAGTCCTCGGCGATTCCCAGGTCTCCCGCGCAGCGTCCCAGTGCCGCGCGGCGCCGTGCGTCATCGCAACCGGCCAGCACCCAGTGAAACTGGCTGCGCAGCGTTGGCGCCAGCAGCGCAATCGCCCGCAGAAGCCCCTCCGCGTTCTTGCGTTGACCCTGCCCGGCGAAATTCAGCAGCCACGGCTTGTGCAGGTCGTAGCGCGCCCGCAGCGCGGCCCGGGCCTGCGGGTCCGGCGGCATGCCGGCGGCTGCCGCGATCCGGGTGTCCGGCGCCCAGGGAATCACGGTCACTGGCGGCCGAACCAACCCGAATTGCCGGTGCAGTGCCGCCCGTGTGGCTTCAGAGGGTGTGACGATATGCGTCGCACCGGCCAGGGCGCGCGCCACGCCACGCCGGAAGCGCCGGCGTGATGCGGCGGAACCCGCTTCGTCATTGGACAGCGGGATGAGGTCGTGAATTGTCGTGACGTAAGGCACGGTGCACCACGCGGGCGCTGCATTCGCCGGCAGGTGCAGGCAATCGATCCCCGCGCGCCACGCCGCCAGCGGGAGACGCAGTTGGCACCACAGGTCCCAGCGGTCGCCCGGCGCGCTGAGCTGCCGCCAAGTCACGTTGGCCGGCCACTCCGGGGCGGCCGGTCCGACCAGGTGCGGGCAATCCGCAAGCGGGCGCTGGTGAAACAGCGTGAAGTGCCAGTCCGGTCGCAGGCGGGTGAGGACGCGGTACGCGTCGAGCAGGTTGCGTCCCGTTCCGCGTGGCCGCGGCGAACAGAGCGTGCGCGCATCCAGTCCGATATTCATGATCAGCTCTGCGGTCCCGGTGTTTTATCGGCTACCGGGCGACAGGTGCTGAGAAGTGACGGCGGGTTCGGAACACGGGCCGGGAACTACGTCGCCTCGGCCCAGACGGGTGCGCACGCTGCATCACCGCCGGCCCGGTCGAGCGGGCGCAAGGCCCGGCTGACGCGTACGGCGGCCACCCAGGCGAGACCGGCGATCAGGATGGGCGTGCTGTCGGCCGTGGCGCCGCGCAGGGCCCGCTGCGCCTCGACGAGCGTGGAGAGCCCGATAACCAGCAACAGGGCCGGGGCCTCTCCGCGCGATCCATACGTCAGGCACAGCAATGCCAGCAGGCCGTATACGCCGGCGAGTTCCGCGAGGTCGACGAGCGCATGGTGAAACGGCACGCCGAACTGGGTCTGGAACGGCATCCAATTCACCGTTCCGGAAGGCGCACCGGCCGCGCCGGCGCGAAGCGACACGGCGGCGCAGCCCACGATCAGGATGAGGATCGGCGACATGCGGCGTATGAATGCCGTCCAGCTCATATGGAGGAAAGAGACGCGCGGCAGCCCGGTGGTCCAGTGCGCCGCGATGGCGCAGCCGAGGGTGCCGCCCAGGAGCGTTGTGCAGATGTCGATCAGGCCGCAGGCGTGCGTGGCGATGTAGGCTTGCGCGAGTTCGAGGCCGATCGCCAGCGGCGCGGTGAGCAGCAGGGCCGCGCACCAGGCGGCACGGCGCGAGCCGCACCGCTGCAACGCGGCGCCCATGAGGCAATATCCCAGCGCCACGAACATGGCCGTGCGACGCGCATCCTGCCAGTCCAGCGGGCGCAGTCCTTCCCACGCGGGATGAGCGCGCAGCGGGTGGATCGGCATCACCATCAGGCCGGACACCACCAGCACCGCGGCCCAGGCCAGCGGCGTGCAGTCGTCGCCCTGGCGCGCGTGGTACGCGCGCGAGTGCGTGGTGCGCAACCAGCGTTGGACAGCGGGGGCCAGCAGGCAGCCGAGCAGGGCTGCACCGGCGTTCACACCCACGTCGCGCAGGTTCGCCGAGCGCGCCGGCATGAACTGCTGCGCCAACTCGGTCGTGTAACTCAGGCCGATCGACAGCGTCCAGGCGGCCAGCAGATCGACCCAACCGGCCCGGCCGCGCCGCCGCACAAGCAGCCGCCAGCACAGGCCGACGGGGATGTAGACGACGATGTTGGTGAAGACATCGTTCGCGTCGGAATGACTGAGCGGGGGGAGCCAGCGCCAGGTCGCCGTTCGGTCAATCCAGCGCTGCCCGTGCAGCCCGAGCGGACCGAGCGTGCCGTAGACGATCAGGACCAGCGCGAGGAGTGCCAGGCCGCGCTGCGTGCCGCGTCCGAGGATGGCGCGCTTGGCACGCCACGGGAGTGGCCGCGGGTCGGCGGCGCGGTCGCGCAACAACCATCGTTGATTATGGGGCCACATGTCATGTCCGCCCGCCCCGCGTGGCGGAGGCGCCGCCGCCGCCGGGCTCAGCAGAATACCTTCCAATCGCGGGGAAGCCGGGCAAGCGCGGGTTGAGAGTTGCGCTGCGCCTGCGGCGTGGGCGGCCGGAGCGGCACCCGGCGCGCGTTATTTGAGGACGTGCTCGCAGGGTCCGATTCAAGCGACGGGTCGCGCTGTCGCGCCCGCGAGGACCTGCGAATGACCGTCCTGCTGAAGCCGCCCCCTGCGCCGGCCCGGTTCGAACCGCCGCCGCCGGTCGTCGCACCACGGTCGATCGACTACGCGCGGGAAGCCAGCTTCCACGACGAGTGGGGGCAGGCGATCGATGCGCAACGCGTTCCGGTGGTGGAGTCGTTCGAAGCCTGCACCGCGCCGGAGAATCGGCACATTCTCCAGTGGCTGGGTGACGTGCGCGGGCTGCGGGTGCTCGACCTTGGCTGTGGCGCGGGCGAGGCCGCCGTCTACTTTGCCCTGCGCGGCGCGGACGTGACGGCCTGTGACCTGTCGCCCGGGATGCTCCAGGTGACCGAGCAGGTAGCACGGCGATACGGCGTGCGGGTCCGGTGCGTGCGGCAGAACGGCGACGGCCTGCACTTCGCCCCGGGCGCGTTCGACGTGGTATACGCGGCAAACCTGCTGCACCACGTCAGCCTCGAGCCTTGCGTGGCCAACGTGGCGCGCGTGCTGCGTTCCGACGGACGCTTCGTCTGCTGGGATCCGCTGCGCCACAATCCGGTGATCGCCCTGTACCGGCGGATGGCGGCCGGAATGCGCACGGCCGACGAGCAGCCGCTGCACATCCGGGACGTGCGCCGCATCGGCCGTTATTTTCAGCACGTCGAGCAGCGTTGCTTCTGGCTCGCGAGCCTGTGGATCTTCGCCCGATTCTACCTGATCGAGGGCGTCCACCCGAGTAAGGAGCGCTACTGGAAGAAAATCATTCTCGAGGCGGACCGCCTCGCACCGCTGTATCGACGACTGGCGGCGGTCGATCGTTTTCTGCTGGCGGCCATGCCGCCGCTGCGCCGCATGTGCTGGAACGTGGTGATCTGCGCGCGGGAACCGCGCGCCAGCCAGTTCGTGCCGGAATGAACGGGCCGGCGCCGCGGGTGGCGGGCACGTTCTGGCCGTGGGCGCAGCAGGTCGGCGGCCTGGTGCTGGCGCTCACCCTGGTCTGGTCCATCCTGGCGTTTCCCGCGCTCAAGCGCATGCCGGCCGGCTACGTGCCGGTCGCGCTCGGTCTGCTGGGGGCCCTGGTCGCGTGTCGCCCGCGCGTGCGCGGCTGGCTGGAGCACGCGCTCCTGCGGCCGCGTGTCGGCGTGTATGTCGCCCTGGTGCTGCTGCTGGCCGTCGGCTTGCGGGCGGGCGTGGTGCTCACGCTCCAGAACGTGCCGGTGAGCGACTATGTCCATTACGACAGCGCCGCGCGCCTGCTCGCGGAAGGCCGGGGCTATCCGCCCACGGCGTATTACCCGCCGGGCATCGCATTCTGGCTGGCGGGATGGTACGCGCTGTTCGGATATTCGGTGATTACGGCGCAGCTTGGCAACGCGCTGATCGGCGGCGCCTTTACTCTGCTCACGTACGTGGTGGGGCGGCAGGTCGTCTCGGAGTTCGCCGCGCGCGCCGCGGCAGTCATGGCCGCGCTCTTTCCCAGCCTGGTGGTGGATGCCGCCACGCTCGATTACGGTCCGCTGCTGGGTTGCGCGATCCTGGGCATGGTTGCCGTATTTCAGGCACGTCCCATCCCGACGCAGCCGTGGTGGTATGTCGTCCTGATCGGTGTGCTGCTCGGCATTGTCAGTTTCATCAAGCCGATCGGCCTGCTTTTGCCGCCCGTGCTGGGCCTGTGCTACTGGCGCCGCGGCGCGCCGCCCGTCCGCGCGGTGCGCAACGCCGTGCTGCTGCTGGCGGCGATGCTCCTGACGCTGGCGCCGTGGTCGCTGCGGAACTACCGGCTCTTCGGGGCCTACGTGCCCGTGACCACGTCGGGTGGCGTGGGGTTGTGGGTGAGCAATCATGAGCAGGCCACCGGGTTGTCGTGTGATTTCCCGCCGCTGCCCGACGGGCTGAGTGAGCGCGAGTGCGACGAGCTGCTGGGTCGCCTGGCGCGCGAGTACCTTGCCGCCCACCCGGACCACCTGCTGCGGCTGGCGCCGTACAAGGCCGCCTACATGTGGGGCACCTCGTCCACGATCCTCTCCTTTATCGCCCCGGGTCGTCTGTCTGCGTCGGCCGAGGCCCTGCTGAAGCTGGGCATCAACGCCGCCTGGATCATGCTCAGCCTGTTGTTCGTCTGGGCCGTCATGCGCCGAGACTTCGCGCGCCGCGCAGCCACGTTCTGGCCGCTCGTCTGCCTGCTCCTGTACCTGTGGGGCATCCACCAGTTCTACGAAGCGCAGAGCAAGTATCACCTCCCCGTGCTGGGCGTGCTGTGCATCGGCGCGGCCACCGCACTGCAGCCCCGCACCGACCGGCCGTTCGGCGACTCCGCAACCGCCTGACGTTCGACGACCCGCTCGCCCCGGCCTACAATGCCGCCGCCCCACGGGTATTCGGACCATCATCCCGGGCAGGGAGCGCGTATGGCGAAGCTGAAGGACACGACCGAGCGGCTGGCGGCACTGGCCGAACACTACGACGCGCGGGCCTGCTGGCCGCAACGCTCGATGGACATTCTCTCGGAGGCGGGGGGGTGGAAGTGGGTCATTCCCAGGAAGTACGGCGGCGCGGCCCTCGGCGGCGTGGAGCTGCTGGAGGCGTACGAGGCCGTGGCGCGCGGCTGCCTCGCGACCGCCCTGATCCTCACGCAACGCGACGGCGCCTGCGAGCTGATCGCGGGCGGCGAGAACGACAAGCTCAAGCAGCGCCTGCTGCCGGCGTACGCGCGGGCGGAGCGATTCACCTCGGTCGGAATCGCGCAGTTGACGACGTCGCGCGGGACGGGCCGGCAGCCGGCGCTGCGGGCCCGCAAGAACGGGCGCAGCTACACGCTGGACGGCGTGATGCCCTGGGTCACCGCGGCCGAGCAGTGCGACGAAATCGTGACCGGGGCGGTCCTGCCGGACGGGCGCCAGATTCTCGCCTGCGTCTCGTGCGAGGATCCCGGCGTCACGATCGAGCCGCCGATGGACCTGATGGCCGCCGGCGCGTCGGCGACCAGCCGCGTGCGCTGCAAAGCCATCGTCGTCAAACCCGACGCGCTGATTCGCGGGCCGGCGGAAATCGCGCTGTCGATGCGGGCGCCGGTGAAGCCGCTGGTGGTGTCGGCGGTCGGCCTGGGGCTGGCCGGCGCGCTGCACGAGCGGTTGGACGAGGCGGAGATGGCGGCCGAGCTGCGCCTGGGCATCGCGCCGCTGGCGGTGCACTACCAGGAGGAACGGGCCCGCTTCTTCGATGCCGCGACGCGCGTCGGACGCAGGGACGCCCAGGTCGATGCGGCCGGCATCCGGGTGCGCGTGAACATGCTGGTGACCCGCCTGGCGCTGGCCTACCTGACGGTGAGCAAAGGGGCCGGGTACACGCGACCGCACGCCGCCGAGCGGCTGCTGCGCGAAGCGATGCTTTTCCTGGTCTGGTCAGCCCCGGTCGAGATCCAGGCGCAGACGCTGCGCGCGATCGTGGGCCACCGCGACAGCAACCCGCCGGCCTAGACCGGTCGGCTGGCGCGAGCCGACACGGATGGACTCGCAGCACGTGGACAGCTCGGACGACGCGGCGGGGCACGACCTGAACGTGCTGCATATCGCGGACAGCGCCGTCTTCGATCGCTTCGGTACGATGCTGCGGCAGCTCATCCTGGCACAGCACGTCGCCGGCGTGCGCGTGGCGCTGCTGACCGACGACGAGCAGGCGGTGCGCCGTCTCGAAACCATGCCGGTGGAGTGCCGCAGCGTGCCGCACCTGGCGGGCTGGTTTGCTCCCCGGCATTTCGTGCGACAGATCGAGGACTTCGAGGCGGCGCCGAACGTCCTGCACGTGTGGGGCCAGGCGGGCCTGCGGCACGCGGCGAACTGGGCGCGGGAGGCAGGGATCCCGGTCATGGCGTACCTGCTGGGTGAGCAGGATGTGGCAGCCGTGGTGGCGCTGCATGGTCATCTCGAGCTGCGCATCGTCGTCGCGTGCCGGGAACTGGCGGCCGCCCTGGGACCGCAGCGCCGCGCGACGGCCCGCGAGCTGGCGCCGGCGCTGCTGCCGCCCGAGCAGGCCACGACGGCCCGCGCGGAGCGCACGATGGGCGTGCTGTGGACCGGCCACTTTCAGCCGCGCGCCGGGCTGGATGTGCTGATCGACGCGGTCGCGACGGTGAACCGCCAGGATTGTGACCTCCAGGTGGTGCTGATCGGGGCCGGCCGGCTCAGCCAGGAACTGCGCGAGCGGATTCGCGCGGCCCACATCCAGGACTGCATCACGGTGATCGACGAGCCAGAGCTCTGGGAGCGCGCCCTGGCGGGCGCGGATGTCTACGTGATGCCGGCCCGCGAGGGGGAGTTGTCGCTCGCACCCTTGCAGGCCATGGCGACCGGCCGGCTCGTGATTGCCTCGCGCGACCAGATCGCCGACTGGTTCATCGAGGATCAGACCGCCTGGCAGTTTTCGCCCGGCTCGGCGGTGGAACTGGCCTACCAGCTCAGCCGCGCCGCGCGAAACGACCGGCAGGCCGAGCAGCTGCGCGCCTCGGCGGCGCGCTACGTGCAGGCACACCACGGAATTGTGCGGTTGGCGAACGAGTTATTGGAAATGTACACGCAGGTCGTGACACGGCCGTGAGCAGAAGCGGTTCGACCAGCACGGCGTCCGCCGACCGGGCCTGGCCCGGGCTGTTGAACCTGCTCGTGCCGGGTGCGGGCGTGATCTGGCTGGGCGGCCTGGCGAGCGGGTTGCTGCTGGGGCTGGGTTTCGCGCTGTGTGCCAACCTGGCAGTCTGGAGCGTGTTGCTGGTGCCTGACGACTGGTCGGCCGGCCGCACGGCGCTCGTCGTGCTGGTTACCGGAATGTTCTATGTCGCGGCGCAAATCGCGCTGGTTCGCGCGCGACAGGCGGCGCGGCGGCGTGACAGGCAAGCCTTGCGCCATGCCGCGCTGGCACGCGCGCGGGAACGGCTGCTGGCGGAGGACTACGCCGGTGCGCTGGCCGCCCTGGCGCCGCTGGAAAGCCTGGCGGGCGAGGACCTGCTGGTGGCGGTGCGCGTGGCGGAAGCGCGGAGCGGGCTGGACGATGTCGCAGCGGCCCGGGCGGCGTGGCAACACGTGCGTGCCCTGGATCGGCACGGACTTTATCGCGACCAGGTCCGCTCGCACGAGGCGGCCCTGGACCTCGGCACGCGCCGTACACCGCCCGGTTGAGTGGCTGGACCGATCCCGGAGGGCGGTCGATAGCAGGATAGGCGGCGTTGGCTGTCCTTGATGCGCCTGCGCAGGAGTCCTAGAATCCGCCGCGGGTGTGGCCATCGACCGAAGGCGCCGGACGCAAGCGTTGTGCGTGCCCGGCCTTGAAGGAGAACGGCAGGAATGTTCGAACGATTCACGGACCGCGCGCGAAAGGTGATGGCCCTGGCCAACCAGGAAGCCCAGCGGTTCAACCACGAATACATTGGTACGGAGCACATCCTGCTCGGCCTGGTCAAGGAGGGCTCGGGCGTCGGCGCCAATGTGCTCAAGAACCTGGGGGTCGACCTGCGCAAGGTCCGGCTGGAGGTCGAGAAGCTCGTCAAGAGCGGCCCCGAAATGGTGACGATGGGCAAGCTCCCGCAGACGCCGCGGGCCAAGCGCGTCATCGAATATGCCATTGAAGAGGCGCGCAATCTGAATCACAACTACGTCGGCACCGAGCACCTGCTGCTGGGCCTGTTGCGCGAGCAGGACGGCGTGGCGGCGCAGGTGCTGATGAACCTCGGCCTGCGGCTGGAAGACGTGCGCGAGGAGGTCCTGAACCTGCTCGGGGCCGGGGCGGAGCCGGAGGAGCCGGCGGCCATGGCCGGCCCGGCCGAGACGCCCAAGAAGGGCAAGAGCAAGACGCCTGCGCTGGATTCGTTCGGCCGCGACCTGACCGACCTGGCCCGCGAGGGCAAGCTCGACCCGGTCATCGGCCGCGCGAACGAGATCGAGCGCGTGATCACCGTGCTCTGCCGGCGCATGAAGAACAACCCCGTCCTGCTGGGCGAGGCGGGCGTCGGCAAGACGGCGATCGTCGAGGGCCTGGCGCAGAAGATCGTGCGGCACCAGGTGCCGGAGATCCTGCATGACCGGCGCATCGTGGTGCTCGACCTGGCGATGATGGTCGCCGGCACGAAGTACCGCGGCCAGTTCGAGGAGCGCATCAAGGCGGTCATGAACGAGGTGCGCCGGGCGCGGAACGTGATCCTGTTCATCGACGAGCTGCACACGCTGGTCGGGGCGGGCGGCGCCGAGGGCGCGATCGACGCCTCGAACGTGCTGAAGCCGGCGCTGTCGCGCGGCGAGATCCAGTGCATCGGCGCGACGACGTTTGACGAGTACCGCAAGTACATCGAGAAGGACGCGGCCCTGGCGCGGCGCTTCCAGCCGATCCACGTGGACGAGCCGAGCACCGAGCACACGCTCGAGATTCTCAAGGGCCTGCGCGACCGTTACGAGGCGCACCATCGCGTGCACATCACCGACGGCGCGCTGAGCCAGGCGACCGAGCTGTCGAACCGCTACATCACGGGCCGCGTGCTGCCCGACAAGGCCATCGACGTGATCGACGAGGCCGGGGCGCGCGTGCGGATCCAGAGCATGACCATGCCGCCGGACCTGGCGCAGGTCGAGCGCGACATCGAGCGCCTGACCGCGGAGAAGGACGAGGCGGTCAAGAACGCGGACTACGAGCGGGCCGCCGAGCTGCGCGACAAGTGCGAGCAGTTGCGGGCCAAGAAGGAGGAGATCCAGCGCGAGTGGAAGAACCGGTCGAAGGAAGTGGACGGCGTGGTGGACGAGGAGATCGTCGCCGAGGTCGTCAGCAAGATGACCGGCATTCCGCTGACGCGGCTGGAGAAGGAGGAGGCCTCGCGCCTGCTCGAGCTGGAAACCGAGCTGCACAAGAAGGTCGTCAGCCAGGAAGAGGCGATCAGCGCCATCGCCCGCAGCGTGCGGCGCAGCCGCTCGGGCCTGAAGGACCCGAACCGGCCGATGGGCTCGTTCGTGTTCCTGGGCCCGTCGGGCGTGGGCAAGACGCTGCTGGCCAAGAGCCTGGCCGAGTTCATGTTCGGCGACGAGGACGCGCTGATCGTGATCGACATGTCGGAGTACATGGAGAAGCACAACGTCAGCCGCCTGATCGGCGCCCCGCCCGGCTACGTCGGCTATGAAGAGGGCGGACAGCTCACCGAGCGCGTGCGGCGGCGACCGTACGGCGTGGTCCTGCTCGACGAGATCGAGAAGGCCCACCCGGACGTATTCAACATGCTGCTCCAGATCATGGAGGAAGGCCGGCTGACCGACTCGTTCGGGCGGCATGTGGACTTCAAGAACACGATTCTGATCATGACGAGCAACATCGGCGCCGATCGCATCATGAGCCAGGACCCGTTCGGCTTCATGAAGCGCGACGAGGAGCTGAACTACGAGAAGATGAAGACCATGCTGATGTCCGAGCTGGAGCGGCACTTCCGGCCCGAGTTCATCAACCGCCTCGACGAAGTCGTCGTGTTCCACAAGCTTACGCACGCCGACCTGATTCGCATCCTCGAGCTCGAGCTGGGCAAGGTGAACGCGCGCCTGAAGGAGCACGGCCTGAAGCTGGTGCTGATGCCGGAAGCGCGCGAGTTCATGCTCGACAAGGGCACGGACGAGAAGTTCGGGGCCCGCCCGCTGCGGCGGGCGATCTCCACGCTGATCGAAGATCCGCTCAGCGAGGACATCCTGCGCAGCAAGTACGCGGGCAAGAGCATCGTCCGGATCACCGTCGAAGGCGAAGGCGACAATCGCAAGCTCGTCTTCGAGGGCGACACCGCCGAAAAGACCGACGCGGAGCCGGCGGTCGCGGGTGCGGGGGCCGAGACGACGTAGCCGCTCCGACAACTCGAATACGTATGCGGGGCCCGGCGCGCCAGCGCGTGCCGGGCCCCGCTTCGGTTTTCAGGGTTCCCTTCGCGGTCTGCCTGCAACGGGTGAATCCGAGCTTTCAGCCCGACTCAGACCGCGGCCGCCCCCGCGGCGGCGACGGCATGATCGTTATCCACCGAGTCGCCGGAGACACCGATCGCGCCGATGATCTGCCCCGCCGCGCGAATGGGGATCCCGCCGGGGAACGTGATCAGGCCGCCGTTGGAATGCTCGATGTGGTACAGCGGCCCGCCCGGCTGGGCGAGCTTGCCGATCTCGCCGCTGGGCATGTCGAAGTAACGGGCGGTGCGTGCCTTGCGCTGCGCGATGTCGATCGAGCCGAGCCAGGCGTCATCCATCCGCGCGAAGGCGACGAGGTTTGCGCCCGCGTCCACGACCGCGATGTTCATCCGAACGTTCAGTTCCTGCGACTTGCGCAGCGCCGCGTCGATCGCCCGCTGCGCCTGCGCGAGGGAAATGCCCTGCATGGTGTTCCTCCGGCATTGGGTTGTCTTTCATTGTAGGCGGCACGAGTGGAGGAAACGACGTGACGAGCCGCCGTCGCATTCTGTCGTGAGGAGTTCCCACTCTTTGCTGAAGACGAAGAGGGGGCAACCGGTGTGGCACGGCCTGGCTTCGCCTTCGTGCCGAAGGCGAAGCCAGACCGTGGCA
>CAZVRR010000063.1:13171-16359 GCA_964629745.1 uncultured Planctomycetales bacterium | reverse complement strand
GCCTGCAATCGCCACCCTCCCGCGCACCGTCCAGCCGCTCGCGCGGCCGGCTCTGATGTGAGCCACCCCGCCCTTCGCAGCCGAGCTCACATCGGAGCCGCCAGGCGCCAGCCGGCGGTCGGCGACCCACCAATCCAGCCCAGCACCGTCCGCGTCCAGCCGCTCGCGGTCGCCGCCCTCGCGCACACCGCCAGCCGCCTGCAATCGCCACCCTCCCGCCCACCGTCCAGCCGCTCGCGCGGCCGGCTCCGTCGTGAGCCACCCCGCCCTGCGCAGCCCGGCCGACATCGGAGCCGCCAGGCGCCAGCCGGCGGTCGGCGCGACGTAACCACCCCAACCACGCGCGCCAGCGAACGGTGCCGCTCCCAACAGGGCCCCCGGTGCCAGCCGGGGATTGCCAGCCTCACCGCGCGGCCAGCAGCGCGCGGACCATCTCCAGCGTGTCCGCTTCGCCGGCGGGCTTGTCGCGGCGCCAGTTGGCAATCCGCGGGAACCGCAACGCCACCCCCGCCTTGTGCCGGTCGGAGCGCTGCACACCCTGGAATGCCAGCTCAAATACCAGCCGCGGCTCAACCACGCGCACCGGACCGTGCCGCGCGATCGCGTGCCGCCGGACAAACGCGTCGACCTCGCGAATCTCCTCGTCCGTCAGGCCCGAGTACGCCTTCGCCACGGGGACCAGCTCCCCCGCGTGCCACACGCCGAACGTGTAATCCGTGTACAGGCTGGCCCGCTTGCCGCTGCCCGGCTGGGCATAGATCAGCACCGCGTCTACCCGGTAGGGCTCAATCTTCCACTTCCACCACGGCCCGCGCTGTCGGCCCACGCCATACGGGCTGTCACGGCGCTTCAGCATCAGCCCCTCCGCCCCGTGCTCGCGCGCCGCTGGCTGCAGCGAATCCAGTTCGCTCCACGAGCCGAATTCCACCAGCGGCGAGAGGCAGAACCACTCGCCGGCGCGGCAGTCGTCGAGACGCGCCTCGAGCTCGCGCCGGCGCTGCGCCAGCGGCAGCGTTCGAACGTCCTGCCCGCCGGACTCGAGCAGGTCAAAAGCCAGGAACACGACCGGCACCTCCGGCCACAGTGTCGGCTCGACGCGCTTGCGATTCAGCCGGCGCTGCAACGCCGCAAATGGCAGCGGTCGCCCCGCCTCCCATGCCAGGATCTCCCCGTCCAGCACGAGCCCGTCCGGAAGCGTCCGTCCCGCGGCGACCAGCTCGGGAAACTGGCGATTGATCAGCTCTTCGCCGCGCGACCAGAGGTACACGTCGGCGCGGTGGATCAACTGCGCACGAATGCCGTCCCACTTCCATTCCGCCTGCCAGTCGCGCGCGGCGCCCAGGTCGATGGTCGCGACATCGAGCGGATACGCGAGCATGAACGGATACGGCTGGGCCGGGTCGCGCGCGACCGGGTCGTGCGCGACGAGCCGCGCATAGTCCGCCGCGCTGGGCCGCCAATGCCCCATCAGCCGGTGCGAAAGCGTCGCGGCGTCCACACCCGACACGCCGGCCAGGGCGCGGATCACGAGTCGCCCGGCGGCACCGACCCGAAAGCTGCGCGTGATGAGCTTGTGAAAGAGGAACCGCTGCTGCGCATCCAGCTCGCGCCAGGTGGCGACCAGCCGCGCCCGCTGCTCCGCCTCGCCGGCCTGCTCCAGTGGCAGCAGGCGCGTCTCGATCAGCTCGGCAAGCGACAGGTCCGTGCCACGTCCGCCGTCCGGCAGAACCAGGGCGAGCGTCTCCGAGAGGTCGCCGGCCGCCTCGTGGCACTCGTCCAGCAGCCACAGCGGGATGCCGGCCTCCTCGGCCGCCCACACCCGCAGACGGCGCGAGGAGATCGCCCGCACCAGTCGCCGTCCGGTCAACAGGTACAGCGCCCACGCCGCGTCCGCCGGCGGCGCCGCGGCGAAGTAGCGCTCCAGCGCGGCGAGCTTGCCACTCGTGCTGGTCGTCTGGTCGATCTCGTTGTAGAGCTGCGTAAAACGACGCATCGCCGACAGGATCGTAGCAGTCCGCCATGCGGGGCAGGAACTGTCTTCATGGCAACGTTCTTCGAGCGCCGCCGGCACCCGTTGCAACCGGCGCCGGTTCTTAACGGACTGTCAGTCGGGTCGCGTGCCCAGGAACTCCAGGACGTCGTCCACGACGGCAAACATACGCGCCAGGCCGCCGTGCGTACGGGCCGCGACGTGCGGCGTCACGATGCAGCGCGGATGGTGCAGGAGTGGATGGTCCGGCGGCAACGGCTCGGGCCAGGTCACGTCAAGGGCCGCCCCGCCCAGCCGCCCCGACTCCAGTGCGGCGAGCAGCCCCGCCGTGTCCACGATCGCGCCGCGGGCGGTGTTGACCAGCAGCGCGCCGGGCCGCAGAGAATTCAGCACCGCCGCGTCGATTAGCTTGCGCGTCTGATCGGTCAGCGGCACGTGCAGCGTAACCACGTCGGCCCGTTCCCACAGCGCGGGTTTTTCTACGGCCCGCGCGGGGAACGCGAACGGACCGACGTCGACGATATCGTTGTAGATCACGTCGGCGCCGAATCCCGCCGCACAGATCCGCCCGACGCGCGATCCGATCCGTCCCATTCCCACGATGCCGACTGTCAGTTCGCGCAGCTCGCGCCCGTGCGGCGTGCGGCGGGCCGCTGCGAACTCGCCGGCCCGGTAGCGTCCGGCGAGCTGGGCCGCGGAACGGAGCAGTTGAAGGATCAGCCCGACGGCGAACTCGGCGACGGCGTCCGACGCGGCGCCCGGCGTGCTCAGCAGGGCAATGCCGAGTTCCTGCGCGGCGGCGACATCGACATTGTCAAGCCCGACGCCGGCCACGCCGACCACGCGCAGCCGTCGCCCGGCCGTCAGCAGGGCGCGCGTGACGCGCAGATCCGTGCGGGCGACCAGCGCGTCGCAATCGGCGATGGCACGGCAAAGCGCCGCCTCGTCGATGTCGGCCGGACGAACGACCTCGGCCCCGGCCTCCAAGCGGCGCTGCGCCGCTTCATCGAGGGGTGCAGGCAACAGGACGCGGTACATGCGCGCGATTATCCCCTTGTGCGCCCCGGGTGTCAGCAGCGATCCGGCTGGCCGGCGCTTTGCGCGGCACGGCGCAGTTGCCCGCAGGCCGCGTCAATGTCCTGCCCGCGCGAGGTGCGGATGTGGGCATTGGCGCCGAGTTCGCGCAGCACGCGCTGAA
>CAZVRR010000063.1:10419-13161 GCA_964629745.1 uncultured Planctomycetales bacterium | reverse complement strand
CTCGTACGCCGAATCGGCGTTGGGCCGGCGGAACGGCAGTCCCGGCACGGGGTTGTAGCGGAGCAGGTTGATGTTCGCGCGCAGCCGCTTGGCGATCGACGCGAGCTTCCGGGCGTGCTCGGGCATGTTATTCACTTCGTCGAGCAGGATGTATTCGAGCGTGATCTCGCGCCCGGTGCGCTGGAAGTAGTACTCGCACGCCGCCAGCACGTCCGCCAGCGGCATCTTGGCCCACGGGATCAGAGTTCGCCGCAGTTCGTCCGTCGGCGCGTGCAGCGACAGCGCCAGGTTGAGCTGGAGATCCTCTTCCGCCAGCTTGCGAATCTGTTGGGGCAGGCCCACCGTACTGACCGTAATCTTGCGCGCCCCGATCCCCAGGCCCCAGGGCGCATTGATGATCCGGATCGCCTTGAGTATTTCGGGGTAATTCGCCAGCGGCTCCCCCATGCCCATCATGACAATGTTGGTCAGCCGCGCGGTCGCGTCGTTCAGTGCACGGCGGATCACCTGGCGTACCCGCAGCGCCTGCTCGACGATCTCGCCGGCGCTCAAGTTCCGCTGCACGCCCTCCAGCCCGCTCGCGCAGAACGCGCACCCGACGGGGCAGCCCACCTGCGACGACAGGCAGGCGGTCCGTCGTTCCTCCTCGGGGATCCAGACGGTCTCGACCGCGGCGCCGTCCGGCCACGTCAGCAGCAGCTTGCGCGTGCCGTCCTGCGATACGGCTTCGCGCGTCACGCTCGACGCATACAGCACCGCGTGCTGCTCCAGCCATGCCCGCAGTGGTTTGGGCAGGTTCGACATCTGGTCGAAGCCGGACGCATCCTTGTTGAATATCCAATCAGCGAGTTGGTCCGCCCGGTAACGCGGGTGCCCCTCTGCGCCAAGCAGGTTCCGCAGCTCCGGTTGAAGCAGACCCGGCAGGTGGATACGGGGCGCAGCAGCGCTTGCCGCCGGTTCCTGCGGATGACGAACTGGAATGGGACCTTCCTGGCTCATGCGGCACGCTTTCGCAATGCAGGGAGTGTAGTCGCCCCGCCGCCTTCGTGCGCGCCGCTACGGCCCCGAAATGCCGTTTCCGCCGCCGCGCCGGGCGGGATCATGGAAAAACAGGAACTTGTTGCGGGCCTCCGCGCCGTGGCAGCTCGTGCAGATGTTCGGCGAGACGAACGAACGCACCTGGGCCCGCGAGGCCTGCTGCTGCTCCGGGCTGAGTGCCTGCTTCTCGGCGAAGTAGCGCAGCAGGTCGAGCCGCCCGTGGGCGACGTGACAGGTCCGGCAGACGATCTGCCCCTGGTCATCTTCCTTTCCCGCCGCGTTGAACAGCGGCATGTACGCCGGCGAGGCACGGTCGATGATGTTGAGCGTGATCACCTCCGGGTGCACGGCCACGGCGCGCATCGGCGCCGGACCGTTCTCGTGGTGGCAGGCCAGGCAGGGAATGCAACCGGTGCCCTGGTCCGGGGCATCCTCGCAGTATTTCATCAGGAAGCGTGGCGAGAGGGCCGAGCCGAACGCATCCGCCGGCGACGCGTGCATCGCATGGCACGGCTTGCACGAATCCGTGTCGTAGCCGTACCCGGCCAGCTTGGCCGGCGCATGGCCGGTGAACCGGATGTACTGCTTCTGCTCGTGGCAGTGCAGGCAGAGCGATTCGGTCGGGGTCTCGGGTTCCACGCGCGCCAGGTGCACCGGCTCCGCCCCGCCGTGCGGGTCGTGGCAGGTGCGGCACCCGACGCGATGGCTGCCCTGCGCGTCCGTCGGCACCAGCGCGAGATTGACCTTCTGCTGGTCCGGGGCGATCTGCTGCGGGTGGATCGCCGCAATGTCGGTCGCAGCGCCCCACGCCGCGTCGGCGTGACACGTGAGGCACACCTGGTCGTGGTCCGGCATGCCGTCGCCGCCGCCGACCGCGCGAAACAACTCCGGCCCCCTGCCGTGGGGAACGTGACACGACAGGCACGGCCCGCCCGACTCGCGGGCCGCCGCGGGCCATTCGTCGGCCGCCCCGCTGTGCGTGACGTCGTGCGGACCACCCAGCAGACGGGTCGTGCCGGGATGACAGCTCGCGCAGAGCTCCGCTTCGGGCTGGTGCAGAAAGCGGCCGAACTCACGCCGGTGCGGATCGTGGCACTGCGTGCAGGCCGTTTCGGGATGTACCAGGGCATCCACCGGATGCGCCGCACCAGGCTGTCCCGGCTGGTGGCACGAAGTGCACCGTCCGCTCGGATCCCCCGGGCCCGGCACAGCCGGTCGCGGGAACTCGTGTGCCATGTGGCACGCGCTGCACGTGCCGGCGGCGGCCGGCGTCAGGCCCGCCGCATTGGCCAGGCGCGGGAACTCCGCCCGCAGGTCGTGCGAGGTGCCGAACACGCCGGCCTGCTCGGCATGGCACGCGACGCAGACTTCGCCGTACTGGGGCTGGAACGAAAGCAAAGCCGTCCCGGACTGCGCACCGTGGACGCGGTGGCAGGACACGCACAGCAGCTCGCCCTCAGGACCCGTGCGGTTTCCCAGCCCCGCGACGACCGCGATCTGCTCCTCTGCCAGGGGCGGGCTCGCGCCATGGGCGGCCAGCGTGCCGGCGGTGGCGTGCTCGGGTCCCATTTCCGCGTGGCAGCTCAGGCACAGCCGGTTGGAGTTCGCTTCGAGCAGCAGGAGGGATTCGTGATTGGCGGCATGTGTCGCATGGCATGCGAGGCAGGTCAGCTCGTGCCGGCCCGCCGCGGTCGACGCACCCGC
>CAZVRR010000063.1:3801-10409 GCA_964629745.1 uncultured Planctomycetales bacterium | reverse complement strand
GCTCCATCGCCCCCAGCGGATGCATGCCGGCGGCCAGGCCGCCGCCCAGCTCGGCGTGGCACTCCAGGCATAACGTGCCCACCGGCTGCTTGAGGAATTCGCCGTGCGACATGTCATGCGGATTGTGACACTCGCTGCAGCGGGATTCGGGATGGTCCATTCGCGTGCGCGCATGGTGCGCGGCGACGTGATAGGCCTGGTGACAGGTCAGGCAACGGCCGTCGGGGTCGAGCGGCGAGCGGATGAAATCGCGCGCGTAGCGATGCCCGAGGTGGCAGGCGCTGCACGGCCCGCCCTCCGCGGCGGTCTGCCCGGCCCGGTTGCGCTCATCGGGCGCCGACTCGCGCAGATCGTGCGGCGTATGCCGGGCGTAGTGCCCCGGATGGCAGCGCTGACACAGGGCGCTGTCTGCGAGGGTGTCCGCCAGCATATGCGGAGCCTGCCGGCCCAGCACGTGACAGCTCATGCAGATCAGCGTGTCGCCCGGTCCCGCCACGGTCCCCAGCTCCGCGACGGCGGCGACCTGGTGTTCGCGCAACGGCACGTTCTGCGGGTGCCCGTGCTCGACATCCAGGCCCGCCGTCGCCGGCGCGACCTGCCGGTGGCACGCCAGGCAATAGCGGCTGCTCTCCGGGCTCGACCAGTCGACCTGCTCCATCGTGGAAGGCAGCACCGCGTGCTCGCGGTGCGACGCGGCGCGGAGATACGGCACGGCGAGATAGACCAGTACGCTCAGCGCGAGCAGGACGATCGCGCCGTGCAGCAGCCGACCCACGCGCGCCAGCGGCCGGAGACCGCTGGCCGGCGCAGGAGACAGGCGATCTGACCCACTCGCGCGATTCATGCTACTTCTCACCCAGCGCCGCGCGCGGATGCACGACGGCGCCCAGGGCCTCCGGGCTCGGCGGCGGCGCCGGCGAGGGCCGCTCCAGGTGCCCCGGCGGCATCGGCACATAGGGCGCCATCCGGCGATGGTCCGTGTCCTCAAATTCGCGATGGCACACGTCGCAGCGGCCAAACTCGGTGCCGTAAACATCGGGCCGCGTCACGGAAAGCTGCTCGTGGCAGCGCACGCACAACCCGTGCATCGCATCCATGTAGCTCGGCGCATATCCGGCCAGTCCGGCCTCCCGCGCGGGAACCACCGACCCGCTCACCACCATGTCGCCATGACACTGCCAGCACGACAACGCGGTCTCCCGCGACTTGCGCACCCGCGTGTCGGCGTGACACACCACGCAGGCGGCGTTACCGCCGAGCCGGCGCACGTGCAGCACGTGGTCGAAGGTGTCAGTCGGCTCGTACATGTCGCGGTGGCACTGGTAACACGCGGAATTCTGGTCGAAGGTCATGCTCTGGTGATGGCAAAGCCGGCACGATTCGCGTTCGCCCAGTGCCGCCACGTGGTCCTCGTGCGTGAACGGAACGAAGCGCCAGTCGCGATTGCCATCGATCAGCGTGACGCGGGCCGGCTCGGGATCGGCGATCGCGGGCACGTCGCCCGACAGGCTCGACACGTGAAACACGCGCCGCACGGGCGGAGCGACCTGCACCGCCAGGGCTTCCACGGTGCGTGACAGGCGCACGCGCGTCGGTCGCGGCTGCGCCCCGAAGATCGCGTCCTCCGGGAGGAACCCGATGGCCAGGGCCGCCGCGATGACAAATACGAGCGAATGCCGGCGCAGCGTCGGCGTGAACTCCGTGCCGCGCGCCGGCACCGGGGCGGGTACGGCGCCGGCGCCCGCGTGCGGCGCGCGTTCGCCGTGTGCCCCGTGGTCGTCATGCTCGACAATGCGCAGGTTTTCGTTGAAGAAGATGAAGACCAGCACGGCGCCCGAGACGATGCCCAGGCTGATCGCCAGCTCGGTCCAGGTCGGGAAGTACGGCATCGTCTCCGGCCGCGCGAACGCGATGATGCACGTGTCGAAGCGGTGCATGATGATGCCGAGCACGACCATGCTCGAGCAGGTCGCCAGGCCGGCGATGCTCGTCCGCACGCGCGGCAGCGCGAGCAGCACGGCGGGCACCGCCGCGCTGAAGAGTACCTCGAACAGGAACAGCCCCGCCTGCCAGGACCCGTCCATGCGCCGGGGCAGCTCGCCGCGCCACCACAGGTCACCCACGCGCAGCAGCACGTAGATCGAAAGCACGATGGACGCCAGCCGGCCCAGGCCGGCCAGTTGGGGCACCTGCACCTTGTGCCCGAACAGCCACGCCGACAGCAGCGCCTCAAGCGTGACCATCATCAGGCCCAGCCCCATCGCCGAGACGAAGAACAGCACGTACAGGTAGGGGCTGTACCACAGCGGATGCACGCGGAACGGCTGGATCAAAAACAGTGAGCCCAGCGACGACTGGTGCAGCGTGGACAGCACGATGCCCGCAATGACCAGCGGGATCGTGAGCTTCTTGATCCAGTGCAGCAGGCGCTGAAAGACGCGCCGGTGAAACAGCGGATGCTCGAGGACCGCCGGGCTGAACTCCAGCGCCAGCACGGTCAGGTACAGCATCACGCACATCGCGACTTCAAACAGCACCGAGTGATGCTGCGGGAACACCATCGGGTGCCAGATATGCCAGGGCAGGCCGAGGTCGTAGAGCAGCCCTACCGCCACCGCGATGTAGCCGAGCAAGGCCGTCAGGATCGCCGGCCGGGCGAACGCGTGGTACTTCTCCACGCCGAAGATGTAGACAATCGCGGCGACCACGAAGCCGCCGGCCGCCAGGGCCACGCCCGCCATGACGTCGAACGCGATCCAGAACCCCCAGGGCGAAACGTCGGTCAGCCCGCTCGTGGCGCCAATCCCGTGCGCGAAGCGCGCCACCGTCACGACCACCCACACACCCATCACCGCCCACAGCAGCGCCTTGACGCGCTCGAGCTTGGGATTGGCCGGACGCACGGACATCAGCGCGCGCCCCCTTCTTCGGGCGCCGATGTGCCGGCCGGCGGCGCGGCGGCCTCCGCCTGGAGCTTCATGCGCCGCCCGATCACCCAGTAGATGCCGGCCATCAGCCCCGCCACGGCCGGGATGATCTTCGGCACCTTCGACAGCGCCGCCCACGTCAGCGCCGGCAATGGCTCATCGCCCAGGTTCGGCCGCCAGCCCAGGAAATCGAGATTGATGTCGGAGATGTACAGCACCGACGTGCCGCCCACTTCCGTTTCGCCGAAGATCTTGGGATTCTCCGCGGGGAAGTAGCGCCCGGGGTTTTCGGCGAAGCGCCGGCGGGCCTCCGCCAGCAGCGCGGCGCGCGTGCCAAAGATCGTCGCCCCGTACGGGCAGGACTGGGTGCACGCCGGCTGCCCGCCGGTCTTGATGCGGTCGTAGCACAGAATGCACTTGCGGACCAGCGGCACCGTGCTCTCCCACTCGTAGCGCGGGATGCCGTAGGGGCAGGCCATCATGCAGTAGCGGCAGCCCATGCAGCGCTTCTCATCGTAGATCACGGGGCCGATATCCGTTTTGTGCAGCGCGCCGACAATGCAGGCCGAGGCGCAGGCCGGCTCGAGGCAGTGCCGGCACTGGTGCCGCACGAAGTGCTTGCCGGGCCGGCGGATGATCGTGCAGAAGCGCGTGCTGGACAGGTCGTCCACGTGCCCCTTCCAGCGCCAGTTGCGGTCGCGGCCGAGCCGGTAGGTCTGCCGGCACGCTTCCACGCACGACTCGCAGCCGGTGCAGCGGGTGGTGTCGGTCAGGATTCCGAAGATCGCGTTGTCGTCAGGCTTTGCTTTCATAGGCGAGCCGCCGGGGCCATCGGCTGCGGCACGGCCGGCGCCGCCTCGGGCCGCCAGGCGACGGCCGGCAGCAGGTCGACCAGGCGCGGGTGCAACGGCATCAGCAGCCGGGCAAACGGAATCAGCACGAACACCAGTTCGGCGCTGAGCACGTGCGCAAGCCGCAGCACGTAGTAGTCGAGCGAGAACATCGTCGGATGCATGGACAGGTAGCCGGTCACGAACGGGAGCAGCAGCAGCAGCGGCTTGAGAAACGCCCAGGGCGGCTCGACGCGGCGCAGCAGCGGCGAATACAGCCGCCCGAAGAACGCGACGAGCCCGGCCGACATCGTGACCAGGGTCAGCCCATCGGCCACCGGCCCCGGCCACGCCGGCCAGGACTGCCCGAATGCCCGCTCCCACAGGTACACGTGGGCCAGCATGAAGGTCGGCACGAGCACGACGCCCACGCGGAACACGGTCGCCGCCGCCCCGACCAGGCTCAGGTAGATGCGATCGCCCGGCGTCTGTCCCGGGAATACCTGGCGCAGCACGCGGGCCGGAAAGAACCACCACAGCAGGCGCCACCCGAGCTTGCCGGCGAATTCGCGCCCGTCCAGCGCGGTGAGCCAGCCGCCGATCAGGTCAGCCACGGCGAACGCGCCGGCCCGCAGCAGTCCGAGCACGAGCAGCGAGAACGCGACCCGGAACAGCGGTCCTTCCGCGAGATCGAGCAGAAACAAGGTCGTGTCGGACATCGCGCTCCCAGCAAAAGCGTGCCTTACGGACTCGTTCCATCGGCAATCGCCATGCCGGAATGGTACAAATTCGGTGCTCTCGCACAATCAGGACTGATATAATCTCTTTTAGAGTGATTCGCCGGCTCCTTCGGCGCGGCGGCGAGTTGACGCAGGTCAAGATCCGCGCAGAATACGAGGTTCGGGTTCGGACTCCATCCAGGAGCAGGAATGGCTACGTTGGCACACACGCTCGCCGAGCGGGCGCATGCACTGAAATTCGACGACCTCAGTCCTGAAACCGTTCACGAGGCGAAACGTCGGATTCTCGATTCGCTCGGGACCGCCCTGGGCGCGTGGGACAGCCGGCCCGGCCGCGTGACTCGTGCCGCCGCCGAGGCTGTCACGATGAGCGGCGGGGCCAGCCTGCTTGGGTCGCGGCATCGCACCACGCCCGACCTCGCGGCTTTCAGCAACGGCGCGCTGGTCCGCTACCTGGATTACAACGACACGTATCTGAGCCTCGAACCGGCTCACCCCAGCGACAACATCCCGGCGGCGTGGGCCGTCGGTCAGGCCGCCGGGGCGAGCCCGCGCGAGATTCTGACCGCGATCGTCCTGGGCTACGAACTCCAATGCCGCCTGTGCGATGCAGCCAGCCTGCGCAAGCACGGGTGGGATCACGTGTGCTACGGGGCGTTTTCCACGGCCCTGCTGGCCGGCAAGCTCTGGCGGCTCAGTCCCGCGCAGCTCGTCCACGCCCTGGGTATCGCCGGCGTCTGCAACTTCGCCACGCGCCAGACGCGGACCGGCCAGCTCTCCGACTGGAAGGCCTGCGCGTTCTCCAACGCGGCCCGCAACGGCATCATGGCCGCGAACCTGGCCCGGCTGGGCATGACCGGCCCGCATGAAATCTTCGAGGGGCCCAAGGGGCTGCAGAAGCTGGTCACCGGGCCGTTTTCCCTGGCCTGGTCCGGCGGACCCGACGACTGGATGATCCGGCGCACGTACGTAAAGTACTGGCCGGCCGAGTATCACAGCCAGTCGGCCATCGATGCGGCCCTCCAGTTGCGGCCGGAAATCGGCGCACTCGAGAAGATTGATCACATTCTGATCGAGAGCTTCGAGGCCGCGGTGAGTATCATCGGCAGTGAACCCGAGAAGTGGCGGCCGACCAGCCGGGAAACCGCGGACCACAGCATGGGATACTGCGTGGTGCTGGCCCTGCGCGACGGCGACGTGACGCGCGAGTCGTTCTCGGATGCGAACATCCGCGACCCGCGCGTGCTGTCCGTCCTCGACCGCATCCGCATCGTCGAGACGCCGGAGTGCAACGCGGGGTATCCCGACGGCATTCCGAATCGGCTGATCATCACGCTGAAAGACGGCCGGCGGCTCGAGCGGCTGGTAAAGTACCCGCGCGGGCACGCCGGCAACCCGATGACGGATGATGAGGTCGTCCGCAAGTTCGAGGGGCTGGCGCGGGACGTGGTCAGTCCGGCCACGGCCGGCCGGCTGCGGGACCAGGCGCTGCAGTTCGAGCGGCTGGACAGTGTCGCCGAATTCCTCGAGTTCGAGGCGAGGGCGTGAGCAGGTACCAGCGGGACTTGTTTACAGGGCAGGATCGTCATGGCCGAGAAGGCGAAACTGATCGTTGACGGCGCGACGCGCGAATACCCGATCGTGGTCGGGAGCGAGGACGAACGTGCCATCGACATCGCCCAGCTCCGGGCCGAGACCGGGCTGATCACCCTCGACGACGGCTACAGCAACACGGGCTCGTGCAGCTCGAACATCACGTTCATCGACGGCGAACGCGGGATCCTGCGCTACCGCGGCTACCCGATCGAGCAACTGGCCGAGCATTCGACGTTCGTCGAGACCGCGTACCTGATCATCTTCGGCGAGCTGCCCACGGAGCGCCAGCTCCAGGAATTCCGCGACCTGCTCAGCGATCACATGTTCATTCACGAGGCGATGCGGCACCACTTCGAGGGCTTCCCCCCGACGGCGCCGCCGATGGCCATCCTCTCGGCCATGATCAACACGCTGGGCTGCTTCGAGCCGGAGCTGACGCGCCCCGAGGACGACGCGCACTTCATCGAAAACGCGGCGCGGCTGCACGGGCTGGATGTGGAAGCGCTGATGCGGGA
>CAZVRR010000063.1:0-3791 GCA_964629745.1 uncultured Planctomycetales bacterium | reverse complement strand
GGCGCGGCTGATCAGCAAGGTCCGCACCGTCGCGGCGGCGTCGTACAAGAAGTCCATCGGCCACCCGATCGTCTACCCGCGCTACGACCTGTCCTACACCGGCAACTTCATGCACATGATGTTCTGCATGCCGAACAAGCCGTGCGAGCCGGACGCGGACGTGGAGCGCGCCCTCGACCTGATCTTCATCCTGCACGCCGACCACGAGCAGAACTGCTCGACCTCGACCGTCCGCATGGTCGGCTCCTCGCGCGCCAACCTCTACGCCTCCGTCGCCGCCGGCGTATGCGCCCTGTGGGGCCCGCTGCACGGCGGTGCGAACGTGGAAGTGATCCGCATGCTCGAGCAGATCCGCGCCACGGGCGAACCGCTCGAGTCGTACATCGACCGGGTGAAAGCCAAGGACAGCAAGACGCGGCTGATGGGCTTCGGCCACCGCGTCTACAAGAATTTCGACCCGCGGGCGCAGATCATCAAGCGCGCCGCCGACCGCGTGCTGGCCAAGCTGGGCATCCATGACCCGCTCCTGGACCTGGCCAAGCGGCTCGAAGAGATCGCGCTGCGCGACGAGTACTTCATCGGGCGCAAGTTGTACCCGAACGTCGACTTCTACAGCGGCATCATCATGCGGGCCGTCGGGATCCCGCTCGACATGTTCACGGTGCTGTTTGCCATCGGCCGCCTGCCGGGCTGGATCGCGAACTGGCGCGAGGTAAGCATCAGCTCCAAGGGCCGGATCTACCGCCCGCGCCAGATTTACACCGGCCCCAAGCAGCGCGACTACGTGCCGCTCGCCAAGCGCCGCTGAGTCGGCCGGCCTGGGAACCACGCGTGATGCCTGCGCAAACGCCCACCACCGTCAGCCGCCCGGCCCAGTTGCGGGAACTGCTGCGCGACCACACCGTCGTGCTGCCCGGCGCGGTCAACGCGCTCAGCGCGCGGCTGATCGAGCGCGCCGGGTTCGAGGCGCTGTACCTGTCGGGCGCCGTGCTGGCCAACAGCGTGCTGGGCGTGCCCGACATCGGCCTGTCCACGCTCCCGGAGGCCGTGGCGCACGCGACGCGCTGCGCCGCCGTCACGCGCCTGCCGATCGTCATGGACGCCGATACCGGCTTCGGCGGGCCGGAAAACGCGGCGCGCACCGTCGAGGAATTCGAGCGCGCCGGCCTGAGCGGGCTGCACCTGGAGGACCAGGAGTTTCCCAAGCGCTGCGGGCACCTCGCGGGCAAGTCGCTCGTGCCGGTCGAAGAATTCTGCATGAAACTCTCCGCTGCCGCCGCCGCGCGGCGCGATCCCGACTTTCTGCTCATCGCCCGCACCGACGCACGCGGGGTGACCGGCTACGACGATGCCGTGGCGCGGGCCCACGCCTACCTGCGGGCCGGGGCCGACGCGATCTTCCCCGAGGCCCTCGAGGGCGCGGAGGAATTCGCCCGCTTCGCGCGCGACGTGGACGCCCCGTTGCTGGCGAACATGACCGAGTTCGGCCGCACGCCCTACCTGACGGCCGCCGAGTTCGCGCAACTGGGATACCGCATGGTGATCTTCCCGGTCACGCTGCAGCGCATCGCCATGCACGCGATGGCGGCGGCGCTGCACGAATTGCAGCGCAGCGGCACGCAACGCGGCCTGCTCGAACGCATGCAGACGCGGCAGGCCCTGTACGATCTGCTGGACTACGATCCGCAAGGGCCGAAGTAACTTGGGCTTTCACCGGTAACGAACGTCGCGCCGCCGCGGGCGCTGCCGCACACACGCCCGCTGCGACGGTCGCCAGGAGCAGCACATGAATGCACCGGATCGCGAGATCTACTCGCCGGGACTGGAGGGCGTCATCGCCGGCGAAACGGCCATCTGTTGCGTCGAGCAGGACCGCCTGATCTACCGCGGCTACGACATCGCCGACCTGGCCGCCCACGCCAGCTTCGAGGAATGCGCTTTCCTGCTGTTGCACGGCGAACTGCCGACGCCGCAGCAGTTGATGCTCTTCCGCCAGCAGATTGACGGCGAGCGCGAGCTGCCGGGCGCGGTGATCGACGTGCTCCGCGCCATCCCGCGCCAGGCGCCGATGATGGACGTGCTGCGCACCGGCGTATCGCTGTGCGGCAACTTCAGCAGCGCCCGCGCGCAGGGCCGCAGCAGCCTGATCACGCGGGCCGTACGGGTCCTGGCGGAGGTTCCCAGCTTGATCGCCGCCCGCATGCGCGTGATGAACGGCCAGGAACTGCTGGAACCCCGGCCCGGCATGTCCCACGCGGCCCAGTTCATCTGGCTCGCATTCGGCCGCGAACCGACCGCGCTGGAGGAGCGCGTGCTGAACCTGACCTTCGTCCTCTATGCCGAGCACGAGTTCAATGCGTCGACCTTCGCCGCCCGCGTCTGCACGAGCACCCTCAGCGGACTGCACTCCTCGGTGGTCGCGGCGATCGGCACGCTGAAAGGCCCGCTGCATGGCGGGGCCAACGAGGCGGCGCTGCACATGATCCAGCGCTTCCAGAACGCCGACGCCGCCCGCGAGTGGGCCGAAGACGCGATCGTGCACAAGGAAAAGATCATGGGCTTCGGCCATCGCGTCTACAAGAACGGCGACCACCGGGCCCACATTCTCGAGCCCTACGTCGACGAACTGGCCGCCGCCCGCAACGAACCCTGGCGCGCCGAGGTGTATCACGCGATCAAGGACGTGATGATGCAGCGCAAGGGCATCTATCCCAACGTGGATTACCCGTGCGGGCTGGTGTACTACTTCCTGGGCTTGCCGCCGGACATCTACACGCCGCTGTTCGTCGCGTCGCGTGTGAGCGGCTGGTGCGCCCACATCATCGAGCAGCATGAGCGGAACCGCCTGATCCGTCCGCGCAGCCGCTACATCGGCCCGGCCCCGCGCGGCTGGGTGCCGCTGGAGCGCCGCTGAGCGGGGTGAACCGAACGTGAACGCCGCATGCGTGCAGATGACGGGCGGGTTGGCCGCGCTCCTCGTACTCCCACTGCTGGCCGGCTGCCTGCCGGCGCCGCACTGCCCGACTCTCCCGCCCGCCGCAGCGGACCTGCCGCCGGAAGACGTGGTGTGCGGCGACCATGCGGACCCGCACGGCACAGGCTCACTTCCGGTCCGTACGCTGAGCGTGCCGGCGTGCGAACGGGGAAATGTCGTACCGCTGCTGGTGATCGCACCGCAGACCCCCTGCGCGTATCCCGTCGTCGTCTTTCTGCACGGGTTCCTCACCCGCGCCGGCGACTACGGCGAGATCCTGAGTCACCTGGCCGGGCATGGGTTCGTGGTCGTCGCGCCCCAGATGTACGAGCCTGGCCTGGCCGCCCTTCTCGGCCAGCCCACCGCGGCGGAGGAAGCGGCGACGCTCAGCGAGTTGCTCGCATGGCTGCCGGACGGGCTGCCGGCCGTGCTCGGCTGCGCGCCGCAACTTCGCCGGCTGGGACTGGCAGGCCACTCGCGCGGCGGCAAGGTGGCCTGGCTGGCGCTGGTCGCCGATCCGGGTTGTGCACAGGCAATCGCGGGCGTCGACCCAGTGGACGGCACCGGCGGCCCGCTGGGTAACCAGGCGCGCGTCGTGCAGGGGCCGTTCGATTTCGCGCTACCGACGCTGGTACTCGGCACTGGCCTGGGCGGCGACTGTGCGCCGGCGGGCGACAATCATGAGCAGTTCTACGGCGCCAGCCAGGCGCCGGCGTGGCACATCGTGGTGCCGGATTACGGCCACGCGGACATGCTGGATGAACCGGTCGCCGAAACCGCAACCTGTCTCTGTCCCGGCGGCCCGGATCGCGCCGCC
>CAZVRR010000062.1:12061-16630 GCA_964629745.1 uncultured Planctomycetales bacterium | reverse complement strand
GCGGCCCGCCACCCCGACTGTGCGGGCGTCCCCCACGCCGTGCGGCTCCCGGCGGGGGGCTGCCGCCGTGCCCCGCGGGCCCGCCTCAGCGCGGTGCGTCCGATGTCTCCACGGAATACAGAAACCAGCGTTTCTTCGCCGCCGCACCCGGCCGTGCCTGGCGCTCGAAGTACACCGTCCAGAGGTTCTGGTCGTCCATGCGCAGGCGCGAGTAGTGGCGGCGCAGGTAGCGCTCACCATGCAGCCGTCCCCGTTCCGGACCGGACTGCTTCCAGCTCGCCACGCACTCGACGACCCGGTACCGGTCGCCGCGCCAGGTGAATCCGGCCGGCAGACCCGGCAGTCCGCAGGCCATCGCGCCGGCGGAAAACGTGCCGGCCAGCGGCTCCAGCGGCTCGCTGATGAACTCCGCCATCCCACTATTGTGCGCGGCGTGAGGCTGTCCGCCCAGTTCCCAGGACCTGTTCATACGCCGGCGCGCTGAAGCCGACCAGCAGGGTCTTTCCCGCGCGAAGCGCCGGCACGCGCAGGAAGCCGGTGGGGCCCAGCAGCGCGGCGCGCAGCTCGGCGTCGCCTGGCGGGGCGGCTTGCATGTCGAACTCACGCACGCGCCCGGATTTCGCAACGATCACCCGCTCAGCCGCGCGGGCCAACCGCAGCGCGTCGGCGGCGCCCAGGCGCGTCTTGCCGGCGAGCGTGTCCTCCGCGATGGCGACGTCGTGCTGCGCAAGAAACTCCTGCGCCTTGCCGCACCCGACTCACCCGTTGCGATGATAGTACCAGTCGATTTTCCTGGGCATGCCGGCCTCCTCAATCACTGCGCGGCGCCTGGTTGGTAGCGGCCCAGCCGTTCGAGGACGCCGCGCACGAGGATCGGCCAGGCCACGGTCGCGTCGGTGTAGATCTCGGCGTACCGGCCGCCCTCGGTGAGCGGGACGAACTTGCCCCAGGAGATGCCCTCGGAGTAGGTGCAGCCGCTCAGGCCGCCCCAGTGCGTCGGCTCGGGGCAGATGCGGATGCCGTACTGGAAACGGATCAGCCCGCCCACCTGGCCGTCGGTGTTGCGATGCAGGATCTCGGCCATCGGGGCCACCTGCTGGGCCCAGTTGCGCGGGACGCCGCCGCCGACCGTGAAGATGCCCAGCCGCTTGGACTGCATGACGCGCTCGAAGTAATCCTGCAAGTCGCGCAGCAGGTCGAGCTGGAGTGGCGGCTTGCCGGCCAGTTGCTGCCGCAGGTTGTACAGGTACAGGTCGATGCCCAGTTCGCTGTCGGTAAACGCGGGCACGTAGACCGGCACGCCCTTGGCGGCCGCCGACTGGAGTATGCCGCGCCCGGCCCCCTGCGCGCTCAGACGCGCGCCAAGCTTCTGGTGGAGCTCGAAACTGCCGAAGGGCTGGTCGGCCGGCATGGACTCGAGGACGCCGCGGATGATGACCTCGGCGGCGGCAAGGTTCTGTTCCAGCTCAAGCGTGTCGTAGACGCGCGCGTAGCCCGCCTCGTAGAGCTGCTCGTCGCTCCAGCGGCTGTCGTGGCGGAAATGGGTATGGCCGCTTTGCTCGACCAGGCCGTGGCACATCAGGGCCCCCGTGCTGACGATCGCCTGCACCAGGCCCTGGTCGATCATCTCGGTGATGACCAGTCCCATCTTCGCCATGGTCATGGCGCCCGAGAGCGTGAGCACGACGAAGCAGTCCGGATCGCGCGCCATGGTCTCCAGGATGTCCGCCGCTTCACCCAGGTTGCGTCCCGCGAAGGCCGTGCGGGTCATGGCCCGCAGCATCGCGTCGAACGTGCCGGCCTTCGCGAGGTCGAGCGGCTCGAGCGGCAGCAGCTGGTCCGACCAGCCCGCGCCCATTTCGGTCAAGGGTCGTACGTGGGAGGGTTTCGGGTGTGCCATGCGGCAAGCTCCGCCAACGCGCGTGACAATCAGCCAGTGAAAAGTCCCTGAACGTTAGGGCTGCGGGCGGGAAAGTCAAGGACTCCCGCACGGCCGCACCCGCGCTGCGGATCGTCGCCGGTGCGCGGCCCCAGAGCGGGTGGGGAGATCCTTTCGTACGTGTCGCGTTACCGCCGACCGCGCGGCTCGCCGGCGCGGCGCCGCTCAGCGCCGCTCGCTTTGCGTCGGCCGGCTGCTCGCAGGCGTCGAGGCCGGTGTGCCCTGCTCCGCTGCCACGCCCATGCGCGGCTTGGTCGAGATCGGGATGCGCAGGTGCTTGGCCACCTCGTCGTCCGTGTACGCCGTCACCGCGGTGGTCGTTTGCGGACCGCGTTCGTAGCCGGCGGGAATCCGCAGCACCACGAATTGCGCCCCGTCCTCCTCGCGCAGCTCCGGCTGCAGCCGGGCCTCGGTCGAAGTCACTTTCGTCACGCGTGCGGGCGGCCCCGACCAGACCAACCTGGCCTTCAGTTCCAGGTCCTCCTCGACGACGTGCGGCACGAGGAACCGGGCGGGCTCGGCCTTCAACCGCGGCTCCAGGTGGGCGAAGACGCGCACCGTCTGGGCCGGCGACTTCTCGAAGCCCGTGTCCACGGTCACGGAGCCCGTCAGGCGCTCGCTCGGCCAAGGCGGCGAGATCGTCACGTCGATTTCGTACACGTCGCCGGGCACGAGCTCGCGCAGCACGCTCGTGACATTGCTGCCGCGGGGCTCGCGCAGGCTCGGCTTGAGCGGCGGCGCGTCCGCCCGCGTGAGCTTGAGCGTCCGCGTCACGGGGCCCGCGTCGCGCGGGATGTTGCCGAAGTTCGCATCCGGCGGATCGAGCGTGTACGGAATCAGCACGCGCCCGGTGCACGTGAGCTGCACGATCCGGTTCTCGCTGTCGTTCGTGTAGGCGCGGATCTGTTTCGTGTACTCGCCGCCGCGCGTCCCCGTCATGGCGACGATTTCCACCGTGGCGGAATCCCCGGGGGCCAGCGTGCGCTGCTCGGGCCCGATGACCTTGGCCCCGCAGCAGGCCTGCAGCTCGAAGTTCAATACGCCCGCGCCGGCGTTCGCGACGGAAAAAGCATAGCGGGCCGCGTCGCCGCTCCACACCGGCGGACTGTCCAGCGTGGGTTTCTCGCACGTCCAGCGCGGCTGCGGCTGATCGGGCGGCGGCGGTTCCAGGTCCAGGGTCGGCTTGGGCGGCGTCTCCGGCTCGACGGCCGGCGGGACGGGGGCAGACGCCGTGGCCGGGGGGTGGGCACGCTCGAGCTGCGCGGAACGTGCGGCGTGCGGCGCAGTCGGGCCCTCCGTGCGCGGTACGCGCGGAATGGCACGGCTCGAGGGGGCCTTCTGGGTGGCCGGGACCTCGCTGCGACGGAGCCGCTCCTCAATTGCCCGCCGCACGGCGGCGGCGTCGCCCGACACGGTGGGCCGCGAACCCGGCTGGCTCGCCGCCGGGCGGCTGGCGGGCGCCGTTTGCTGGGCCAGGGCGGGCACGGCGGCCGCCAGCAGCAGGCCGCCGATCCAGCAGGTCAGACCCGCACGTTCCCCCACGATCTCACGTAGCCTGCGCATCGTTTCCCTTTGTCGCATTTCGCGGTGATAGAACACAGACGCGCGTCGCGGTGGTCCACCAGGGTCCCGCGCGGCGCGCGACTGTCATGTGCTGCACACCTGTAATCAGCGCTCCGGGCGCGACGTCGCACCGGCGGCCCGGCCCGCGGCGCGCGACTGGCCGGCTGGTGCCGGTGCCATCGTGGCCGGCCGCGCTGTGGCGGAGGCGCCCGCTGCGGTGCCCGAAATCGGGATGCGCAACGTGCCGGCGATCGCGTCGTCCGTGTAGACCATTACGTTCGTTGTGGTCTTCGGGCTGCGCTCATACCCGGCGGGCACGTGCAGCACGATGTACTGCTGGCCCTCTTCCTCGCGCACTTCCGCGTTCAACGTCGCGTCGTTCGAGGTCACGCGAAGGACCTTGGCCGGTTCGCCCGACCAGACCAGGCGCACCTTGAGCTCGGTATCGGTGCTCACAGTGGACGCGACGACGAAGCGCGACGGCTCCGCCTTCAGGCGCGGTTCGAGCTGCCCGAAAATGCGCACCGTCTCGGTGGGCACTTCCTCCAGGCCGGTCTGAACCGTGATCGACCCGGAGAGACGCTCGTTCGGCCACGGCGGGGACACCGTGACATCGAGTTCGTAGACCTGGCCCGGCTCGATCTCGCGCAACTGGGCCGAGAAGTTCTTCTCCTTGGGCGGCACGACGGTGGGGGACAGCGGGCCGCCGTCGCCGCGCGTGAGCTTGACGGTCTTGGTCATCGCGGCGGCGTCGCGCGCGATCTTGCCGAAGTTGGCCGTGGTCGGCTCGGTCGTGAACGCGACCAGCGTCTTGGCCTTGCACGTCAACTGCACGACGGGGTTCTGCGGATCGTTGGTCGAGACGCGAATGTTGCGACTGAAGTCGCCGGCGCGGCTGCTGGTCTTCAGCGTCACTTCGATCTCGTCCGACTGCCCGGGCTGAATGGACCGGCCAGACCGGCCGGCAATCTTGGCCCCTCAGCCACCCTTGATTTCGATGTTCAACACCCCCTCGCCGTTGTTGGCAAACTTGAAGACGAATTTCGCATCCTGGCCGCGCCAGATGG
>CAZVRR010000062.1:0-12051 GCA_964629745.1 uncultured Planctomycetales bacterium | reverse complement strand
TCTCCATCGTCGTCTGTTCGCAGGTCCAGCGCGGTTGCGGCTGGTCAGTCGGCGGCGGTTCAAGGTCCACCTTGGTCCCGTCCCCATGGCAGCCCGCCTTACCTTCGGCCTGGGCCGCCTCCGTTCCCGCTGCGGCGCCCGGCTGGGTCGTGGGCGGGGCCACGTCGGACAGCCGGGCGGGGGTGGCCGCGTCCGTGCGTCCCGGGCCCCGGGGCGGGCGCGCCGTACGCGGCGCCGGCGTCGGACGCTTCGTAGGGGTCTGCTGCGCCTGTTGCAGCTTCTCGGCGATCAGGCGCTTCATGGCCTCCACATCGCCCGCCGGCGCGGTAGTGGGTTGCGTCGCCGCGCCGACATTTCCACCCGGTCCGGGCTGGTCGGCCCACGTCGAGCCCGCGCTGAGCAGGGCAACGATCAGGCTCGCGGCGGCAGCCTGCCCGAGCCAGCCAATCATGGATCGCAATCCTCTGTTCACGTGTTCCTTCCTTACGAGAATCACGGTATTGACCGCATGTCTTGCGTAAGACGCGCAAGGGCCGAATTATACATCGGCGTCGCGCGGTTCGCCCAGCGGATTTCTTGCCCGCGGGCGCGTAAAATGACGGCCATGGCCGCGCAGATCCTCTCGTGACACATCAGACCCGCTGGTGCGGAGGACGTTGGGTTGGGGCAGTGCTTTTTTCTACGGGAGCACCCGGATGACAGAACCGCTTGACAACCTCGCCGGCCGCGCGAGTGTCGGGGCGTTGCGCGATCGGCGCGTGGCCGTGCTCGGGTTCGGGGCCCAGGGGCAGGCCCACGCCCTGAATCTTCGCGATTCGGGGTGCCAGGTGATCATTGCCCAGCGGCCCGGCGGACGGTTCGAGGCGGCGGTCGAATGCGGTTTCGCACCGGTGTCCGTGGCCGAAGCGGCACAGCGCGCGGACGTGCTGATCTTCGGCCTGCCGGACGAAGTCGCCCCCAAGGTATTTCAGCGCGAGATACTCCCGCACCTGCGCCCCGGCCAGACCCTGGGCTTCATGCACGGCTTCGTGGTGCACTACCGGCAAATCGTTGCGCCGCCCCAGGTTGACGTCGTGCTCGTCGCTCCCAAGGGCCAGGGCCAGGCCGTGCGCAGCGAATTCCTTTCCGGTCGCGGCGTGTTCGCCCTGGCGGCCGTGCAGCAGGATGCAACAGGCGGCGCCTGGCCGACGGCGCTCGGCTGGGCCGCCGGCATCGGCGCACATCGCACCGGCATTCTCGCCACGACGTTCCAGGATGAAACGGAAACCGACCTGTTCGGCGAGCAAGCAGTCCTCTGCGGCGGCCTGACTTCCCTCATCAAGGCCGGTTATGAGACGCTGGTCGGGGCCGGCTATCCGCCCGAACTCGCATATTTCGAGTGCTGCCACGAGGTGAAGCTGATCGTCGACCTGATCTACGAGGGCGGGCTGACATACATGCGCCAGCGGATCTCGAATACCGCACGCTTCGGCGATGTCACGCGCGGGCCGCAGGTGATCGGCCCGGCGGTCCGGGCGTCGCTGCGGCGCATCCTCGAGGAAGTGCGGAGCGGCGCATTCGCGCGAGAATGGCTGGACGAGGCCGACGCCGGCGCCCCGCGCCTGAAGTCCCTGACGGACCAGGACCGCGATCATCCGCTGGAACGGATCGGTGCGCAACTGCGCGGGATGATGCGACCAGCGGCACCAAGTCAGGGGCCCACGTCGCGCGAGTAGGATCGAGGCGGCGCGCGGGATGGGTATTCGCCTGCGCTCGCCGTACTCACTCGATCCATTCGCCCTGCACCAGCGCCAGCAGCCGCGCGCGGCGGGTCGGCTCCATGGGGCAGAGCGGCAGCCGGAATTCCTCGGCGCACACGCCGCGGGCGGACAGGGCGGTCTTGATCGGGACGGGGTTCGTGTCGAGCGTGAGCAGCGCTTTGGCGAGCGGGAGCAGTTGCTGATGCGCGGCACGGGCGGCCGCCCAGTCGCCGGCGAGCGCCGCCGACGTGAGGCGTTTCACCGCGCGCGGGACAAGGTTGGACGCGACGCTGATCACGCCCACCGCGCCCAGGCTCATCAGCGCCAGCGTCAGCGGATCGTCGCCCGAGATCAGCTCGGGACCGCCGGCGGCAAGCAGCTCGGCCGCATCATCCACGCGGCCGGTGGCGTGCTTTACCGCCACGATGTTGTCGTGTGCCGCACGCAGCCGGCGCATCGTGTCGTGGGCGATCTCCACGCCACAGCGGCCGGGAATGTTGTAGAGCACGAGCGGCAGCTTCACCGCGGCGGCGACCGCGGAAAAATGCTCGAACAGACCGGCTTGCGAGGGCCGGTTGTAGTACGGCGCGACGATCAGCAGCCCGCTGGCGCCGGCCTCCGCGGCGGCCTGGGCGAGCTCGAGCGTCTTGCGCGTATCGTTCGTGCCCGCGCCGGCGAGGACCGGCACGCGGCGTCCCGCGGCGCGCACCACGCACTCGATGACCCGCCGCTGCTCGTCGGCGCTGAGCGTGGGCGACTCGCCGGTGGTGCCGCAGGGCACCAGGCCATCCACCCCCGCTTCGACCTGCTGCGTCACATGGCGCTCGAGTGCGGCGAAGTCGACGGCGCCGTCGCGAAAGGGCGTGACCAGGGCGGTCAGGGTGCCGCGAAAGGGGTTCATCTTCGTCTGCTCCCCGCTGCGGTTGTCGCTTAGCGGCCCTCGTAGAGGCGTGTGCCGAGCAGTTCGTCCAGGGCCGGCTGGGCGAAGATCTTCTGGACGGTCTTCTCGATGTCGTACTCGACACGCACGAACTCGACCTGCTCCACGGCGCAGCTCAGCGCCACGGCGACCAGGCTCTCCGTGCCGCGCTCCAGAGCGTCGTCACTGCGCGACACGATCACGTAGCTCGCACGCGGATCCCGGTCGCGCGGCTGGCCCACGCTGCCGACATTGATGATCGCACGCTCGTCCTCGACCTCGTAGTAGGGCGAGTCCGGCAACTCGTTCGGCGGATCAAAGTACGGATCATCGAGGAAGACGCCGGGCTGGTGGGTGTGACCCACGAAGCACAGCCGCCGGTCAAGCCGATCGAAATTGGCCACAACCTTCTGCGGATTCGTGAACACGTCTTCGGGGAAGATGTACTCGTTGATCGGCCGCCGCGGCGAGGCGTGCACGAACAGCACATCCGGATCGTGGTAGCGGACCGGCAGGCCGCCCAGGAACTGCCAGCGCGCGTTGCGCAGGTTGCGGTCCGGCTCTTCCTCCAGCACCTGTCGCGTCCAGAAACACGCGCGCTCGGCGGCGATGTTGAAATTCGCCGGTTCGTACAGCACCGCGTGATCGTGGTTCCCCATCAGGCAGACCCGGCAGCGCGTGCGGACCAAGTCGAGACATTCCTTCGGGTTGGCCCCATATCCGACCACGTCGCCGAGGCAGACAATCTCCCGCACGCCGCGCGCTTCGATATCCGCCAGGACGGCCTCCAGGGCCTCCAGGTTCGAGTGGATATCGCTGATGATGGCAAATGCCTTGTCTTGCATGGCCGGTCCGGGCAGATGTCCCCCGACCTCACATCGGCGGGTACGTTAAGATAGGCGCGGCGGGGACCCAGTGCAATCTCGGGCTTTGTGGGGAGTTGTCCGCCGTCCGCCGGGAGCGTGTGACGGCGGTCACGTGCTTTCTACGGGCTGCCGTTGCACGTGGATCCGCAGGCGGTTGATCCGGCGCGGCTCGGCGGCCACGATCCGAAACTGGATGTTGTCATGCTGGAATTCCTCGCCCGCCGCGGGAATCCGGCCCAGCTTGGCGAACGCGAAGCCCCCCACGGTTTCATAATCGCCGTTCTCGGGAATCGTGATGCCCAGCTCCTCGTTGATCGCGTACACGTGGACGCGGGCGTCGACTTCGAGGGTATCGGAGTCGACATGCTGAATCACCGGCGGCAAGGCCTGGTCGTACTCGTCCTCGATCTCGCCCACCAGTTCCTCCAGGATGTCCTCGATCGTCACCAGCCCGGCGGTTCCGCCGTACTCGTCGAGAACGATCGCGATCTGCACCTTGGCCTGGCGAAACTCGTCGAGCAGGTCGCTGATCGATTTCGTCTCGGGCACGAAGGGGACGGCCCGGATCAGGTTGCGGGCCTGGCCGGCTTCGCCGGGGAGTACCCGCAACAGGTCCTTGGCGTAGAGCACGCCGATCACGTGGTCGATCGAGCCCTCGTATACCGGGATCCGCGAGTGCCCGCCGCGGAGAATGGCCTCGCGGGCCGTCTCGTAGTCCGCATCGGCGCGGATCGCGTTGATATCCGTCCGCGGCGTCATGATTTCCGCGACGGTCGTGTCGTCGAGGGCGAAGACCGATTCGATGATCTCCTTCTGCTCCTCGTCAACAGCACCCGCGGCTTCACCTTCCGAAACCGCGTCGAGAATCTCCTGCTCGGCCCGCTCGGTCTCTTCCGCCTCGGTCTGCTCGCCCTTACCGAGCATCCGGCGGATCAGGAAGTCGGCCGCATCGAGCGTCCGGGCGACGGGCCACAGCGCGATGCGCAGGACCGCCAGCAGCGGGAAGCTTCGGGCCAGGATTCGTTCGCCCAGGTGCGCGGCCAGGCCGTGCGGCAGGCCGATCGCGAACAGGAGGAGCAGGACCAGGGTCAGCCCGCAGGGCAGCGCCAGCATGCGTGCCTCGAACGCCACGCCGCGGCCCCCCATGTACCAGACGCCCGCGCAAACGAGTACGCCCAAGTTGGCGGCGACGCGCACAAAGCCGGTCACCGCCTGGAGTTCTGCCTCATGTCCGTCGAGCCAGTCGAGCCAGCGGTGCCGCGCGCCGTTCTTCAGCTCCTCCACGAGGCGAGCACGAGAATAGCCGCGCAGAGCGTAGGCCAAGGTGGACATGTAGAGGGTCAGCCCGACCAGGGCCAGACCCAACAGGATGATCAACCGGCATCTCCGGAGACGACACGAAGGTCAGCAGCCAGCAGGGCTATTACTGCCTTCGCCAACTCCGACTATATCGGCCGTACTCGAGAAGTTGCAAGCATCGCTGCAACCGGCGCTGCGGTTATCAGACGGTAAGGATTTGCGACAGAAGGAGTAAGGATTCGTCCCCCGGCGCGGCGGCGGCGGCCTTGAACAACTGCTCCTGGCGCGCGGTGAAGCATCCTGCGCCGGTCAATTGGCCTGGCGTACGACCTTGCGAAGCCGTGACAATGCCGTAAATATCGTGAATTCCCGATCTTGCAGCGGCCGAGATAAGTACAGCGCGGTTACGCCAGTTCCGCGGCAGCTCGGCCAGTACCCGGCCGTCCACGCCGGGCAGATCACTTTTGTTCAGTGCGACGCACGCGGGCGCCACGAAACCCGCGGCCTGCGCAACAAATACGCCCCGGGTCGCGGACGCCGGGGGGCTGGCGTCCAGCACGACGACCACCGCGTCAGCCTGCTCCAGCCAGGCGCGCGTATGGTCCATGCCAGCGGCTTCGAGCGGATCGCCCGCCGGACGGAGGCCGGCCGTATCGATCCAGGTCACCGGATAGCCGTCTTCCAGCGCGTGAACCTCGAGCCAGTCCCGCGTCGTGCCGGGCGTGGGGGAGGTGAGGGCAATCGGCTGGTCGGCGAGTGCGTTGATCAGCGTGCTCTTGCCGCCGTTGGGCGGTCCGACCAGGGCGATGCGCAGCGGGTGCGAGAACCACTCCACGACCGGCGTGCGAGCCGACCAGTCCCGGCAGATGGCACGGGCCCGCTCGCCGCCGCCCGGGTCGGCGAAGGAAGCAGATGCCTCGCGCACGGCCGCCCGCAGCCGGTCCGCGTGGTGCGCGAGCCAGGTCGCGCCGCGCAGTGATGGCATGGCCGGCAGCAGCGCGAGGACTTCCGCCTCGAGCGCGTCGCGCGAGGTCCAGAGCGCCGCTCCGTCGGACGGAATCTCCTGAAAGCCTGCGGCCACGGCCAGGTCGAGCGTGTGGCGGACGATCCACGGGCTGCCATGCAGGTGCAGGCGGACTTCCCAGTCGGGTCCGCCGGCGTGGACCGACACGAGGATGTCGTCGATGCTCGTTCCCGCCGCGCCGCGCAACTCCGCGCGCAGCACCTGCCCGACCACGAGCTTCGCACCGGGACGCGCGCGCGGAGGTACAACGCAGCGCGACAGGAACGCCGGCACCCCGGGGCCGCGAATCCGCAGGACGGCGATGGCCGCCGGCCCGGAGCTGGTAAGCAACTGGACGGTGTCGGGTGCGTGAGACAATCAGTCCTGTCCGGCGGCCTTGCGGTAGGCGAGCGCCACGCCCATCAGCGACAGGTCCGGAACGACCGAGTCGACGAACTCCGCCAGGCGGCTGACGATTCCCGCGGCCCCGCCGGTGACGACCAGGTGCGGCCACTCGCTCAACTCGGTTGCGAAGCGTTCAACGATCTCGCGCAGCGCGCCCACGGCGGCGTACGTCACGCCGTTGACGATGGCGTCGTGCGTGTTCCGGCCGAATGGCCCGCGCGGCTCGGCGAGCTTGACCCGCGGCAACTGGGCCGTGCGGTCATGCAGCACGTCGCACGACATCTCCAGGCCCGGCAGGATCGTGCCGCCGAGAAAGACCCCGTCGCGCGCCACGCAATCGATCGTGGTGGCCGTGCCGAACGAGGCCACGGCACATGCGCCGCGGATGCGGTGGTAGGCGGCGGCGGCGGAGCAGACGCGATCCACGCCGACCTCTTCCGCGTTGTCGAGGCGGGTCTTCATCGGCAGGGGGATGTCGTCGCGGACGCAGACCGGGGCCAGGCCGCAGATGTCTTCGATGATCGGCGCGAGCCGGCGGGTCTCGTCGGGAACCACGCTGGCGAGGACGACGGCGCGCTCGCCCGCGGGCACGGCATCCCACGTCTGCTGCACCGCGGCCGGCCAGGCACTGGGCTGGGCAATCGGAACGCGCTGCACGTCGCGGATCCCGTCCGGGTCCCACACGCCCAGTCCCAGGCGCGAGTTGCCGATGTCGATCGCGAGCAGAGCATCAACCGGTGGAAGTCGCATCGTCTTGGCTCTCGGCTTCGGGTAGCGGCGACGCCGCCTGGTCGTCGGGTGCGTAGTCCTCATTCTCTTCGTTCGGCGCGGCCTGTGCCACCGGCGGCCCGAGGTCAACGCGGGTGGGTGTGAGCGCCGGCTCGCGGGCACGAACTTCCTCCACGCGAGTCCACATCGTCTCGAGCAGGTCGCGCAGCCCCGACCCCGTCACGCCCGAGATCCCGAGCACGGGTACGGCCAGCGTCCCGCGCAGCGCGGCGAGGGCCTCGTCGGCGCCGGTCAGGTCGAGCTTCGTGCCCACCACGATCTCCTCGCGCTTAGCCAGCGTGCGGCTGTATTTCTCGAGCTCGCCGCGGATGACCCGGTACGCCTCCGCGGGCGACGGGCTCCCCTCGGGCGGGCACAGGTCGACCAGGTGCACGATCACGCGGGTGCGCTCGACGTGGCGCAGGAAGGCATCGCCGAGCCCGACACCCTCGTGCGCGCCTTCGATCAGGCCGGGAATGTCGGCGAGCACGAGTCGACGATAGCCCGGCAGGTCGGCGATGCCGAGCTGCGGGTCGAGCGTCGTGAAGGGGTACGGGGCGATCTTCGGTCGGGCGCGTGTCAGGCGCGCCAGGAGCGTGCTTTTGCCCGCATTCGGCAGGCCGACGAACCCGACATCGGCGATCAGCTTCAATTCCAGGCGGAGCGTACGCTCCTGGCCGCGGCGACCCGGGGTGAATTCGCGCGGCGCCTGGTTCGTGGAGCTGACAAAGTGGGCGTTGCCGTAGCCGCCGCGGCCGCCGCGCGCCACGCGCACCGTCTGCCCGTCATCGACGAGGTCCTTCAGCAGTCGGCCGCTGTCGGCGTCGTAAACGAGCGTGCCGGTCGGGACATCGACGAACAGGTCCTGGCCATTGCGGCCGTGGCGGTTGGCGCCGGAGCCGGGCTGCCCATTCTCCGCGTGGTAGTGGTGACGGCCGGCGAGGTCGAGCAGGGTGCTCAGGCCGGCGCGCGCCACGAGGTACACTGCGCCGCCATGGCCGCCGTCGCCGCCGTCCGGTCCGCCTTTGGGCACGAACTTCTCGCGCCGGAAGGCGACGACGCCGTCGCCGCCCTTGCCGCCGCGGACGTGGATTTGCACCTCGTCCACGAAGAGTCGCTGGGTACCGATCGCCCTGGGCATCGCCTCACTGCAACCCGCTCCCGCGGCTCTGTCAAGTCGATTCGGGCGGCGCCGGGCGGGCGCGCGATGAGAGGAGCGCGCGCCGGCGGTTGCCTTACAGCAGAGTTTCGGGTGGAATGCGGGCGCACGTGGTGGCCGAAGTGCCGCGCTCTTCGTGAAGTGCGCGGCGGACCGCAGGCGCGGTACGAGGTGGCGGCATGCGCGGCAACATCCTGGTGGTCGATGACGAGCCGTTAAAGCGGATCACGCTGCAGATCGAGCTCAACGAGCTCGGATTCCAGGTACACGAGGCCTGCGACGCGCAGGGCGCGCGGCGCATCTTCGATTCCAAGCCGGTCGACGTGGTCGTATCCGACGTGCGCATGCCGGGCATGAACGGGCTCGACCTGCTGACTTACATGAAGCAGCAGCGGCCGGACGTGGGCGTGATCCTGATGACGGCTTACGCGAACGTCGAAAGCGCCGTGGAAGCGATCAAGCGCGGCGCGTATGACTACATCGTCAAGCCGTTCACCACCCAGGAACTGCTGGTCAAGCTGGAACGCCTGCTGGCCAGCCAGCAGCGGCCGCCGGGAAATGACGGCCGTGAAACGCTCTCGCAACTGGTCGCCGTCAGCCAGTCGATGAAGCGCCTCTTCGCGCAGGTCCGGGCGGTGGCGGACACGGACCGCACGATCCTGATGTGCGGGGAAAGCGGCACGGGCAAAGAGCTGCTGGCCGAGGCGATCCACACGCTGAGCCGTCGCGCCAACCAGCCATTCGTCCGCTTCAGTTGCGCGGCGCTCCAGCCGTCGGTCCTCGAGAGCGAGCTGTTCGGCCACGAGCGGGGCGCGTTCACGGGCGCGATCCGCCAGAAGTCCGGCCGGTTCGAGCTCGCGAACCACGGCACGATCCTGCTGGACGAGGTCGACGATATCCCGCTGGATCTCCAGGTAAAGCTGCTGCGCGTCGTGGAACAGCAGGAGTTCGAGCGCGTGGGCGGCGAGGAACCCGTGCACGTCGACGTGCGGCTGATCTGCGCCACCAAGTGCGACCTGCTCAAGCTCGTCAAGGAAGGCCGCTTCCGCGAGGACCTCTACTACCGCCTGAACGTGATCACGCTGGCGATTCCGCCGCTGCGCGAACGGCCCGACGACATCCCGCTGCTGGCGAATCACTTCCTGTCGAAACATGCCACGCTGGTGGGCGACGCGAAAATCGCGATCGCCCCGCATACGCTCGACCTGCTCATGCGGCACGAGTGGCCCGGTAACGTCCGCGAACTCGAACACGTCATGGAACGCGCACTGGCGTTCTGCGGCGGAAAGACGATCCAGCCGGAGCACGTCTTGCCGCTGGGCGGCGAGCCGGCGGTCTCCGCGCCGCTGGCCGAGCTCGAAACGGTCGATAACGGCAAGACCGGGCTCACCGAGACGCTCAGCGACATCGAGCGGCGGATGATCCTGATGGCTCTGCGGCAGTGCGAGAACAACCAGGTGCGCGCCGCGCAGCGCCTGGGCATCCCGCGCACGACGCTGCGGGACAAGATGGCCAAGTACAAGATTCCGGGCGGCTGATCTGATGAAGAACATCCTGGTCCTCGGCGCCGGCCAGAGCGCTCCGTACCTCATCCAGTACCTCCTCCAGCAGGCCGAGCAGCACGACTGGTTCATCACCGTCGGCGACCGCGACGAAGAGCTGGCGGCGCGGCGCATCAACGGCCATCCCCGCGGCGGAACCACCTATTTCGAAGTGAACGACCTGGCCCTGCGGACAGCGGCGATCCAGCACGCTGACCTCGTCGTTATGCTGCTGCCCGCGACGTTCCAGGCGATGATCGCGGCCGATTGCGTGCAGCACGGCGTGCACATGATCTCCGCCTCGTACCGCAGCGCGGGCCTGCGGCAGCTCGACCACGACGCCCGGCGGCGCAACGTGCTGCTGCTCTCGGAAGTCGGCCTCGACCCCGGCATCGACCTGATGTCGGCGATGGAGATCATTCAGCGCGTCCGCAACGCCGGCGGATTCATCGAGAGCTTCGTTTCCTACGGTAGCGGCGTGCCCGCGCCGGAAGTGCAGTGCAACCCGCTGCGCTACTGCATCACGTGGAACCCGCGAAACGTGGTGATGTCGGCCGAGCACGGCGCGCAGTACCAGGTCGACGACCAGATCAAGATCGTGCCGTGGCACAACGTGTTCCAGCACTCCTGGCCGGTCGAGGTGGACGGGGTGGGCCGCATGGAGGCGTACCCGAACCGCGATTCGCTGCAATACAAGTCGATCCTGCGGCTCGAACGCGTAAAGACCATGATCCGCGGCACGCTGCGCTATCCCGGCTGGAGCGAAACGTGGCTCCAGATCGTGCGGCTCGGGCTGCCCAATGAGCACATCCGCATTCCGGATCTCGCCCGGCGCAGCTTCGCCGAGATCACGGCGATGTTCCTGCCGCGCGGCGTGTCGAGCGAGCGACTCGAGCCGCACGTGGCGGCGTTCCTGAACATCAGCCCCACCGGCCGCATCATGGAAAACCTGCGCTGGCTGGGGGTGTTCTCGCAGGAGCCGCTGGGCATCGCCGGCGAGACGGCGGCGGACGCGCTGATCCACCTGCTCAAGACCCGGCTCGCGCTGCCGCCGGAGGCGCGCGACATGGTCGCGATCGTGCACGAGATCACGTCGGTCTACCCGGAGCAGGGCGGGCGGCGCGAACGCCTGGTCTCGACCTTCAGGCACTTCGGCGAGCCGGGCGGGACAACCGCCATGGCGCGGACGGTCGGCCTGCCCGCCGGCATCGCGGCGAAGCTGATCATGACCGGGAACCTGCCGCTGACGGGCAGCCACGTGCCGACCCACGAGCTGATCTATGGCCCCGTCCTGCGCGAGCTGGCCGCCGAGGGGATGCGCTTCGAGGAGCGGGTGAGCCCGGCCTGATCTTTGGCAGGGGGCTGTCGCAGCCGTTTCGCATTACGTGTTTGGCGGCCCTTCACGGTAGAATGGAACGAGAGGACCAGGCATGGCGATCGAATTCCACTGCGAACACTGTGGCAAGCTTGTCCGCACGGCGGACGAGCACGCCGGGAAACGCGGCAAGTGCCCGTTCTGCCACCAGAGCGTGTACATCCCGACGCCGGACGATCAGCTCGAGCCCCTGACGCTCGCGCCGGTGGACCGGGAGGACCAGCAGCGGCAGAAGGAGCTGCTCGACGAGAGCCGGCAACTGGCCCAGACGATCATGAAAGACCGCGAGGGTCCGCCGCCGGAGTCGCCGCGGGATGCCCGGTCGCGTCCGACGCCCACCGGTGACGCGCGGCTGGCGAAGGCGACGGTGGAGGAGGCCCTGGTGCGCTATGTGCAGAGCATGGCGTCCGGCGACCTGGTCGAGGCGGAGCGGCTGGCGGGGGAGATTCGCAAGGATCTGCGCACGGCGGACGAGGTGATTCAGCGGATCGTTTCCGACACGATGCCGCCGCCCGAGCTGGCGGAGATTCCGCGTCCGGTGCTGGTGGGGTTTTTCAAGCAACTGCGCGAGAAGCGGTAGGGCGGCTGGCGGTGCACCGCCCGATGTGCCACGGCGCTGCGATGTGGCACGGCTTTGTAAGCCGTGTCTGCGGGTCGTTCGACTGAAGCGTTCCCATGTAGCGTAGCTCTGTGGGCCGTGTCCCGCCGACCGTTCGACCGACGACACGGCCGTGGGACGATCGATCAGAGAGCCGTGGGCCGCGTTCGCGCCGTCCCGAGGGGACGGCTCCTGGTTGGGGGAGGGCGAGGGCCGCCGGTCCCAGCACGATGTGCTGGGCAACCATCGCCGCGTCCCCATGGGACGCAGACCGGCGACGTGCCGCATGCCTGCTGCCGCGGCGGTGTTGGATTCGGAGTGCCACGGCTCTGTGAGCCGTGTCTGCGAGTCTCTCGACCGAAGACACGGCCGACACGGC
>CAZVRR010000061.1:0-16812 GCA_964629745.1 uncultured Planctomycetales bacterium | reverse complement strand
GCCTGACGTGAAGATCGCACTCGTCCAGACCAACCCGACGATCGGTGACGTGCGGGGCAACACCGCCCTGATCCTCGACGGGCTGCGCCGCGCGACGGCGGCCGGGGCGGAACTCGTCGTCTTTCCCGAGCAAAGCCTGCTGGGCTACCCCGCCAAGGACCTGCTGCTGCGACGCGAGATCATCGAGCAGAACCTGGCCGGCCTGGCCCGCGTCGCCGCGGCCACCGCGCCGGGCGCCGGCGGGCCCGCGCACGGGGTGATCGTCGGCGTCGCCGAGCCAAATGACCAGCCCTCGGGGCGGCCCGTGTTCAACTCCGCCGCGTATCTCGCCGGCGGCCGCGTCGTGGCCCGCTCGCGCAAGCGACTGCTGCCCACCTATGACGTCTTCGACGAGGCCCGCTACTTCGAGCCCGGCGGGCCGCAGCCGGTGATTGCCTGCGGCGGCCGGCGGCTCGGCGTCGTGATCTGCGAGGACATGTGGTCGAACGAGGAATTGCTCGCGCGGCCGCTCTACGACATCGATCCGCTGGGCGAGCTGGTCGCAGCCGGCGCGGACGTGCTGATCAACATCTCGGCGTCGCCCTACTACCTGGGCAAGCACGAATCACGCGTGGCCCTGATGGCCATGCACGCCCGGCGCCACGGCGTCCCGCTCCTGTTCTGCAACCAGGTCGGCGGGAACGACGAGCTGCTCTTCGACGGCGCGAGCACGGTCGTGGATGAGACCGGCCGGCTCGTGGCCCAGGCGCAGGCGCTGACCGAAGACCTGCTCATGGTCGATCTCGCCGACCTGGGCGCCGGGTCGTGCGCCGAGTACCCCAGCGGGGTCGCGAATCTGCACGACGCGCTGGTCCTGGGGCTGCGCGACTACATGCGCAAATGCCGGTTCGACTCGGTCGTGATCGGACTGTCGGGCGGCGTGGATTCGGCGGTGGTCGCGGCCCTCGCCGCCGCGGCGCTCGGACCGCAGCGCGTGCACGGCGTCGCCATGCCCAGCCGCTTCAGCAGCGACCACAGCATCTCGGACGCGCAGGCGCTGGCCGCCCAGCTCGGCATCCGCTTCTCGATCGTGCCGATCGAGCCGATGCACGCCGCGTTCGAACGCGAACTCCTCGCGCATTTCGCGGGCGGCACGCCGGGCGTGGCCGAGGAGAATATCCAGGCCCGCGTGCGCGGCGTGACCCTGATGGCACTGTCGAACAAGTTCGGCAGCCTGCTGCTGACCACGGGCAACAAGAGCGAGCTGGCCGTCGGCTACTGCACGCTCTACGGCGACATGGCGGGCGGGCTGGCCGTGATCAGCGACGTGCCCAAGACGATGGTCTATACCCTGGCGCACGAGATCAATCGCCGGTCCGGCCGCGCGGTCATTCCCTCCAGCACGCTCACCAAGCCCCCGTCCGCCGAACTGCGGCCGAATCAGACCGACCAGGACTCGCTGCCGCCGTACGAAGTCCTCGACGAGATCCTGCGGCGGTACGAGGAAGAGCTGCACAGCGCGGAGCAGATCGTGGCCGCGGGATTCGACCCGGCGATCGTCGCGGACGTGATCCGCAAGATTCACCTCAACGAGTACAAGCGCCAGCAGGCGGCGCCGGGGCTGAAGGTCACGTCGCGCGCGTTCGGCTTCGGCCGGCGCATGCCGATCGCGGCGCGCTGGTCCTGATCAGCCGGGCAGCTCGACGCGCCTGACGTGGATGTCGTGCGCCGGCAACTCCTCGAGGTAGTGGGCGGTGGGCAGGCAGACCTCGAGCGGACGCGCCCCCGGCTCGACCAGGCGGCGGGCCTGCATGAAGGCAACCAGGGCCGCCGGAAACGCGGTCGTGCGTTCCATGGCGGTGAAGCCGGTGCGCTCGTCGTGGTGGTCGAGCAGGTCGTACTGGTGCCGGCACTCACGCCCCTCGCACTCACCCAGCACGACACAGCGCAGCACGACCAGATCGCGCACATCCGGGAACGCGAGGCGCTCCTCCATCAGCCGGCGCAGCAGGGCTTTCGGTTCGATCACGGCGCCGTCCGAAAGCTGCACCCGCTCCTCGAAGCAGCCCAATTCGAACATGGCACGGACGGCGGCGAAGTGACCGGGATAGCGCACGGTCTTGTAGTCGTACGTGCGCAGCCGATTGCGGAAGGTCTCGGGACACGTGCTCGTGCCGCCGGACGTCACCGCCGCCTCGCAGCGCCCGACCGGCAGCGGGAATTCGATCTCTTCCAGCTCGGTCAGCGCCGGCACGTCGACGCGCCGTCCCTGGCGCAGGAATTCGCCGCAGCCGCTGTACTCGTTGATCAGGCCCTGAAAGTTGAAGACGAGCTTGTAGCCGAGCGGCCCGACCGGGCGCTCCGGCAGGCCGCCGCAGCGCACGTGCACGTGGCGCGGCACGTCCATGTGCTGAACGCCGTGGGCCGCGAGGATGTTGCCCAGGCCGAGGGCCAGGCCGCAATCGGGCACGACGCTCACGCCGGCGGCCGCGGCTTGCGCGTGACGTTCGAGCTGTGCGCGGACGACGTCGGTATTGCCGCCCAGGTCGCAGAAGCTCGCGCGCGCCGCGATCGCGGCGTCGGTCAGGGCTACGTTGAACCGGTACGGCACGGCGGACAGCACGACATCGGCGCCGTCGAGGGCCAGCGCGACTTCGGCGGGCCGGGCCACGTCGGCCACGTGCGCCAGGAGACGGCAGCTCGTCTGGGGCAGCAGCCGCTCCAGCCGGCCGACGGCAGCGGCGAGCAGCCCCGCGTCCAAGTCGACGAGCACGACCCGGCGCGCCGCGCCGTTCGCGGCGAGATCGTAGGCCAGTGCGACTCCCTGGCGTCCGGCTCCGAGCACGACATAGTTGAAGGACATGGCGCGGATCCTTGCTTACACAGATGGTGGGACGATGCGCCGGCCGCTCAGGCGCGGCTGTCCCACAGCGGGTCGGCGACGCCCTGGACCTGGTTCTCGTAACGTGCCAGGACGAACAGCGCATCAGACAGGCGATTCAGGTACGCGAGGTTCACCGGACTGACCGGCTCGCCCGCGGCGAGTGCAACCAGCAGGCGCTCGGCGCGGCGACAGACGGTGCGGGCCACGTGGAGCTGCGCCGCGGCCGGCGTGCCGCCCGGCAGGATGAAGTTTTGCAGCGCAGGCAGTGTTTCGTGCAGTTCATCCATCAGTTGTTCGAGGGCCAAGACGTGGCGTGTCTCCAGGCACGGCCCGGGGCGCCGCCGCGGATCGTCGACCGGCACGCACAGGTCGGCGCCGAGATGCAGCAGTTCGTTCTGGACGCGCCGCAGCACCTGGGCGGTGCGGGGAGCCGGGTTGCTGGCGAGCACCGTGCCGAGGACGGCGCTCAGCTCGTCGACGGTCCCATAGGCTTCGATGCGCGGTGCGTGTTTCGGGACGCGCGCGCCGCTGCCCAGGCCGGTGGTCCCGTCGTCGCCCGTTCGCGTGTAAACCTTTGTGATCCGTGGCATGCGCTGCTCCCAGTCCGCAAATACTAGCGGCAAGCCGGGCGGGTTGGGAAACGCGGGTGCGGCGCCGAATCCTGCCCCGTTTCTCATTCCCGGCCAACGTTTCGTACATTTGCAGTGGCACGCCGTGTCCGACGCGTGCGACGCGCGACATGTTCCCGCGTCCGCGTGCGCGGAGAGGGACTATCGATGGACACTTGGAAAAAGACCTTTCTGGACAAGTTGAACCGGGCGCAGGGCCAATGGGTGAAACGGTTCGAGGACGCCATGGAGGAGCACTTCGTCCCGGTGTTCGACGAGTGCCGGCAATTCCTGAGCGATAACGGGTTCCGGCTCGGCATTCCGCTGCGCGAGCCCGGGCGGCGCTCGTACAAGTTCGAGCTGTCCGAGAACGCGTACCTGCTCATGATTTTCCGGTCGCTGGGGGTGGGTGAATTCGAGCTGCGCTGCGAGAGCTTTGTGCCGGCACGTGAACCGGTGCTCGACAAGACCGTGGCGCGGATCGCGGACTTCAACGCCGAATGGGCCACCGCACGCGTCCACGCCGGCCTCGATACGTTTGTGGACCTGCTCGCGGGCTGCGTGCCCGCGCCGGTCTCGGAAGAAGTCAGCGTGTGACACCGCCGGTGCGCCGGGCGCGGAGGGGGCCGGGCGCATCCCACGACTCTCGGTGTTCCTACGGCGGGGCAAGGAAGCGTGCCGAGCAATGGAGTGCTTGCTCGCGGTGGGCGGGACAGACGGTGCCGAGCCGGAAGGCCGGTTCATCCGCTGTCCCGCCCGCTGACTTGCCCGTTACACTCCTGCACGTCCACAGGAGACAGGCATGGAGAGCGCCGGGCAGGAATTCCTTCGTTACGGGGCGTTCAAGCTCGAACAGCACGCGGCGCAGATCGTCCGGTGCGTCCGGTTGCTGAGCACGCAAGAGCTGTGGAGCCGGCCGAACGAACACACCAACAGCGTGGCGAACCTCGTTCTCCACCTCACCGGGAACGTGCGGCAGTGGATCCTGGGAGGCGTCGCGGGCCAACCCGTCACGCGCGATCGGCCGGCCGAGTTTGCCGCCCGCACGGAGCGTGCGGCCGACGCGCTGCTCCCGGCTTTCGAAGAGACGGTCCGAGACGCGATCGCCATCCTGAACGGCCTGGCTCCCGCGCAGTTGAGCGAGCCGCGCACCATCCAGGGCTACGCCGTCACGGTCGGCACCGCGGTGTTCCACGTCGTGGAGCACTTCGCGTTTCACACCGGCCAGGTTGTGCACATCACGAAGACGCTGCGCGATATCGATCTGAGCTTATATGACGCGCACGGCCAGCGGTTGGGGCCGGTCGCGGCGCCCTGAGCTGAGGGCGGAATGGCGAAAAAAAATGGGCCGGCGGTCGGGACGTGCGGGGGGGGACACGTACGCCGACGCAGTCCGGCCCGGGGCTCGGAAGTACGATTGCGCGATGATCTTATTCCCGTGTAACCGGTCTCGCAAGTCCCCTCGCGTAGTTTTTCGTACCCCGTATCGATTCGGAGTGTCGAATAACTCCGATTCGGGGCCGCCAGGGGCACCCGCCATCGCGCCGGAACTGGGGATCCAGGATTCGAACCTGGACTAACTGATCCAGAGTCAGTCGTGCTACCGTTACACCAATCCCCAAAAGGGCAAGCCGAAGTGTACGACACGCCCAGCGCTAAATCAAGTCCCGGCCTGGGGTCCCCGCCCGTGCGGGCTTACCCCGGCTGACTGCGCACGTCGCAGGCGTCCCGCAGGCCGTCGCCCACGAAATTCAGGGCCAGGAGCGTCAGCGTCAGCGCGCCGCACGGGAACACCACGAGCCACCAGTCGAATTGGACGGGGTTGAGCTGGCGGATGCCGTCCGCGGCCAGGGCGCCCCAGGTCGCCTGCGGCGGCTGGACTCCCACGCCCAGGAAACTGAGGAAGGACTCCTGCAAGATGGCATTGGGCACGGTAAGCGTGCCGAACACGATGATCGGGCCTGCCAGGTTGGGTAAGACGTGTCCTACAGCAATGCGTATCGGCGAGAGACCCAGCGCGCGGGCGGCTTCAACGAAGGGCTGTTCGCGCAGCGCCAGCACCTGGCCGCGCACTACGCGCGCCACCGTCAGCCAGCTCACGCCGCCGATCGCCAGCGCGAGCACGACGAAGCGCGACCACTCGTTTCCCAGGCCGGCCCAGCGCTCGAGCAGCGCGCCGATCGAAACCGCGAACAACATCACGAGCAGGATCGAGGGCAGCGCGTACAGCACGTCGACGGCACGCATCAGCAGCGCATCCCAGCGCCCGCCGACGTAACCGGCGAGCAGCCCGTACGCCGTGCCGACGCTGACGGCGACGGCGGCCGCGAGCAATCCGAGCGACAGGGACAGCGCGCCGCCATAGAGCGTGCGCCACAGCAGGCTGCGGCCGAGTTCATCGGTGCCCAGCACGTGCAGCCGGCTGGGCGCCAGGCGCGCCTCGCTCAGGTTCTGCCGCCGCATGCGCGGCGCCGACCACCCGAGCGTGACAAAGCACGCGCCGCCCAGCGTGAGCAGCACGAGCAGCGCGGCGAGCGCCGCGCGATTGCGCCGGAAACGCGTGCCGGCGGCGGCAAGCGGCCCGTTCACGGGCGGTCTCCGCGGACGCGGATGCGCGGATCGACGACGCCATAGAGCAGGTCGACCAGCAGGTTGAAGCCGGCCAGCAGCGCGCCGTAGACGATCACGATCGCGAGGATCAGCGTCTGGTCGCGATTATGGATCGAGTCGACCACGTGAATGCCCATGCCGGGGATCGTGAAAATCTTCTCGACCACGAAGGAGCCGGTGAAGATCGCGGCGGCGGCGGGTCCCAGGTAGCTCAGCGCCGGCAGCAGCGCGTTGCGCAACGCGTGGTCAAGCAGGACGCGCAGCTCGGAGAGACCCTTGGCGCGGGCGGTCCGGATGTAGTCTTCGGCGTAGACATCGAGGAGGGCCGCACGCGTCAGGCGGGCCAGGTACGCCGCATAGGGCAAGGCCAGGGTGAGGGCCGGCAGCAGCGCCTGCGCGGGACGGCCCCAGCCGCCGACCGGGACGGCGCGCAGCCAGATCGCGAAGACGGTCAGGAGCACGGCGCCGCTCACGAACGTCGGCAGCGAGATGCCGAGCAGGCTGAGCGTGAGCGAGACGTGGTCAAGCCAGCGGCCGCGCTGCACGGCCGAGAGTGCACCCGCCCCGATGCCCAGCAGGATCGCCAGTCCCAGCGCCAGCGTGCCCAGTTGCAGCGACACCGGGAGGGCCGAACGCAGGATCTCCACCACCGTCCAGTCCTCGTACTGGTGCGCCGGCAGGTCCTGGTCCCAGATCAGCCGCTTGGGCCAGGTCCAGTAGTAGCGCTGGAGCCAGGGCTGGTCATAGTTCAGCGCGTGGCGCTTCTGCGCGAGCACCTCCGCCGATATCTCGCGCTCGCCGCCCTCCAGGCCCGACCCCGGCGTGGCCAGCAGCAGCAACACGGCCGCCGTGTACATCGCCAGCAGGATGAGCGGAAATGCCAGAATGCGTCGCAGGGCGAAGCGCAGCATGCGGGGGATTATGCGACTGCCGGCGGTAGCCGGCCAGTCGCAGCACCGGCCTAGTACTGGCGGCGCTGGCGGGCCGTGGGGATGTCGAGCTGCGCGCGGTACTTGGCCACGGTGCGCCGCTTGATCTCGATGCCCATCTGTCGCAGGCGCACCACGATCTCGTCGTCGCTGAGGGGATTCCGCTTGTCCTCGGTGTTCACGATTTCCTGCACCTTGGCCTTGATGCTGTCCCAGCCCAGGACCTGGCCGGTGCCGGATTCCGTTCCGCCGGTGAAAAAGCGGCGCAGCGGGTACACGCCGCGCGGCGTCTGGATGTATTTCTCGTCGACCGTGCGGCTGATCGTCGAGGGGTCGCAGCCGAAGCGCGCCGCGAGGTCGCTCATCCGCAGCACCTTGAGATGCTGCTCGCCGTAATCGAGGAAATCGCGCTGCGCCTCGACGACGGCCTTGGCCACCTCGAGCAGGCGTTCGCGCCGGTAGCGCACGGCATCGATAATCGCGTTGGCCGCTTCGATCTTCTGCTTGATGAACTCGCGCGATTTCTTGTCATCGCGCGTCGCTTCGAGTGCCTCGCGGAACTCGGGGGAGATCCGCAGTTCGCGAACGTTGCCGCGCGTGAGTCGAACGTCGTAGCGGTCGTCCTTCTCGTTGTATTCCACGATCACGTCGGGCACGACGGGCGGGACCGGCTGGTCGATCAGCTCGAGGCCCGGCCGCAGCGACAGCTTCGTGATGACCTCGAGCGCGGCCCGCACGTCCGACAGGTCCACGCCGAGCGACTTCGCGATCACGGGCAGACGGTTCTTCTGGAGATCCTCGAAATGCTGCTGGATGATCTGCTGCTCGAGCTCGGTATCGTCGGGCATGGCGTGGAGCTGCAACAGGAGCGCTTCCTGCAGGCTGCGCGCCGCGATGCCCGGGGGATCGAGCTGCTGAACGGCGGCCAGGGCCGCTTCCAGCTCGGCGGGCGTGGCGGGCGCAGGAAGCTCGCGGCCAATATCTTCGAGGCTCGCACCCAGCCGGCCGTTTTCATCGATGTAGTCGATGATCCGGGCGCCGATTTCGCGCGTCCGCGGATCGAGGTCGACCAGACTCCACTGCTGAAGCAGGTGTTCCTGGAGGCTGACCGGGCGGGCCGCCGTGTTGGCCATCGCCTCCATCTTGATATCCCCCTCTTCCAGGCTGCGGGCGCGGGATTTCGTCCCCCGGTACTCCGCATCGTCCTCAATCCAGTCGTACTCCCGGACGAGGTTGTCGAGTCGTTCGAAGTCGCGCGCCCCGCCCTCGTCGACCACCAGCGTCTGCTCGCCGGAAGCACGCTCGTCCTCCGGTTCGGGCGCGGGGGCTTCCGTCGTCTCGTCCTCGGGCGGCGCCACTTCCAGCGCTGGATTGCCGTCGATTTCCTGCGTGATGCGCGATTCCAGCGCCATCAGCGGCAACTGGAGAATATCCATGGCCTGGATGAGCTGTGGCGTGAGGCGCTGCTGCTGCTGCAGCAACTGGCGGGGCACTTGCGAGAGGATCTGCGACATTCGAGTTCCGTGCGCTGCGCTAGGCCTCGCGGTCGTAATCAGGGTTGGCCAACACCACCGCCGCGGCCATCCCGGCGCGGCTTTCTCTGCAGGTCTCCTCCGCAGATAGCATAGCCGCGCCGAGCCCTACAGTCAAAAGAATCGGTCGCTACAGTACTTAGCGCTCAGGGGTCCGCCTTGGCTGCGCCCCCGCCCGGTGCTATTCTGCGCGGGCAGGGTTTCGCGGCCGGTCGGCACGGGGTGTTGCCGCCGGCTGCCGCGACTTTCCGCTTGCATCAGGAGTCCCACGATGCCGTACCGGACGATCACCGTGCCTCCCGGCGAAAAGATCTCGTTGGCGGGCAACCGCCTGCAAGTCCCCGACCGACCGGTCATCCCGTTCATTCGCGGCGACGGTACCGGCCCGGACATCTGGCGTGCTTCGGAGCTGGTGTTCGATGCGGCGGTGGCCCAGGCCTATGGCGGGCGGCGACGGATCTCCTGGATGGAGGTGTTCGCCGGCGAAACGGCCTTTCAACGGTTCCAGGAATGGCTGCCGGAAGAAACGCTGGAGGCCTTCCGCGAATACCTGGTGGGGATCAAGGGACCCCTGACGACGCCGGTCGGCGGCGGGATTCGTTCGCTGAACGTGGCGCTGCGCCAGCAGTTGGACCTGTACGTCTGTCTCCGGCCGGTGCGCTACTTTCCGGGCGTACCGAGCCCGGTCAAGCGCCCGGAACTGACGGACATGGTGATCTTCCGGGAGAATTCCGAGGACATCTACGCCGGGATCGAATTTCAGGACGGCACCTCGGACCGCGATCGCTTTCGACAGTTCTTCGCCGAGGGCTTCCCGGACCGCTTCCGCAAGGTCCGTTTTCCGGATTCGGCGGGCTTCGGCATCAAGCCCGTGAGCCGCGAGGGCACGCAGCGCCTGGTGCGGGCAGCCTTGCGCTATGCCCTGGACGCGGGGCGCAAAAGTCTCACGCTGGTTCACAAGGGCAACATCATGAAGTTCACGGAGGGGGCGTTCCGCGACTGGGGCTACGCCCTGGCCAGGAGCGAGTTTGGCGCCACGGACTACCAGGGCGGCCCATGGCAGGTCATCCGGCGGCCGGACGGCAGTGAACTCCTCGTCAAGGACGTCATCGCCGACGCGTTCCTCCAGCAGATCCTGACGCGGCCGGACGAATACGACGTGATCGCGACGCTGAACCTCAACGGCGACTACATCTCCGACGCGCTGGCAGCCTGCGTCGGCGGGATCGGTATCGCGCCGGGCGGCAACATCAACTACGTCAGCGGGCACGCCATTTTCGAAGCCACACACGGCACCGCCCCGAAGTACGCGGGCCAGGACAAGGTCAACCCGGGATCGGTGATTCTCTCGGGCGAGATGATGCTGCGCTACCTGGGCTGGACCGAGGCGGCGGACCTGATCGTCCGCGGCGTGGAGGGGGCGATCGCCGCCCGCACGGTCACCTACGATTTTGCGCGGCTGATGCCGGGAGCACGGGAAATCAAGTGCAGCGAGTTCGGCGCCGCCGTGGTCGCGCACATGAAGTAACCGGCCGAGCCGCCGGGGGCCCGAAACAACAACGCCCGCGAACTGGACGTTTCGCGGGCGTCGCACTTTTGGTTGATGAATCGCGAGGACTAGCGCTTCGAGAACTGGAAGCTGCGCCGCGCCTTGCGATGGCCGTATTTCTTGCGTTCCACGCGCCGGGCATCGCGGGTGAGGTAGCCGGCATCCCGCAGCGTCGGCTCGACCGACTGGTCGGCCGTGACCAGGGCGCGGGCGACACCCAGTTTGATCGCCCCGGCCTGGCCGGTGCGACCGCCGCCGTGCACGTTGACGAAGACATCCCACTGTCCGCGGCGACCGCTGGCATCCAGCGGAGCCAGCACCGCGTTCTTGTCCTGGATTTCGGTGAAGTACTCTTCCAGCGCGCGCCGGTTGACCTGTACCTTCCCGGAGCCGGGAATCAGGCGTACGCGGGCCACGGAGGACTTCCGGCGGCCGGTGCCCCAGTAGATGCCGCCACTCGGCGGCGGCGGAGCCGGTGCGGCCGGCGGCTCGGTGCCCGGGCCGGTCGTGGCGTGCGGCGCCGCGGGTTCGGCGGCCGGCGGAAGATCCGGGGTCTCCGGGGCGGTCGCTTCGGGACCGGCGGGCGGTTGCGGGGTCGGGGTCAGGCCGGGAGTCTGAGGGACGAGTTCGCTCACGTCGATTCCTCTAAGCCGTTACAGCGGCAAGGGCTGCGGATTTTGTGCCTGGTGCGGATGGGTCGGGCCGTTATGCAGCTTCAGCTTGCTGAGCATGTGCCGTGCGAGCTTGTTCTTCGGGAGCATGCGTCGCACCGCTTCCCGCAGCACGCGCTCGGGATGCCGCTGGAGCATGCGCTCCATCGTGGTCTCGCGCAGCCCGTGCGGATAGTGGGTGTACCGCTGGTACACCGTGGTTTCACGCTTGCGACCGGTAACCTTGACACGCCCGGCGTTGACCACGACGACGAAGTCGCCGGTATCCACGTGCGGCGTGTAGGTGGGCTTGTTCTTGCCCATCAGTACGGTGGCAATCCGAGCGGCCAGGCGGCCCAGAACGCGGTCGGTGGCATCCACCACGTACCAGTTCGGCACGACCTGGCCAACCTTGGCCTGGTAACAGTTGTTCGCGGTCTTCATGACGCATCCTGTGGCCCTGGGCCGGCGGTCAGCCGGCGCCTGGGCAAAGAATCCGAGATTGTACGGTATCCGGCGGCTGCGTCAAGCGGCTTCCTATGGCGTCGTAACCGCTTTCGTGGGGGTGCGTCCGCCCCCCCCCGCCGGGGAAACTCCAGTTCACCCAGGCGGGAACCGGCGCCCCGAGCGAAGACAAGGCCTGGCGCGGCGATGTCATCGCCAGCCAGGGGCGCAGCGGCCGGGCTGCGCTGATGCGTGCCGCGCGGCGCGGGCTCAGCGCCAGCGGCCGGGTTCGCTCAAATCGGGTCTCACTGTCGACAATGGGCGCAGGCGGTCGGGTCCGCGGAACACCTGACAGTGCAGTAGTCGTCGCGACAATGGCACAATTGGCCGCAGTCAATCGTCCGTAACGAATAGCTCAGATGTCACAAGTGCGGTGTGTGCGTGCAAGTTCCTTGACGTTGCTGTACTCAATGTTGTAGCATCCCGTGAATGCCGGCTGCAGCGCGGTCGCCGGCATTTCTACTTATCCTCTTTGGAGAACAGCGCCATGCCGAGAGCCAAGAATGCAAGACGTGGAAGCAGGAAGTCGACCCGCGGCGCCCGCGGAGCGAGGGGAGCTGTGGGTGGCGACGTGCTCGGCAGCTTGCATGCGGCGCGCGAGGAGCTTCTAGCGCAACGCGCATCCCTCGATCAGCAGCTCAGCGCATTGGACCAGGCCCTGAACCTGATGGGCGGCGGAGCGCGACGCGGCCGGCCGGGCCGACCCGCGGCGCATTCGCCGGCCCAGGCGGCGCCGACCGGCGCGGCGCGCGGCGGGCGGCGCGGTCCCCGTGCGAATTCGCTGAAGGTCTTCATCACGCGCGTCCTGTCCGGCAGCCAGTCGCCGATGGCGGTGAAGGAAATCACGGCCGGCGTGCGGCGTGCAGGCTACGAGACGCGAAACAAGACGCTGGCCAAGAGTGTGGGAATCGCCCTGACGCAGATGCCGGACGTCCAGAAAGTGGGCCGTGGTGTCTTCAAGCTGAAGTAGGCACACCGGCGCGGCCGGAACGCAGGGGATCTCGCCGGAGCACGCCGGTCGGCGGGCTCCGGCGCGCTGGTGTGACCCGGGCCGGTGCGCATCGCCAGCCGCGGCCGCCGGGCTATAATGCCCGGCCATGAACTCCGACTTTCTCAGTGATCTGGAACAGCGCGGGCTGGTGCACCAGGTTTCGGCTCCGCAGCTCGCGGACCTGTTGCGCACCACGCGCGTGACTGCGTACATCGGCTTCGATCCCACGGCCGACAGCCTGCACATCGGCAGCCTGCTGCCCCTGTTGACCCTGATGCGCTTTCAGCGCGCCGGGCATCGTCCGATTGGACTGATCGGCGGCGGCACGGGGCTGATCGGGGATCCCAGCGGGCGCGAATCGGAACGCACGCTGCTCGCGCGGGAACAGCTTGCACGCAACCTGGCCGGCATCCGCGCCCAGGTCGCCCGTTTCCTCGACTGCAGTCCGGGCGATGCGCTGCTCGCGGACAATGCCGAGTGGCTGTGCACGCTGCCCTTGCTCGACTTCCTGCGCGATATTGGCAAGCACTTCTCGGTCAACCAGATGATCGCGCGCGAATCGGTCCGCATGCGCCTGGAAACGCGTGAGCAGGGCATTTCCTTTACCGAATTCACGTACATGCTGCTGCAAGCCTATGACTTCCTGGCCCTGTTCGACCGGCACGGTTGCACCCTGCAGATGGGCGGCAGCGACCAGTGGGGCAACATCGTGTCGGGCTCGGACCTGATCCGGCGGCTGCGCGGCGCGGAAACCTACGGCCTGACCATGCCGCTCGTCACGCGCACCGATGGCAAGAAGTTCGGCAAGTCCGAAGAGGGCAATATCTGGCTGGATGCCGGCCGCACGAGTCCATACCAGTTCTACCAGTTCTGGCTGAACGCGGACGACGCCGACGTGGTGCGCTACCTGAACTACTTCACGTTCCTGCCCCGGGCGGAGATCGCGGACGCGGCGCGCGCCGTGACGGAGGCCCCGGAACGCCGCGCGGCCCAGCAGCTCCTCGCGGCCGAGGTCACCGCGCTGGTCCACGGCCCCGACGCGCTGGCCCGGGCCCGGCGCGCCTCGGAGGTGCTCTTCCGCAAGGGCGCGGATTACCGCGAGCTCAGCGCGCAGGAACTGGACGAGGCGTTCCATGGCGCCCCGCGCACCTGCGTGGACCGCTCCAGCCTCGCGACGCCGCAGGCCGGCCTGATCGCCGTGCTGGCCCAGACCGGACTCTATGCCTCCCGTTCCGCCGCGCGGAAGGAGATGGCGGCGAGCGGCGTGTCCGTCAACAACGTCACGATAACCGACAGCGACTACGTGCTGTCCGAGAAAGACCTGCTGCCCGGCGGATTCGTGATCCTGCGCAAGGGCAAGAAACACTACCACGTGCTGCAAGTTGGCCCGTGACTTGACGCGCAGGCGGCGGATTGGCAGGGTTCACCTGGGGCAGGCGAACCCACGGCGGCGCGCGGGCGTCGAGCCTCTCCCGCCTTTCTCGCCGCGCGCCGCTGTGCCTGTTCGGTTATGCGCTGGGGGTGGTCTGCTTCTGCTTCAGGAGGGCCAGGCGTCGCGCCAGGCGGCTCTTGCGGCGTGCCGCGGCATTTGGGTGTACCGTGCCGGAGGCCGCCGCGCGGTCCAGCGCGCGACAGACCTGCCGGTACGCGGTCTCGGCCACCTCGGTCGTGCCCTTGGCGAGCTGCTCGCCCACGCGCCGCAGCGTGGTCTTCAGCACCGTTCGCCGCGCCCGGTTGCGGTCGCGTCGCCGCAGGTTCTGTCGGATTCGCTTCTTCGCGGAAAGTGAATGTGCCACTGCTGGTTCCTCAGACCCCTGAATCCGGCTGGCCGAGCTGCTCCAGTCGCTTGCGCACCTCGCCGTCGCCGTAGTTGTAATCCAATCGCAACAATTTGCCGTACGTCGCCTTGGCCTCGTCGTTCTGCCGGCCGGCCTCCAGGGCCCGCCCGAGCCAGTAGAGTGTTTCGCGCTGGAGTTCGTCCGACAGTTCCGTGGCCTCGTTCAGCTCGCGCAGCACGTCGGTCGCCTGGGCATGCGCGTTGGTCTCGAAGAACGCGCGTCCCATCAGCAGCTTGGCCTGGAGCCGGTTGCGCGGATCCGCCTGCGCGAGCTGGAGCACGGGGATCGCCTCGTCGAATGCGCGGGCCTTGAACAGCGCACGCCCCAGCCGGTACTTGAGCGCCAGGTCGGTCGGGTACTTCGCCACGCGCTCGCGGTAGATTTCCAGCTCGGTCTGCATGAGCTCCATGCGGGCCAGGCGGACCTGCTGCTGGTCTTCCTCGGCGTTGGACTTCCGGGCACGCTCGTTCAATTCGCGGACCTGCCGGGCCAGCTGGGCCATGCGGATGTCATCGGCCCGGAATTTGAAGTTGTAGTTGCGCGACTGCTTGTACGCATCGAGCAACAGGCGCACCGCTTCCTGGTCGGTCTCGCTCGTCTCGCGCCGCCGCAGGATGTCCGCCAGGGCGTAGATCTTCTGTGGCACCCCGGGGTGGGCCTCGAGCTCGGCGCGGGCGGCGGCGACGAGGCTGTCGAACGTCTCCTCGCCCTGCTTCACGCGCTCGGAATCGTGCAGGATCTTCTGCTTCTCCGCGTCGTGCAGCGAATCGCGGAAACTTTCCGCGTCCTGGTACTTGCCCTTGACGATCGCCAGCTTGCCCGACAGGTCACGCTGCTCGTTGCGCAGGTCCTCGTCCTGGTTCCGGGCGAGCTGGAAATCGAGGGTGTTCACCGCCTGCTCGAGCAGCCAGCAGGCGACCGGCGCCTGGTCCAGCGCCTCGGCCTTTTCCGCCGCCGCGACGAGATTCTCGCGAAACGCCCGGAAGCGGTTCTTGTCGGGCTTCTTCTCCTTGCGGAGCGAGTCGGCGATCAGGGCCGCCACCCACCTGGCAGTCTGCACGTAACCCCCCTTCGTCGCGTTCTTGAGCAGGCCGTCCATGTAGCTGGGGTTATTCGGGTCCTTCGACAGGAGGTACTCGGCGTTCAGCAGGGCCTGCTTGGCGTCCTTGCCGACCATCGACTTCTTCAGCGCTTCCATCATGCCGGACTTCTTGCCGCCGGCCTGGTGACGCTGGACCGCGAGCGAGCGCAGCGGCATGTGCCCTTCGTCGACCGCCTCGGGCCAGAAGCCGAGCCCCATCAGGAACGCCTCGATCGCGTAGTCGTACTCCCGGCGCTCGCGACTGTCCGCCGCCTTCTTGAACCACGCCCGCGCCTTGGCCTTGTCGGCCTCGGACGTCTCGGCGGGAAGTGCACCTTGCTTGTTGTCTCCTGCCATCCCGTACCTTCATCCACGGGGTCCGGCCGGCCGCGCCGGCGCCAGTTGGGCTACTATATCATCCGCTGTCCACCAGGGAAAGGCGCGTCGACCCGCCCCGGCCGATCGCGACCGCCGCCCCCGCACCCTAGCGCAGCGGCAGGGTCTGCGTCGCCAGCCCGACGGCCAGCTTGTAGGCCCATCCTCCCAGCAGCACCGCCAGCAGACCCACGAACAGCCAGTAGCTCCGCATGGCGCGCACCAGCCAGCCGGGCCAGCGGCCGCAGGCGAGGACCCACAGGGAAATTCCGGCGGCAGCGGCGGTTACGAGGCAGAGGACGAACCCGCCGGGCTGAACGTGAAACGCCCGCAGCCACTGGAGCCGCACCGTGTGGGCGAAGGATGTCGTCATCCCACAGGTGGGGCAGGGATAGCCGGTCACCAGCAGCATGCCGCACGCCGCGGTTCCCAGTTGCTCGTGCGTCCCGAACCCCCGCGCGTCGGGCTTCAGCCAGCCGGCGACGGCCAGCACCGCCGCCGCCAGCAACAGCGTTAAGGCAGCCAACCAGCGCGGGGCAGCGCTGCGCCGCAGCGGCGCTGCGTAGGGCAGCCACCGCGCGGCCTGGGGGTCCGAGACGTTCGCCGGGTCGCTCACGACTAGCGGTTCCGCCCTCTCTGTGCCACGCGCGTGGTCGTTTCGGCCAGCCGCCGCCGCGGGCGCCGCTCGGCCAGCACGCTGACGGCCTTCTTCAGGTCGGACACGCGGAACACGCCCAGCGAACGGCCGCCCGGGGCGCCGGTCGTGCAGTACGCATAATTCACGTTGATGTGAGCGAGCGAGAGGCGCTCCACGATGTCGGCGACGGAGCCGGGCCGATTGGGAAGCTCGGCGATCAGGACCTGCGACTCGGTCGTTGGAACGTCGAGCTCCGCCAGGCTGGCGCGGGCCAGGGCCGGGTTCTCCACGACCATGCGCAACACGCCATGCTCGGTCGAGTCCATCATGCTCAAGGCCAGGATGTTCACGTGATCCTCGGCAAGCCGCTGACAGATCTGGGCCAGAATTCCCGGCTTGTTGACGAGGAAAACGGAGAACTGCGTTTCGCTCTTGATACCGTCGTTCTTCATTCCTGGACTCCTTGACGCGATCCGCCGGTGCGGCCCGAATTGTCACGGCGGCGGAGCCCGGTCGGGTGGACCCGCCCGCTCGCCGTATCTATGATCCCGCAGGACCATGAAAGCTCAGCCATCGCCCTGCCACCGGCCCGCATGGCCGCGTTGCTGAACCCGGAGCGCTATGCCCGGACACCCACGTGATATC
>CAZVRR010000060.1:0-16843 GCA_964629745.1 uncultured Planctomycetales bacterium | reverse complement strand
ACCCGTCCGGCAAGCGCCGCCACGTCATCTCCGACGTCGCCCCGGTCTACAGCCGGTTCGAATATCACGCGGAACCGGCGGCCGCTGGCCGCGCGCTCGTGGAGAACGCGGCTACCGGCCCCGCGCCGGAAGTGACCCTGCAAAAGGACGGTATGTGCTGATGCCCCTGCCCGCCGCCCTGGTTCGCTGGATCACCTACCCGCTGCACGAACGGCTGCGCCACCGGCCCACCCTCGCAGAACTGCGCGAGCTTCTTGAGCTGCTCGCGCAACCCGCCGCGGCGGTGGCGCAGGAGACCGATGCGCGGCTGCGGCAACTGCTGGTCTATGCGGGCAGCCTGTCGTTCTACGCCCGGCGTTTCGCGAGCGTCGGGCTGAACCCGCACACCCACGATCCGCGCGCCGAGCTGGCACGACTGTCCGTGCTGCGCAAGCACGACGTCCGTGCCCACGCGCGCGAGATGGCCAACCTGGCTGTCCCCGGCGGCGTGGTCCGCTGCCGCAGCGGCGGGACCAGCGGCGACACGCTCGAGCTCTGGATCGATCGGCTGCGGCAGGCCCAGCCGCTGGCGGCACGCCTGTGCATGCAGGCGCGGTTTGGCGTGCCGCTCGGTGCGCCGCGCGTGTATTTCTGGGGTTCGCCGATCGAGAACCGACGCCGCGCCCTGCGCCGGTGGCGCGATCGTCTGCTCAACGAGACGCTGCTCGATGCCTTCGACCTTGCACCGGAGCGACTTTCCCAGCACCTGCACCGCCTGGAGTCCGCGCCGCCGGCCGTGATCTACGGGTACCCCTCCGCACTGGCCGCGCTCGCCCGGCACGCGGTCGAAACCGGGCGCCGGCGCTGCGTACAGCCCCGCCTGATCGTGCTGACCGGCGAGGAAGTGCGGCCCGACGACGCCGCGCTCGTCGGAGACGTATTCGCCTGCCGCGTGGCACAGGAGTATGGCAGCCGCGAGGTGGGCTTGATCGCGCATGACTGCCCGCGCGGCCGGCTGCACGTACTGAGCCCGCACGTGCTGGTCGAAGTGCTGGTCGGCGGCACCGCGACGGCGCCCGGCGAAACCGGCGAGATTGTCTGCACTACCCTCGGTACGCGCGCCCAGCCGCTGCTGCGCTACGCGTTGGGCGATGCCGGGCAGTTGCCGGCGGACGAATGCCCGTGCGGCCTGCCGCTGCCGCTGCTGCACCTGGTCGGCGGAAAGATCACCGGCCTGCTCGCGCTGCCCGACGGCCGCCGCTGCCATGCGGCGATCACCTCGCACGTGCTGCGCGATTTGCCGGGCATCGTGCAGTTCAAGACCATTCAGCATGGCATGGACGCGTTCGAAGTGCTGCTCGTGGTGAATGACGATTTCAGGCCCGGTACGAGCGAGCGCATCCGCGCGCGGTATCGCGGGCTGTTCGGCCCGGCCGTGCACGTCGAGATCCGCCAGGTAGCCTGCATCCCGCCCGATCCCTCCGGCAAGCGGCGCTACTTCATCTCGCAGGTGACGCCCGCTGGCGTCACGGCGTAAGTGCGGCCGTTGGACCGACGTCACCAGGCACCCGCATCGGCTATACATCCCCGGAAAGGCACTGCTGATATAGCATTGGCACACTGGACTGTCATGTGAACAGTGAGGCCGCGCCCTGCAAGGCACTGCTGATACAGCAGTGGCACAATGCAACGGGCCCTGTGACCAGTGGGACCGCGCCCGGCAAGGCACTGCTGAGGCGGTCGTCGCATGACCTGGACCTTTCGGAAAACGCCTACGCGAGGGTGAACTCGGGCATGGCGTGCAAGCGGCGGACACGGCCCAGCACCGCCGCAACCGTGTCAAACTCGAAATCGCGCAGCAGACGCGTGAGCTTCTGCTCCGTCCTCGCCAGGTTCACGCGGTGCCGCCAGCGTGCCAGGCGCGGCAGCGGCGGGCTCGGCTGGTCCGGGTCAAGCTCCCACGGATGCACGTAGAGTAGCGCCGGCGCGCCGCGGCGTACGCGCGCCGCGAGCGCCCGGTGCAGCACCGTGCGCGGCAGCAGACGCAGGTATCCGCCGCCGCCGACCGGGATGCGCAATGGGCCCCACGCCAGTGTCAGCGGCGGGAACTCGAGCAGTCGCGCCCCACCCGCCGACCGCACCACGAACGGCGCCACTGGCGCCTGCGGTACGCCGTAGCGATCGTGCCGGATGGGAAAGATGCTCGCGTCGTATTCGAATCCGGCCTCGGCAATGACGTCGAGCGCCCACGAGGTGCGCCGCGTCAGGGAGAACGTCGGCGCGCGGTAGCCGCGCGGGCTGACGCCCACCGCATCCTCGATCCGGCTTCGCGCCGCGTGCAGGTCCTCGCGCAGCGTCTGGGGCGTCATGCGCGCCAGGTGCTGGTGTCGGTCGCCGTGACAGGCAATTTCATGTCCCGCCGCGGCAAGCTGCCGCAGCAGGCCGGCGGCGCTGCGCACAGTCCAGCCCAGCACGAAGAATGTGGCGCGGCGCCGCTGCGCCTCAAGGCAGGCGGCGATCCGCTCGAGGCACGGCAGGGCGCGGCAGGGCCAGTTCGGCCAGTCGGACGGGGAAATCGTCCGCGCGAACGCCTCCGCCTGGAAGTACTCCTCCACGTCGACGCTGAACGCGTTCAGCGTACGACAGCCGCCAGTGTGCGTAGGGTGGGCGCGCGGCGGTGTGGCGAGCAGCGTGCTCATCTGGTGTATTTATCGGGCGGCCCGGCCCACGATTTGAGGGCACCAGCGGCCCTGTTCAGGCGGGACCCCATTCCCACCGATGGCGACGATGTGGGAATCTCGTGCTACGAGCTTGCGGTCCCCGGCCCGCCGGTGACGCGCTTCATCGTGTTGCGCGATCCGCCGGTGCGCCCCAGCGCGGGGCCGCTCTACCGCTGCGGGAACTGCCTGGCGAGCCTGCCGGAGCCGGTGGATCAGCCGTTTGTGCGCTGTCCGGCGTGCAGTCGGCGTAACGTCCTGCCGGCGCGGATCTGGGTGGGCTGTGCCCGCTGCGGGTTTGAGCAGCCTCTCAGCCCGCGTCGCCTGAAATGCGAGCCCCGCTGCACGAGTTGCGCCCAGGTGCTCGAGGTGCCCGATCTCGTGCTGACCCCCTTGCAGCGCCACCGCCGGCGGCACGTCGCACCGGGCTATGCCGAGTTTGGAGCCCACCGACGGCGCGACCGGGCGGCGGTCCTGCTGCTGGCCTTCGCCGCCGCCATGGCGCTGTGCCTCAGGATGCTGTACCTGCTCCGCTGAGTTCCAGGACCGGGGGCGAGGCGGACGGGACCGGCGGCTGGCCCAGCACAATCCGCGACAGTTCCTCGACGCGACAACTCCAGCCTTCGCAGCGGACGCGCTCCTGCCGCGCGCGCCGGTGCTGCGTGTCGCGGGCGCGGAGTGCTGCCTCTCCCGCCGCCACGAACTCCTCGACCGTCTGTGCCGGAAACACGTCGGGCACGTATTCCATCACGGCCGGCAGCGGCGCCGAGACGATCGGCAGCCCCGCGGCGAGGTATTCCCGCAGCTTGATCGGGTTCACCGCGCGCACCAGGCGATTCAGGCGGAACGGAATCAGCCCCACGTCGAACCGGGCACAGTACGCCGGCAGTTCCTCGTACGGACGTCCGCCCAGCACGTGCACGTTCGGCAGGCCCATAATCGGTCCCAGCGGGCAGGTGGCCCGCCCCAGCAGCACGAACGACCAGTCCGGCCGCCGGCAGGCCGTCGCCGCAATCAGCTCGAGGTCGACGTAGTCACTGATGAGTCCGAAGTAGCCGAAGACGGGCCCGCGAATGTCGCGCACGTCCGCCGGAATGTTGTCCGCCGGCCAGTTTGCGGCGGCGGCGAAGTGTTCAAAGTCGACGCCGTGGGGAACCAGGTGCACGTGGGGATGCCGCGGCCGGCGTTCGGCGAAGAGCGTTTCCGACGTAACGATCACGGTGTCGCTGGCCGCGAGCGTACGACCCTCCAGCGACTCGATCAGCCGCGTATTGAACCCGCTGAAGGCCGCGAAATCATCGACGCAGTAGTACACCACGTGTTCCAGCTCGAAGCGCGGGATCAGCTCGGGCACGTCCGGCGTGAACAGCCACAGTTGCAGCGGGCGCGGCGGCAGGCGCCGCAGCGCCCGGCGGATGGCCAGGGCGAGCAGCCGCGCATTCACGGCGCGGGCCAGGCGCGACTCCGGCCAGGGGATCGTCGGCGGCGAGATCACGTCGAGGCCGGGCAGCACGCGGCGCCCGCCCGTGCAGATGCGCCGCAGTCGCCCCAGAGCCGCATGCGCGTCGCGCCGGGTCAGTGTCGGCCGGCGCGAGGCGTGGTAGTTCACCCAGATGACATGATTCTGCCGGGCCAGCAGGCGCATCACGTGCTGCTTGCTGGTCGGATGCTCGTACCAACTGCTGGCGATGCAGAGAATGTTGCGACCGCGGATCATGGACCGACCTCGACGGGGCAGGCACGCGCGGGGGTCGCCGGCCCCGCCCGGACCGCCGGCGAACCCGCCAGGAACTCTTCCACCCGGGCAATCTGACGAGCCGCGGCGTAGTGATGTTCGGCGATCGCGCGGGCCCGCGCGCTCAGCGTGCACCAGAGCGCATCGTCCCGCAGCAGCCGGACGACGCCGGCCGCGAATTCCGCGGCATCGCCGGCGACCAGGAACGGCGCCGGCGGATCCCAGACCAGCCCGCCCGCGGCTGCCCGGGTCACCACGGCCGGGCAGCCGGCGGCCAGGGCCACGACCAGTTTCGACTGCACGCCCAGTTCCGACGCGACCGGGCAGATGAACACGCGCAGCGCACGCAGGTACGGACTCGTGTCCGGCACGCTGCCGGTGACGGTGACGCCCGGCAGCCGGCGCCAGGCCAGCACGCGGCGCGTCGGGCGCGCCCCGATGAGCCACCACTGGGCCTGCGGCACGGCGGCCCGCACGCGCGGCCAGACTTCGCGACCGAACCAGTCCACGCCGCGCACGTTGGGCGGGTAGAACATCGAGCCGACGAGGCCGACACGCAGTTCGGGCGGCGGTGCGTGCCGGGGCTCCGATGCAAAGGCCTCGCGTGTGACCGCGGTCGGAACCACGGTGCTGCGCGCGGCGGGCGCAATCAGCCGGAGTTTCTGCCGTTCGCGCTCGTTCACGAGGAAGCACAGGTCCGCCGCCGGCGCCACGTGCGCCTCGAGTGCCGCGACGCGCCGTGCTTCCAGCGTGTAGAGCGGTCGAAGCAGCCCGGAGCCGGTGCGGGCGTATTCGCGCCACTTGGCACTGTCGACGTCGCACATGTCGAGGATGCGCCGCAGCCCGCGCACGTCGGCGACGGCCGGCGCCAGTCCGGCGCTGTACACGAGCAGGGCGTCAAATTTCGTTTGCGCGGCCCAGGTGCGCAGCGTGCGGACGAGGCGCGGATCATGGAAGTAGCCCGCCGTCAGGCTGCGGCCGGCCAGCCAGCTCGTCACACCCCGGGCCCAGCGGAGCGCCTGGCCGCTGGGAAAAATCGCCGCGGCCCGGCAAGATCGCGCGAGGACGGCGCGGACGGCGGGCGTGGGCGCGTGCTCGCACACGGACGCCAGCCAGATTTCGTGCCGCGCCGCCAGGCCTTCGAGCAGAAACCACGAGCGTAACGTATCCCCCCGGTCGGGCGGATAGGGCAACCGCGGCGTGACCATCAGCACGCGCATCGGCGCTCCGTTAGCCGGGAAGCGAACGGCTGAGCCAGGCACCCAGCGGACGCGTCAGGAACAGCGGCAGGTGCGGCCAGATCCGTTGGGCCGTGGCAAATCGCCGGCTGCCCGGCGTGAGGTCCGGCGCCGGCAGGCCCGGCGGCACGTAGCGCTGGTATTCGAGGCGTTGCGGCGTAAAGCCCTGGTTGCGCTTGAAGCCGGCGGAACCGGAGTTGTCGCGCCGGCTGCGCCCGAAATCGAACCGGCGCAGACCCGCCTCGACCGCCCGCTCCATGACGCCCAGGTAGAGCAGGTTGCGCGAGCCGTAGCAGCGCACGCGCTCGTCCGCGCCGACCACGTACGGCATGACCGTGTCGCGAAAGACGAGGCTGAAAACGCCGGCGACCAGCCGGCGGCGCTGCCAGACGGTGGTCACCCAGGCCCGTTCGCCGAAGATGGTGGCCAGGTCGGCGAAAAATCGATAGGGGTAGTTGAGGGTGCCCAGCCGCCGCATGCTGCGCGTGTACAGCTCCCACACCGAGTAGAGCTGGTTGCGGTCGTGGCGCACTTCCGCGCCCTCGCGCTGCGCGGCCTGGCGCGCCGCGGCCCGCGCGTGGCGCGGCAGGAAGCGCTCGAGGTCGGCGCGGTCGGGCGGCAGTTCACGCACGTAGGTGTCGTAGCGATCGACGCGCTCCAGGCCGCTCACGCAGGCCCGTGCGGAGCGCAGATCGAGTACGCGTGCCCGTCGCTCGTGCACCAGCCGGATGGCGGCGCCGGCCAGCGCTTCGACCGTTTCGTCGTCGTCGGCCAGGATTCCGCCGTAGACCCCGTAGGGCACGCTGCTCAGGAGCCGGCCGCCGAACAGGCTGTTCACCTCGACGAGGGGCAGCACGCCCGCGGGGCGCGCGCCGCGCCAGGCCAGCAGGTGCTGGCCGCGGTGGCCGAAGGCCTGCTCGACCGCGTCGCTCCAGCCGGGCTCGTGAAAGATGGTTCCCGCGGCGGCATGTCGCACGTAGGCTTCCCAGGCGCAGCGGTCGGTCGCGCCGCCGACCGGCATCACGGTCAGGCTGGCTTCGGCCGGCGGAGCGGGGTGCGGCGCGGCCTCAATCGGCGCGGTAGTAGTAGCTGTAGCGGTCATAGTAGTGTTTCCGCCGATCGTCATGCCGCGACAGGACGCAGCCCAGGATTTTCACGTTGTTGGCCTGCAACGAGCGGACCGCCTGCTGGGCGGCGGGCTCGGGCGTGCGCCGCATTTCGACGACCAGGATCACGCCATCGCAGTGCGGGGCGAGCAGGCTCACGTCGGCGACCGTGTTCACGGGGGGCATGTCGAGGAACACGTAATCGAACGCGCCGCGCAACTGCTCGAGCGCCTCGCGCGCGGCGCTGGCCCCGAACAGCTCGGCGTAGCCCGGCCCGGGCTGCTGCCCGGGGGTCATGATTTTCAGGTTCGGCAGCGGCGAGGGCTGCAAGACGTCGCGCAGGGGCGCCGCGCCGCGGATCAGTTCGGCCAGGCCCGCCGCGGGCGGCAGGCCGAGCATGCGCCCGATACTGGCGCGCCGGAAGTCCGCGTCGACGACCAGCGTGCGTTGTTCACCGCCCTCGGCCATCACCAGGCCGAGATTCAGGGTCGTCACGCTCTTCCCCTCGCGCGGCATGCTGCTGGTGATCGCGATCACGCGTGGACCGCGCCCGGCGTTCATGCTCAGGAGCCGCGCCCGGACCGCGCGGAACTGTTCGCAGACCGAGGAGTAGCGGTCGTGAAACGCGACCACCGCCGAGTCGACCCGCGCGCGATCCCAGTTCGTCGTTTCGGCGGGCAGCGGCGTATCGCCGGAATAATGTGACTCGGCCGCGAAGCGCGTGGCGGACACCGCGACGACCGGCTCGGCGGGCGGCGGGATCGGCGGATCGGATTCCATCACGGCTTCGACAAGGTCTGGCTCGACGACGTCGACGATGCCTTCGGCGGGCGCCTCCAGCACCGGCGTTTCGGCGTCGCGGGTCGGCGGCAGCGCGGCGGATGACTCCCCGGGGTCACCCCGCAGCTTCTTCATGACCTCTGCCATCGAACCCATATCTGCCTCAGTTCTCCGCGTGCAGCGCGGCGGGCGGCGCCGCGCCGGCTTCGCGGCTCAGCAGCGTGTCGACCCGGCCGACCAGTTTCCGGTGCAAAGCAGGATTTTCCAGGCTCGTGTAGGCCAGCCCGGCGGCCGCGATGAGAATCCCCAGCAGCAGCATGAGGGCCGGTGTCCAGGCCAGGCGTTGCAGCCAGCGCTGGCGGCGCACGGCGCGCGTCTGTATCACGCCCACGCTTTCGAGTACGGGGATGCCCAGCGCGCGGGCCACCTGGCCGGTCGAGCGGAAGGAACGATCGAGCAGTTCGGCCAGGGCGACGAGCAGGGCCGCCGCCGCCAGGCCCGAGCCGGAGCAGACCGCGAAGACGGGGCCGACCCGCGGTGAAAGGGCGCCCGCACCCTTGGGTTCCTCGACGAGTGCGAACTGCGTGCCGCGCTGTTCGTTTTCGGCGGCGAGAATGCGCGTAAGCTGGCCGAGGTGTTCGCGCCACATGGCCAGGGTGGTCGTGTCCTCCTCACGCCGGTCGTTGAGCTGCTGGAACTCCTGGCCGCGGCTCAGCAACTGGTCATACAGCGCCGTGAACCGCGCCAGGCGCTCGGCGGCGCGCTCGAAGTTGCCCTGCACGACGGCGAGCTGCAGCTGCAGCGCGTCGCGTTCCAGCTCGGCCTGCAGGCGCTCGGCGCGCAGCGTCGGCGCCGCGGCCGGCGCCGCAGCCGCGCCCGGCGCAGCCGGCGGGTGGGCGGCGAGCAGCGACTGGCGCAGGTTGTCCAGCTTCCGCTGGAGCGCCATGACGGTGGGGTGTTCCGGGGTCATGCGGCGGGTGGTCGTGGCTTCCTCGAGCTCCCGCTCGACGGAGGCGATCGCCTGGACCAGCGCCTGCTCCGCGGGCGTCGCGGGGGCGGGAGTCGTCGCCGGCCAGGTCGCGGGGGTCGGGGCGCCGGCCCCGTCGAGCTGCACGAGTTGCAGCAGGAACTGTTCGCGGGCCGCGACCTGGGCCTCGAGTTCGGCCTGCCGTTCGAAGAGGCGCTCGCGTTCCTGGCGCAGGCTCTCGAGGCGCAGGCCGACGCCGGTCAGGTCCGTGGGATCCACGCCGGGGAACTCGTCGAAGGGGCTGGCCAGGTTCTGCGCAGTCTGGGCGAGCTGGTGCTGGTAGCGGTCGACTTCGCCCTGGAAGAACTCGCGGGTGCCCTCGAGGATCTCGGTGATGCGCTGGCGCGTCTGGCGGATGTAGCGGTCGCGCAGCGCGACGACGAACCGCTGGGCGATCTGCGGGTCGTTGGCCTCGCAGTCCACGCGGATCGTGTCGAGGCTGGGGGTGCTTTGCAGGAGCTTGACGCCCGCCGTGAGCTGGTGGGCGGCCAGTGCCGCATCGAGCTCGCGGAGTTGCGCATCAGACAATGCACCGCTCGCCGGCACGACGTCCGGCGCCAGCAGGCCGGTTTCCACCGCCGCCTCCGCCAGCGCCCGCGAGCCCGTCAGGTCGGTGCTCAGCGTGGTCTTCAGGTTGTCGAAGCTGTAGGGCGAATTCTTGCTGACGAGGTTGCGCAGGACGGCGTCGTCGCGCCGTTCGAAGACGGTGCTGGCCCCGTACCGGCGCGGCAGGAACTGGCTGTACCAGAAGGCGAGGGCGCCGGCGACGGCCAGGGCCGTCACGGCCAGCCGCCAGCGCGAGCGGAGGATGCGCGCGTACTCGCCGAGCGTGTTTCGCACGTCCTCCAGCGGCCGTTCCGGACTCGCCATCACTTCACACTCGCTCTACGCCGTCAGGCCCTAGCGCCAACCGCGCAGGCGCCCGTTGCCGTCGTCGTCATCGTCGTCGTCATCGTGGCCCTGGTACGTTTCCGTGGCCTCCACCGTCTCCGCGGGATCCGTGTAGGCGTCGATCGCCGGCGTCACGGGGTAGAGCAGCTCGCGGACGCGCAGGCCGACCCAGGCCAGCGCCGTGGGCGGCACCTCGACGATGTCGCCGGCCTGAAGAAGGATATTCCGGCCCGTTTCACCGGCACGGACCATGTCGTTCAGGTTCACCACGATTACGTGGCTGCCGTCCGGCTCGGGCGCCGGCCGGACCACGCGGATCTTCGTGCGGTCGGCCAGGAAGGTCGGGCCGGCATCCGCGATCACCTCCAGCAGCGAGTCGCGCCCCGTCAGCAGCTTCGGCCCGGGACGCTGGACCTGGCCGAACACGTAGTAGTGCTGACTGCCGTAGCGCGCCACGTCGACCACGACTTCCGGCTCGACGTAGTAGCGCGCCAGGAGGGACTCGAGCCTGTCGGCGATCTGGTCGGGGCTGAGGCCCGCCACGTCCACTTCGCCCAGCAGGCGCAGGGCGACCTTGCCGTCCGGCCGGACCTGCTGCGCGGCGCCGTCGATTTCCGGCGCCACCGGCGCGTGGATCAGAATGGCGTCGGGCGGCATCACCGTGTACTGACCAGAGGACACCACCTGCTCGTGGGCGCGGAGAAACGCGACCAGTTGCCCGTGGCGCGCGTCCTGGCACCCGGCGCCGAACCCAAGGCTCGCGCCAAGTCCCAACGCCATGTACCAGGCCACTGCCGCTCGCCGCAGGCCCGTTTCGGATTGCCGGTCTCGCGTGTGCATGCGCGGTCAGTTGTCCGTTTGCCCTGTGCGCCCTCCGTGGCGAAAAATCCGTCCATCTCTCGGACCTTTCCTGCTATCGTCCACCGGCCGCACGCAGTGAAATAACTTATGAGTACCGGCCCGCCGCTATCAGACGTTTTTGCATTTCAGCCTCCACTCTGCCTAACCGATCTTTTCCTCGACGGGCGATAAACCATCGGAGGCCGCATGAATCTCTATCGTCATTTTGGGCTGTTGCGGTCCCCCTTCGAGGCCGTGCCCGACCCGCGCGTGTACTTTGCGGCGACCTCGCACAACGAGGTGACCGCGACGCTGGAATTCGCCCTGCTCGCGCGCAAGAGCTGTACAGTAGTGGTAGGCGAGTCGGGCACCGGCAAGTCGCTGCTGGCCCGGCGTATCGCCGCCAGCGCGTCGGCGGAAATGGCCGTATTATGGGTCCACGGGCTGGGGCAACCGGACGACGCCACCGAGATCCAGGTATTCGCCCCGGGCGCCCTGGTGCCCGCCCAGCCGATCGGCCTGCCGGCCGCCGTTCCCCTGGCGACCTGGTTGCGCGACCCGGCGCACGCGGTGCAGCCCCCCTACCTCGTGGTGGACAACGCCGATGAACTGCCCGCCCATGGCTGGCGCGACCTGCTCGCCCTCCTCGCACGCGACGTGCTGTTCTGCGAACCGGTCCGCCTCGCACTGTTCGGCGGCCCCAGCCTGCTGAAAAGCCTCGCGCAGCTCGAGCTGGCGCGCCTGCGGCGACGCATCTTTCGTACCTGCGTGCTCAAGCCGCTCTCACGCAGCGAAACCAGTGATTATGTGCGGACCCGCCTGGCCCTCGCGGGTGGCTCGCCCGCCGCCGTGTTCGCCCCGAATTCGCTGATGCACCTCCACCGGCTCACCGGCGGGAACCCGGGCCTGGTCAACCAGGTCTGCGACAACGCACTGCTCGAGGCCTTCAGCGCCGGGCACAGCCGCGTGGAACCGATCGACGTGGTCGCCGCCGCAAAAGCGCTGATTGGAGCGCAGGATATGCCGCTGGTCGCGGCGCCGTCCGGGATATCGGACGTATCGGCCAACAAGGCATTGCCGCGTCCGGCCCCGAGTCCCGCGCCCGCCAGACCAGCGAGCGCGGGGACGCCACCGGAGGTCGCCGCGGCGCGCGCGGCGCGGACCACCACGACGGTTACCGCGGTAGCGCAGGTGACCGCCGCCGCCCCCCGCAGCATCCCCGGCCCAGGCCCGGCGCAGCCGAAGCCGCAGCCCGCGCGGCCGGTCCAAGCCGCTCCCCGGGCGGCGCCTGTTGCGCCGACGACGGTGACATCACAGCGCGACGTAGCGCTGCACAGCCTGTGGAATTGCGAAGCGCAACTGGATGACGCGCTCACCGTGCTGCGTTCGCGCGGACAGGCGACCCGGGGCCAGGCCGTCCTGTCCACGTGAGGGGCCGTCAATGTCCGATGCCGGGCTGCCTGTGACGGTCATCACCGCCGCCACGCCGGGCTGGCGGCGCCTCCTGCGTGACCTGTGGCGCAGCCGCGAACTGCTCGGGTTCCTGGCCTGGCGCGACATTCGCGTGCGCTATCGGCAGAGCCTGATCGGTGCCGGCTGGGCCCTGATCGAGCCGCTCGTCAACGTCTTGCTCTTCACCCTGCTGTTTCATCGCGTGGCGGGTTTCGATTCGGGCAATATTCCCTATCCGCTGTATTGCTACGCCGCGATCGTCTTCTGGAGCTTCTTCGCCCGCGCGCTGCGTGAGGCGACCGCGTCGTTCGTGGCGAACGCTGCACTGCTGCGGAAGTCGTACTTCCCGCGGCTCGTGCTGCCCTGCGCCGCCGTGCTGGCGATCTTCGTCGACCTTGTCTGCGGACTGCTGATGTACGCCGGGCTGCTCGTGTACTACGGCGTGGCACCGGGATGGGCGTTCCTGACGTTGCCGCTGTGGGTCGCGCTCGCCGCCGCCGCCGCACTCGGCAGCGGCGTGGCCCTGGCCAGCGTGAACGTGCGCCTGCGCGACATCAGCCAGGCCTTGCCGTTTCTGGTGCAGACCTGGATGCTGTTGACGCCCGTGGCCTACCCGTTGCACGCCGTGCCGAGCGCCTGGCGCGGCGTCTACAGCCTGAACCCGATGGTCGGCGTCATCGAGGGCCTGCGCTGGGCGCTGCTGCCGGTGCCGGCGCCCGCCTGGGACCTGGTCGCGTGCAGCGCGATCGGCACAGTGCTTCTGCTGGTGGGCGGCGTGGCGGTATTCCAGCGGGCCGAGCGCGGCCTGGCGGATCAGATATGAACGTCGCCATCCCCCAGGTCAGCATCGATATTGACGGTCTCGCGAAGCGTTACCGCCTGGGCGGCGGCGTGCGTACCCCCTGGGGCTGTTTGCGCGACTGGCTGGCGGCGCGGCAAGGTCGGGCCCCCGCAGCCACGACGCGCGAGCTGTGGGCCCTGCGTGACATCCGCCTCACCGTGCACGCAGGCGAAGTCCTGGGGATCATCGGTCCGAACGGCGCCGGCAAGAGCACCCTGCTGAAGATCCTCTCGCGCATCACCGAGCCCACCAGCGGCACGATCCGGATGCGCGGCCAGATCGCCAGCCTGCTGGAGGTGGGCACCGGTTTTCATCCCGAGCTGAGCGGGCGTGACAACATCTATCTGAACGGCAGCATTCTCGGCCTGACGCTGCGGCAGATCCGGCAACGGTTCGACGCGATTGTCGATTTCGCGGGCGTCGAGCTGTTCCTCGACACGCCCGTGAAGAAGTACTCCAGCGGCATGTACATCCGGCTGGCGTTCGCGGTCGCGGCGCACCTCGAGCCGGAGATCCTGGTGATCGACGAGGTGCTGGCGGTCGGGGATGTCGCCTTCCAGCGCAAGTGCCTGGGCAAGATGCAGTCGATCGCCGATGGCGGACGCACGGTCCTGTTTGTCAGCCACAACATGGCGGCGATCAACCACTTCTGCTCGCGCGCCATCTGCCTGCGCGACGGCCGGATCGTGGCGGACGGCGCGCCCGCGGGCGTGATCGGCGAATACCTGACCCACGCGTTCGCCAACTCGCGCTCGCGCAGCTGGCCGGAGAATCCGCAGAAGCGCATGCAGTTGCGCGGCCTTTCGCTGCATGGCGTGCCGGACGGGCCCGGAGGCGTGCTCTATCGCACGCACCCGCTCGACGTTCGCGTGGCTTTCGATGTGCGCGAAGCGATCAGCGGCGCGATGATTGGTATCGTGCTCGAGAAGCCGGACGGGGCCATCGTGTGCCAGACACGCGATGTCGATTGTGAGCCTAGCGGCCGCAGGCATTTTGAGCCGGGGCGCTACGAGACGGTGGTGCGCCTGCCGGGCAACCTGCTGAACGCCGGCACGTACGCGGTGCGGCCTTCGATCGAGTCAGCCGTCACGGTGCGTGAGAGCCTGGACCACCAGCAGGGCTTGACGTTCGAGTTGCACGATCCGGATGGCCAGACCCTGCTGAACACGCGGGGCGGGCAGCGTCCGGGGGTACTGTTCCTGAATCTGCCCTGGCAGACGCAGCGCGCGGGAGACTTGTCCGACGTCAACGCTGCCCAGCCGACAACCGCGGAGGCTATGGCGCTGGGTGGCTGAGCACGCGGAAGATCTGCCTGGCCTCTGCGGCGTCCTCGGAACTGAAGAAGACGAACAGGACCCCCTCAAGCGAATTGCAGGTGGCGAGGAATTCCGCGGTGGTGCCGAAGGCGATTCGCGTGGCGTCGCCGAAGGGGTAGCCGTAGACGCCCGTGCTGATCGCAGGAAGGCGATCGTTTTAAGATCATTCTCAATAGCCACTTGCAGGCAGCGGCGATAGCACGAGGCGAGAACCGCGGGTTCGCCTGAATGCCCGTTGCGGTACACGGGGCCGACGGTGTGGATGACATGGCGTGCCGGCAGGTGAAAGCCTGGCGTGATTTTCGCATCGCCCGGGGCGCATCCGCCCAGCGGGCGGCACGCTTCGAGGAGCTGGGGCCCTGCGGCGCGGTGGATGGCGCCATCGACCCCTCCGCCGCCGGCCAGCCGGCTGTTCGCCGCGTTCACGATCGCATCCACCGCCAGGCGTGTAATGTCGCCTTGCTGCAACTCGATGCGGTCCCAACCGTTGTGGGTCGACACGTGTCTACCTCGACAGCAGGTGTGCGGAATAATTGCGCAGCCAGCCGCGTCATTGTAAGATAGATGGTTGACACGAGCATGAAACCTCAGGAGAGATCAATGAGCCGCCTGACGAGACTGACGGCGGTCACCGTGGCCCTGTGCGGGTTGGTGCAGTCCGGCTGGACCGCCGAGCCCGCGGCGCCTGACAAGACCGATATCTCGCCGGCCCGGCTTGCGGCGGGCGTGCGGGCGTACCCGGCGAGCGTGTTGCGGGCGCTGCTGGAAATTGCGGATCAACCGCTGTTGCTGCGGCAGTTGGCGGAGGAGCCCGAGAAGCTCGCGAAGCCCGAAGGGCTGTACCCGCCGGTGGACGAACGCCTGAAGCCGGCGCTCCAGCAGTTGCAGGCGGTGCCCGAACTGGTGGGTGTTGCGGCGGCCTTCCCGGCAGAAATCGCGGCACTGCGCCGGATGTACACCGAGTCGCCCCAGGAGACGGAATCCCGCGTCGGCGACCTGCGCGGGCGGTACACCGCCTGGATGTTCGAAGGCGCCCGTCGTTGGCAGGAGCAACTCGAGCGCGACCCCGCGGCACTGAGCGCGTACCGCGACCTCGTGGCGCAGTTCGTCCGTGACCAGCGCAAGCAGTACGAGGATTTTCCGTACGTCGAAGTGCTGAATCATGACTACTACCTGGCTGCGCCGCCGAACGAACTGATCTGGGCGTACGCCGAAGCGGCGAACGTGCCGCCGGCGCTGCGTGACGCCATGAACCGGTGGTGGCAGCAGTTCGGCCCCGAGCGGGTAGATGAACAGGTGTTCTCCGGCAACGGACCCCCGGCGGTGGAACCGGGCGCGCGGTTCCTGGCCGCGATGCCGCCGGTGCAACGTGACAGCATGTGGCGCATGCCGAGCATCGACGCGCTGATGCCCGTGATCTTGCAGCCGCTGGATGATCAGCCCGTCGAGGCACGCTTGGCGTACGCGGTGGCCGAACATGCCCGCCTGTGGTCGGGTTCGGCTATTACGCAGGCGCCGCCGCCCGAGAGTGGCGCGGAATCTCAGGCTCCGGCGACGACCGGCGGCACCGGCGACGACTGGGTCACGTCCGCACCGCCGGCGCCCGCGCCCCCGCGGCCGGAAGCCACGACGTACGATGGTACGGATGTGTACGGACCCGCCGGTCAGTATGTCGAACCGTACGTGGACGGGGTGGCTGCGCGCGGCGGCGAGATCGAAGTCGAGGTGGATGACGACGAGGTGGAGATCGACGTCGACTATGACGACGACGATTACGTCGTTGTGGACCCCGGCTACGTCTACGAGAGCCCGGTGTATGTGGGGGTCACCTACAGTCGCTGCTACCCGTACTTCTACAGCTATCCGTGGACGTGGCCGGTCATCTGCACTGCGTACCCGGTGTACTACGGGCCGAGCGCGTACTACTACTACCACGGGCCCGGCGCGTACGTGAACTTCCACCTGGGGTGGGGCCGTAACCTGTGCTATTACTCGCACATTCCGCACCACTATTATGGCCGCTACTATGGTCATCGCTACGGCGACGGCCACCATGTCGGTCACTACGACCGATCCTCGCGCTACTGGCGTGACGGCGGCGGACCGTATTCGCGCAATCGCGTGGAGCACTACGGCGATCGCGGCCGGTATGACCGCAGCGGTCGATATGGCCGCAGCGACGGCGCGCAGCGCGCAGATTCGGTGATCCGTGACCGCCGCGGCGGCGATGCGGGACGGCGGCTCGCAGAGCGCGGCAGCGACGTTGACCGGAGCGGTTCGGTTCGTTACCGCGACGGCGACCGGACGCAGGCGGGGCGTGACCGAAGCCGCGAGGCGAGCCGCGGGTCAGCCGACGCCCGGCGCTCGGGCGACGTCGGTCGGACGACCCGGCGCGGCGCCGACGCCGGCGACCGCCAGACGCGCACGCGCGAAACGCCGCGCGCCAGCCGGGGTACGCCGACTGATCGTTCCTCGAGCGGCCGCAGCTCGCGCGATGCCGCATCGCCCTCCCGCGATAGCCGGCCGCGTTCGTCATCGCCGAGCTTTGACCGTCCGTCACGACGCGGCGGCGGGCAGGATCGCAGCTCCTCGCGGTCTCCGCGAATGAGCTCGGGCCGCTCGCGCTCGTCCGGCGTGCCGTCGTACTCGCGGTCTGCCCCGAGCGGGCGGTCTTCTGCGCCGCGTATGTCTCCCCGGTCGGCTCCGAGCGGGCGATCTTCGTTCTCGGCTCCGCGCGGCGGTGGCGGTTCGCGCGGTGGACGGCCGTCGATGTCGTCGGGCCGCAGCGGCGGGCGTCCTTCCATGTCCGCCGGCCGCGGTGGAATGGGGGGCGGTGGCCGGCGGCGGTAAAGCCAGGAATCAACTGGATCAGACAACGACACCGGTGCCGTCGGTCCTGGCCGGCGGCACCGGTTCTGTTT
>CAZVRR010000059.1:0-16911 GCA_964629745.1 uncultured Planctomycetales bacterium | reverse complement strand
CTGCCTGCACGGGCACCCTGCCTGCACGGGCACCCTGCCTGCACGGGCACCCTGCACTGACGCCCTGCATTGGTACGCTGCACTGTTACCTGCACTGGCACGCCGCCGCGGCCGCGGCTTGGGCAAGACCGGGCGGGGCGATATGCTGGGCACATGGACCCGCCCCGCCTGCATCGCGCGTTTCTCTTCCTCGTGATCGGCTCACTCGGCCTGTCGGCCCTGCTGGGGATCAGCGCCCTGGTGCTGGATACCGGGTTCGGGCCGCTCCAGGAGCGAACACTCGCCACGGCGGCGAGCCTGGCCCTGTTCAGTATCCTGGCCCTGGCCTGTGCATGGGCCTGGGACCGGCGCAAGCGACGGCCGGTGGCCATCGCGGGCCTGGTCGTCGGCGCTCTGACATTCCCGGCCTACCTGGCCGAGATCTGGGTTAGGCACCCTGGTGTGCTGTTCGAAAAAACGATGGGGGTCGGGACCGCGTGGGACGTGTATCTCGCGACGGTTTGCCTGCTGTCGTTGGCGCGGCTGCGCAAGGGGTGGGACTGGGTGAACATCGCCGCGCATGTCACCGGCTGTCTCCTGGCCCTGTTCTGGACGATCGGCTTCGTGGGCGAGGTCGAGGATGAGATCTTCTGGCGCACGATGGGCGTGCTCCTGATCCTGTTTCTCTGCGCCGCGATCTGCGTGCCCATCCTGCACCGGCTCAGCGCGATTCCGCCCGAGCGGGCGATCACGACGGTGCTGAAGCTGAAGCTCGAGTGCCCGCGCTGCGGCCGCGCGCAGGTGCTGCCCGCCGGCGCCGCGGCGTGCGCGGGTTGCGGGCTGGGCATTCACATCGAGATCACCGAGGAACGCTGCGCCCACTGCGGCTACGTCCTCTACAAGCTCACCAGCGATCGGTGTCCGGAATGCGGCACGCCCATCGCGGCCGCCACGCCCGCGCCCTGAACGTGGCAGCGCCGGCCCCCGCGCCGGCGGCACGCCGCTACAATGCGCCCACGAAGGAGAGGCCTGTGCAGATCATCCGCGAACCCCGCGTCTACCTCGTCGGCCGGCAGCAGACCGACGCCGCCGCGATCGAGAATTTCCTGCGCACCCATGCCCTGACGTGGAGCACGGACACCGAGGTGGGCAGCGAAGTGCTGTGCGAGATGGCGGGGCGCGTGTGCTACATGTCCTTCGGGGCCGGCCGCAAGACCAACGCCGAGTACCTGGCGAACATCATCGAGATGGAGCACGGCTCGGTCCTCGAGCACGCGGTCTGGAACTTCCTCATCGCGGGCGTTTCGCGCTCCCTGACGCACGAACTGGTGCGGCACCGCGCCGGCTTCGGCTACTCGCAACTGTCGCAGCGCTACGTGGACGAGAGCACGGCGGACTACGTGGAACCCGACGCGATCGCCGCCGACCCGGAACTGCACGCGGTCTGGCTGGCCGCGGTGCAGCAGTCGCACGCCGCGTACTGCCGGCTGGTGGAAGGCCTGCTGCGGAAGTTCGAGGACGAGCCGTCCAAAACGATGCGCCGCAAGCTGGCGCGGCAGGCGGCGCGGAGCGTGCTGCCCAACGCGACGGAGACGAAGATCTTCGTCACCGGCAACGCCCGCGCCTGGCGCCACTTCATCGAGATGCGGGCCAACGAGCACGCCGAGGTCGAGATCCGCAAGGTCGCGATCCTGATCCTGCGGATGCTGCGCGAGGAAGCCCCGAACATCTTCGGCGAATATCGCATCGAAGCGCTGCCGGACGGAACCGAGGTGGCGCGCACCGCCCACCGCAAGGTGTGAAGGCCGGCTGCGGCGGCCGACGGCGGGTCGGCGGACACAACATCTGACAAGCGGGCGCATTCCGCCGGCCGGCCGGCTCGGCGATAATCCGGCCCCGCGCCGCGAGCGGAGGAGTCGCCGTGACCGATGCGCTGGTACTCGACCGGATCAGCAAAAGTTTTGGCCGCTTCCGGGCGGTGGATGCGTTCAGCCTGCGCGTGCCGGCGGGCCAGGTGCTGGGGTTTCTCGGGCCCAACGGAGCGGGCAAGACCACGACCATCCGGATGGTCATGGGCATCACGCACCCCGACAGCGGGCGCATCGAGATCCTCGGCCATCCGGTCGCCACGGAGATCAAGGACCGCATCGGCTACCTGCCCGAAGAGCGCGGTCTGTACCGCAAGCTCACCGTGAACGACACGCTGCGCTACTTCGGGCGGCTGAAGGGGCTCCAGGGCCAGGAGCTGCGCCGGCGGATCGAGGCCGGGCTGTCCCGGGTGAACCTGCTGGACCGCGCCCGCAGCCGCGTCGAAACGCTCTCCAAGGGCATGCAGCAGAAGCTCCAGTTCATCTGCACGCTCCTGCACGACCCCGAGCTGGTGATTCTTGATGAGCCGTTCTCCGGTCTCGACCCGCTGAATGTCGAGCTGCTCGAAGGCCTGATCCACGAGCTGCGAACTGACGGCAAGACCGTCATCTTCTCGACGCACCAGATGGAACAGGCCGAACGGCTGTGCGACCAGATCGTGCTGATCAATCGCGGGCGCAAGCTGGTCGAGGGTACGCTCGCGGAGATCCGCGCCCCCTTCGACGCGCGGATCGTCGTCCTGGAGGGCGTCGGGGACTTCGCCGCGCTCGCCCGGCTGCCCGGCGTCGCCGACGCCCGCTACACGAGCGGCTCGGCCCGCCTGGAACTCCAGGACGGCACGAATGTCGAGACCCTGCTGCACCAGGCCGTCAGCGCCGTGCGGTTGCAGCGGTTCGAACTCCAACGGCCCAGCCTGCAACAGATCTTCGTCCGGCTGGTGGGCGCCGACGAAGCGCCGCCGCCCGCCGCCGCCGGCGGCGCACCGGCGCCGGAGGTGCGGCATGCGTAAGGTCCTGATCATCGCGCTGCGTGAGTTCCTGGACACGGTCCGTACCAAGGCGTTCTTCCTGAGCGTCGTGATCGTGCCGGGCCTGATCATCCTGCTCACGTTCGGCGCCGAACGCATCGCGAAGATGACCGAACGCGAGGCGCAGCCGCTGCGGACGATCGGCGTGCTGGACGAGTCGGGCGCCGTATTCGAGCGGCTGGAACCCTACATCGCGGAATACAACACGGAGAACCCGCAGCGTCCGCTGGCCCTCGAGCCGCTGGCGGCCGACCACACGCCGGAGGAACTCGCCCAGCGCGTGCGCGACGGCGCGCTCTACGCGTATCTGCGGATTCCCGCGGCGACCGTGGAGGGTGACCCGAACGTGCCGGCCGAGCTGGCGCGGAAGGACCAGCAGCTCGCCGCCGGCCGCGACCTGCAGCGCATGCTCAACCGCGCCGTGCAGGACGCGCGCTTTCAGCGGGCGGGCCTGCCGCAGGAGCGGGTGCGCGAGCTGCGCCGGGAAGTCGCGGTGGTGTCGGTCGACGTTCGCACGGGGACGGCGGGGCAGGATGACGAGTTCGTCCGGCTGCTGACGCCGTTTGCGTTCATGTTCCTGCTGTTCATGGGGACGCTGCAGATCAGTTACGGGCTGCTGACGAGCCTGCTGGAGGAGAAGTCGTCGCGCGTGATCGAGGTGTTGCTGTCGGCGGTGAGTCCCGTGCAGCTCATGGCGGGCAAGATTCTCGGGTCGGTGCTGGTCGGGCTCACGCTGCTGGGGCTGTGGGGCGGGGTCGGGTATTACGCGGCCGTGGCGCGCGGGTTCGGGCACATCGTCTCGCCCCAGATCCTGACGCTTCTGGGGCTGTATTTCCTGCCGGGCTTCCTGCTGCTGGCCGCGGCGCTGGGGGCGATCGGCTCGGCGTGCAACACGCTGAAGGAGGCCCAGAGCATGGCCTCGCCGATCACGCTGGTGACGGTGCTGCCGATGATGCTGTGGCTGCCGCTGTCGCAGAGCCCGGACTCGCTGTTTGCGGTCGTGCTGAGCTTTGTGCCGCCGATCACGCCGTTCGTGATGGTCCTGCGCGTCTGTGCCAACCCCGACACGGCGCTGTGGCAGATCGTGGCGACGCAGGTGCTGTTGTGGGCGGCGGTGATCGCGACGATCTGGGCGGCGGCCAAGGTGTTCCGGATCGGGGTGCTCATGTACGGCAAGCCGCCGAGCCTGCGGGAGCTGCTGCGCTGGGTGCGGTACGCGTAAGGCCGGCGGGGCGCCGGGTTGCGGCGTCCGCGCCGCGCCGGCGGCAGTCTCGGCGTGTCGAGCCTGCTGGCCGCGGCGGCTGCCCGCCCGTAAGATGGCACCTGTCCGGGGGAGTGTCCGTGCGCCTGGTGGGCACCGCGGCCTTCAAAGCCGTTGAAGGGCTGTACCAGCAGTCCTTGGTGGGTTCGATTCCCATCCACTCCCGTTACTTTCCCGGCGATTGTGCATGACCAGAAACTTCGCCGTCCAGGTAATCACGTCGTTTCTCATCGTTACTCTAAACGGCACGAAGCACTCCACGGGCCAACTTCCGATTGATCCCTGGGCCGGTGCACACGCGTGAGTGGCAACCAAGAACACGAGCTGGGCGAGCAGGTAGGAACTACGCCGCAACCGACCCGGCCTTGGCAGCCCACGCGCTTCAAGCGCTTCGGACGGCTCATCAAGAGCAGCATGGCCACAGCCTACGTAATCACGGACGCTGGACCGGGCTACATCAAGGTGATCGGCAATCCCGAGGGCGAACACGCCTTAGCATGCGAGCTCGTAGGTACGTCGCTAGCGCGGTGGTTGGGTCTGCCAACACTAGATTGGCACATTCTTACGCTGGACGACACCGATACCTTTTCGCTGCCGGGCCGGCGCAGGGCCAAGCCTGGACCGGCGTTCATAACGCGAGCGATCCGCGCTCATCCGTGGGGCGGGAAGGCCGCAACGCTGAAGATTGTCGAAAACTCCGACGACATCGCCCGGCTTGTCGTGCTCGACACGTGGCTGCTTAACCCAGACCGTCATCCGCGCATCCCGCCAACAGCCGCGGTGCGAAAGCCGAACCGCGACAATGTCTTGCTGACGCGCGAGGGAGCCGCCCCGAAACGGCTGCGGCTCGTGGCGATGGATTTCAGCCACGCGTTCACAGCTGGCGGTGAGCTGACGAAGCGTCTCAGCCAGATCGGCCGTGTCCAGGACGAGGGGGTTTTTGGCCTGTATGACGAGTTCCGGCCGTTCGTGAAGCAAGAAATCATGGTCGCGACCGCCGCTCGGCTGCGACAAATGTCGGAGTCGGCGGCACGACGCATCATCAGCCTCATTCCCAGGGAATGGGACGTGCCGCCGGCCGCCCGGGACGCGTTGGCCGAGCTGGTCTATGGCCGAGCGCGGTGGTTAGCCGATACAATCACAGATCGCCTGAGCCCTCTCTGTTTTCCACAACGCGAGTTTGATTTTCCCAGGCCAGGCGGTGAGTCGTTGGAGGAAGGGCCATGAACGCGAGCAAGGGGTATTACTGTGTGATCCAGTTCTGCCCCGACCCGTCGCGGGCCGAGGCGGCGAATATCGGTGTGCTGTTGTTTTGCCCCGAGCGCCGCTTCATCTCGGCGCGGACTGCCGGCCGTAACACGCGGGTGCGGCAGTTCTTTGGGCCGGACAGCTTTGACCGACAGCAGCTTGACGCGGCCAAGAGAGCTATAGAAGAACGGCTTCAGGTGGAACGCGACCAGTTCAGGTCGCTTGACGATCTTGAGCGTTTCATTGACACACGGGCCAACGAGATCATTATCACACCGCCGCGGTTGATCCGGGTTGTGGATCCGGAGCGTGAACTAGCCGACCTATTCGACGAGCTGGTCGGTGGCCCGGCCCGCCGTGAGCCGCGCCAGCCCGAAATCCCCGAGCTGGATCAAGCACTTCGGGCGCCGCGACTACGCGCACGCATCCTGTTTGACCAGCGCGTGGAGGTGCCGGTACTGGGCCGGGCGATCAACGTGCCCTACGCGTACCGCAACGGCCGGCTGAATCTCGTGAAGCCGCAGAACTTCTCGGCAGAGGAACGACCAGCCACCTTGGCTGCCATCCGCTTGGCCGTGGAGGGCGACCTGTTGCAGCGATACCCCGAGCCAAGCGGTACAGAGCGGCGTCTGATCGTCGTTTCTGCGTTCGCGGGCAACGGCGACATGACGCCTCTCCGCAACCGAGTCGCAGCAATCCTCGGGGAATACAGCGTCCGCACCGTGCCATGTGACGCGGTTCGCGCGTTCGTGGACGAAGTCGAACAGCAGGCACATTGAGAGTGGCGCGGAGGCAAAACGGGGGCATGTTAGCGACAGCGCAGCGTGTCGGCGCCGAGGGCTGAGGATGGACGGGCGACGGCCGGTTGTTCGGCGATGACCTTGCCGAAAATTCTGCCGAAGATTACGCCGAGACCGGCGTTTTTGATACGCCAGCGGGGTGAAGGAACCATTCGATTCCGATCGACTCCCGTCAACTATGCAACGGGCGCGAACCGGGAATGGATGCGCGCAGCAAGCGCCCTTCCTGCGCCCCGTTGGTCAAGCCGATCTTTCCGGGCCGACGGGAGCGCACCAGCTTCCGCGTCCACTGTTCTTGGTTCAGCGCAAAACAACGTGCCGAACGGTGTCCGTCCGGGACGGCCGAAGCCGCGACAGTGCACGAGCGGCGCCGAGCGATTTACGCATATCTGTGAGAGAGGTGTGGTCGTGACTTGTGAACGCATGGTCTTCCTTGTGGTGGGCCTGGCCTGCTCCTGTGCCGGACTCGTCGGCTGCGACAAGCCGGCGGCGGCGGCGACCGATGGCGAGGACGTCTTTCAGCTCGTGGTCTTCAACGACGGCACGGTCGTGCGAGCGAATCAGCAGACCGGCGAGGCATGGGTCGTCGATTACGTCGGCGTCGGCCGGCCGGCGGGGATCTACCCGATCCCGGAAAAGTCGCCGCCGGCACGACGCGCCTATGCGTTCTCCACGTGGGATCGCTTCCTGTTCCGGGTCGACACGAAGACGGGCAGTGTTTCCTACTGGCTGCCGCCGGAGGAATGGAAGCCAATAGCGGAGGGGGCCAGAAAGCCATAGCCGTCCCTTGACAGGCTGTGGCACCGGTTTCCACCGGTGCCCGCACCGCTTCGAAAGCGGTGCCACAGACTCACTGTGTCGCTGAAGTCTTGTGCCGCTGGACGGCCGCGATCAGTTGCGCGAGCACTTGCCGATGGCGGGTGCAAAACTGGGAGAATTCCGGCAGGCGTGCGCCCGTGGTCTCATCCAGGTAGAGTCCGCGGTTGAGCTCGATCATGATCGAATGCACGCGCCGATCCCGCTCATACTCGGACGGCGTGAGTGAGCCGGGAAACGGCCGGTTCAATTTGACCGAAAAGCCGGCCTGCTTATAGATGCAATGGGCGAGATCGCGCAGCCAGCACGGCGTGTGGACCTCGTCGGTGCCGATGCAGATGTCGGGACGCTTCGGATTCTGGTCCGGTTCGAACGGCAGCGGGTGCGACGGGAGACTGTGGCTGTCGATCACGAGGCACCAGCCGTGAGCGTCCAGGGCTGCGCCGGCGCACCGGTTCAGCTCGGCGTGGTGGGGATCATAGAAGCGCTGGATGAGGGCCTGGCGTTCCGCAGGTGACAAGCCGTCACGCAGCGGGGTGTCCTGGGAGGTCCGTGTGTAGACGACCCCCATGCCCTTTGCGGCCATCTTCTCCCGGCGGTCGTCGAGAAAACGTTCGGGGTCAAGGACGAGGCGGCTGACGCCGTAGATCACAGGCGTAGCCGTTGGCGAGGGCAGGGAGAACAGTTCATCCGTGTACCAGTCCGTCATGCGGATCAGCTCACGGCGCAGTTCAATTTCGTCCAACAGAAGGCTCGGGCGGATGTCATCGGGAATCTCGACGCGAGCGTGCGGCAGATGGAGCACGATGGGCGGGAGGGAACCGGCTTCACCGCGATCAGTCATCGAGGGTTCTCCCGGGCCAGCTCGGGGCTTCGCTCGCATGTCGGGCGGCACAATCGCACGCCCGGCCACTGTGTCGCAGTAGCGTGGCTCACCCCTGGGGCGGACATTCAGTGATTCGAGCGCTTGGTCCACGGTCCGGACCAGCGCATCGATGTCGACCGGCTTCTCCAGGATCGGCCAGGGGCTGACCCGCCGCGCCTGCTCGTATACCGATTCGGCGGGAAAGCCCGTGATGAACAGGGCCCGCACGCCGGGCACGCGCTGGCGCACCGCCAACGTCACGTCGTATCCCGTTTCCCCATCGAGCAGCCAATCACTCAGCAGCAGGTCCGGCGTGAAGTTCTCCAGTTGGTCCAGCGCCTCCGTCGCGCTGGCCGCGGCGCGCACATTGTGCCCCGCGTCCCGCAGCACGAATGACATCAGGGTCCGCGGACCTGGCTCGTCCTCGATGATCAGGATGCTGGCCACAATCTCCTCAGCCGTCGCGCGCCGCGGGCGACCCACGGCTCCTGACGTATCCGCCTCGGCCAACGACGCGGCACCGCTTGTGCATTCTACACGCCGCGCTGGTTTTCGTTCGCGGTCTGGATCAGGGGAATCCGTATGACGAAGCGCGTACCGTGTCCCGGATTGCTTTCGACGTGGATGGTCCCCGCGTGCTCCGTCACGATTCCGTGTACCATGCTCAGGCCCAGTCCCGTCCCGCCCTGCCCCCTGCGCGTCGTGAAGAAGGGCTCGAATACGTGCGGCAGGTGCTCGGGCGGAATCCCCGCGCCATTGTCACTTACAGTGATGTAAGCTTCCCCGTCGCGCCCGCGCGTGGCCAGCTCAATCTTGCCGCCCGAGCCCGCGGCATGCGCGGCGTTCGTGATGAGGTTCAACAACACCCGCTCGAGCTCTGTCGGGTTCGCCCGGACCCACAAGGCTTCCGGCGCGAGCTGTATTGTCAACTCGCATTTCAGCTCGCAGGTGCTCGCCATGGTTTTCACGCGCCGGACAAGCACGTTCGCGTCCGCGGGCCACTTCTCGGTCGGCTCATCACGCGCGAATAGCAGCATGTTCCGGATGATGCGGTCGCAGCGATGCACCTCCTGGACGATGTCCTCGATGGCGTGCACCTGATCCGGAACCAGCGCTGCCCCGGCGTTCCGCCGCAGGAGTTGGGCCGTGAGCAGGATCGTATGCAGCGGGTTCTTGATCTCGTGGGCAATGCCGGCGGTGAGCGTTCCCAGGCCGGCGAGGCGCTCCGATCGTCGCAGCACCTCGGCGATCCGCCGGCGTTCCGTCAGATCGAGCATGATGGTATGAAACCGCGTGGCCGTAGAGGCGGCGTCGGCTCCGCGGCTCGACAGTTCGATCGGCAGCGCGGGGCTGCCCTTCCGTCGCAGCAGGAGCTCCGAAACGATCACGCCCGCCTCGCTGCGGCAGCGTCGAACGTGTTCGAGAAGTACAGCGCGCGATTCGCGGGCCACGAAGCCGATCAGCGGCCGGCCGACCACCTGCCCGCGCACCGCGCCGAGCAGGGTGGCCGCCGGAAAGTTCAGTTCCGTGATGAGGCCGGAGCGGTCCAGCGTGAGGTAAGCGACGGGAGCGTAGTCATACAGTTCAATGTACCGGTCGCGCGAACGCTCGAGCTGTTCATTCGCCTGGCGCAATTCCTGGTTCGCGCTTTCGAGTTCCGCGCGGAAAGTCTCCAGTTCGCCCCCGAGGACCGCGCGCGCATCACGCAGTTGCGCGCGGAGTTGCGCAACCTCGCGATCCAGATGGTCATCGCCGCGTTGTGAGCGCCGCTGCGACACCCGTGCAACTCCGTGAGCGGGTGCATCGTTCGAAATCCGGTTCAAGCGCCGTGGCGTCGTCACGGCGAATCCTCGACCTGATATTACTCCTGCCGCTCGGCCCAGAGCAGAATCAGGAACGGTTGCTCATCCAAACCGCGCACGCTGTGCACCTTCAGGCGCAGCGCGGGCCCGTCGGCCCGCCGCACCAGAAAGCCCTCCGTGGCGTTTGGCCGAGACAGCACGTCGGATAATATCCGCAGCAGTTCCGCGCTTCCCCATTCGGGTCCGAGCTCGGTGAGCGGTTTGTTCCGCAGGTCACCGCGATCGCCGGTGAGTTCCACGAAGCTGCGGTTGGCCCCCTGGATGCGCAGCTCGCGGTCCAGCACCAGCAGCGGGTCGCGTGCGGTCTCGATCATGGCCTGCGCCAGCTCCTGGGCCGCCTTGAGTTCCGCCTCGCCGCGCCGCGCGCTGGACACGTCGAAGAGTGCGAGCACCGCGCCGTCGATCCGGTTCTCCACGTTCTTGTAGGGCCGGATGCGCAGCAGGTAGACGTTGCCGTCGCGGTCCGTCACGACGCGCTCGCGCGTCACGACGTTCTCGACCACCTCGCTGATGAGCTGTTCCATATCCGTCGAATCGAAATTCGGCTTCACCTGCCCGATCGGGCGGCCGACGTCCGCGGGAATCAGGTTCAACAGGCGCTCTGCCGAGGGCGTGAAGCGTCGGATGCGCAGGTCGCCCGTGACCATCACGATCGGGATCTGCACGCTCGCGACCAGGTTCACCAGGTCGCTGTTCACGCGGCTCAGTTCCTCGTTGCGCGAGTGCAGCTCCTCGTTGACGGTGTTCAGCTCCTCGTTCGTGCTCTGCAGCTCCTCCTTGGCCGTGTCGAGTTCCTCGTTGGTGCTCTGCAGCTCCTCGTTGCTGGAGAGGATTTCCTCGTTGGCCGACTGGAGTTCCTCATTGGCCGCCTCCAGGTCCTGGATAATCGACTGGAGATACTCGCGGCTGGCGGCCAGCTCCTCGCGCAAGCGCCGGATCGTGCCAGACTCCGGCGCAGCCTTGCCGCGCTTGCGGGACACGGACTTGCGCTGCTCCGCCGCCAGCGCCGGGCCGGGGCGCTCCTGGAACAGCACGAGGAAGTAGTAGCCCTCGGCACCGTCCGGCAGCGGCACGACCTCCACGTCCACCGTCCGCGTGTCGCCGTCGCTGCGGACCTGCTGCCCCTCCCGGCGCACGGGCCGGCCCGACTTCCGGGCCGCGTTCACGGCCGAGCGGAGGCCGAAGAGCAGCCCCTCGCGCGCCATCTTCAGCAGGCTCAGGCTGGCGTCGCCCGGCGCCGGTTCCAGGTAGGGTCCCGTCTGGCCACGAAACTCGACGATCTGCAGGTCGCCGTCCACCAGTACGCCGGGCGGGGTGAAGCGCTGCAGGATGACGCGGTTGGCTTCCTTCTGCACCGAGCCCGCATCGCGCGTGGGTTGCCTGGGGTGCGGCCGTCCGGTTCCCTCGCCGGCGAACTGCGGCGGGAACGTGACGGCGGGCGCGATGTCGATCGCCTTGCGCCGGTAAATGCGGTGCGTCTTGTCCACCGGCATGAACAGGTCGGTGCTCGTCCCGATCGACTCAGCGCTGGCGAGCATCAGGAATCCCAGCGGCCGCAGCGCGTAGTGGAAGACGTTCATCAGCTTCTTCTGCAACGACGGGCCGAGATAGATCAGCACGTTGCGGCAGACGATCAGGTCGACCCGCGAGAAGGGCGGGTCGCGCGTGAGGTCCTGGCGTGCGAAGATGCACAGGTCGCGCACCAGCTTGTTGATGCGGTACGAGCCGTCGAGCTTCGTGAAGAAGCGCCGCAGCCGCGCTGCGGATACGTCGCCTTCGATGCTCGGCGGGTAGATCCCGGTGCGGGCCTGCTCGACCGTCTGCTCGCTCACGTCCGTCGCGAAAATCTGGATCGGCACGGAATTCGCGCGGTCGCCCAGGAACTCGAGCAGCGTGATCGCGACGGAATAGGCCTCCTCACCCGTGGCGCAGCCGGGGACCCAGATGCGGATCGGGCTCTCGCCGCGGCGGTTCTCCACGATCTTGGGAAATACGACGTCGGTCAGGGCCGTGAACGACTCGGGCTCGCGGAAGAAGCCTGTGACGTGGATGAGGATGTCCTGGTAGAGGGCGTGGACCTCGTTCGCGTTGCGTTCCAGGTAGTGGATGTATTGCTCGAGGCTCTCCACGCGCTGCAGGAGCATGCGGCGCTGGAGCCGGCGCTTGATCGTCGGCGGCTTGTAGAGCGCGAAGTCCACGCCGGTGTGCTTGCGCAGCAGGGCAAAGACCCGGGCCAGCTCGCCGTCACCGATCTCCTGGTCGTCGCCGGCACGGCGCGGCTGCAGCGCGCGAGCCCGGGGATGATGCGCAATCTCGACCAGCTCCTGCGCGAGCGCCCGCGCCGGCAGGACCTTGTCCACCAGCCCGGTCGCGATCGCCGCCCGCGGCATTCCGTCGTACTTCGCTTCCTCCGGCGTCTGGGCGAACACCAGTCCGCCGGCCCCTTTTACGTCGCGCAGCCCGCCCGCACCGTCGGAAGACGTGCCGGACAGGATCACCGCGATCGCCGCACTGCCGGCATCCTTCGCCAGCGAGCGGAAGAACTGGTCGATCGGCGTGTACTGCGAGCGATCGCTCGGGCGCGGGGCCAACTCGAGCCGGCCGTCGACGATCCGGATCTCCGCGTTCGGCGGAATGACGTACACGTGGTTCGGTTGTACCTTCGCCCCCGGGCCCGCCTGCACCACGGGAAGTCGTGAGCGTGCGCCGAGCAGTTCGGGCAGCGCACTCTCGTGGCTGGGCGAGAGATGAGCGACGAAGACGATCGCGACCCCCGGATTTTCCGGCAGACCGGCCAGCAGCTCGCTGAAAGCCTCGAGCCCGCCGGCGGAGGCGCCGATGCCGACGATCAGCACCTGCTCCGCATCGGGTGCGGCCGGCTGCGGCGCCGGGGACTCGGACATCTCCGGGCCGCGCGCGCGTGCAGGTTCGCGAGCCGCGCCATCGCTGGACGCGGACGTGCGCGCTTTGCGGGTCGGCTTGGCGGGGGGGGGCCGTTTTCGCGAGGGCTTCCGGGCTGCCGAGTGCTTCTGTCTGGCCATGTCGCGGCATCCTGCTGGCCGCGCGGAGCCCGTGGTTCCGCTGAGCGGCGCAGCGCGCAAGCAATTGAAAAGTCAGTATACCGCTGCGCTTGTGGCTCCGCACTTGCGCAGCATCTTACGGTAAAGTTATTTCCCTCGCTCAGCCCTGCGCCGCGTGTGCCGATTGTGCTTACTGCTTTCTGCAACGCGTGAGCTTTGCCGGGCCACCGTCGTGGGGGAGGGGCCCGGCACGGCGCGTGACTGCGGTGCGGGCGGCGTCGCGGGAGCGGGGGGCTCGCCGGAATCGACTTGCGCCCTCGGCCGCGCGAGGATGTCCAGAAGCAGCTCTGCCTGCTGCTCGGAGTTCAGGGCCCGCGCCTCGTACCGCTCGGCGATCGCCTCGAGCCGCCCGCGTCGCGCCCGGTCGCCCAGCCGCCGCAGGTAGGCGGCGCTTTCTTCCAGCACGCGCACCGCCGTCCATAGCGCAGCCTCAAGCCGACGAGCCTGCGAGCCCGTCAGTGCCGTGTCCGTGAACGCATGCCCGACGCGACACTCGTAGCGCGCCAACTCGCCGTTTCGCTGCTCCCAGAGTGTGCCTCCGCACTCGGGGCACGTGAGCGTCGTCGGCGTTCCGGCGGGCACGGTTCCCGGACTGGCGGGCGTTTCCTTTCCGCGGGCTTGCGCGCGCGGCTTCCGGCCTTCGCGCGTCGGGCGCGGCCGGGCCATTTTGTGATCGAGCTGGTTGATCAGCGCGCCGATCTCGCCGGCGGTCAGTACATAGTCCGGGTCCGCGTGGCGGACCGCGCTCAGCGGCATGCTGGGGTTGAGCGCTTCGGCGGGTTCCTGGGCCACTGCGATGCCGCCGGCCCGCTTGATCGCGAGCAGCCCGTGCGTCCCGTCGTTCATACCGCCGGAGAGGACGATCCCGACGACGCGCGGTCCGAACGCGGAGGCGGCGCTGCGGAAGAGCGGATCGACGGCCGGGCGGAACCCGTTTTCGCGCGGGCCGTGGTTGAGCCGGGTCCCCCCGTCGGCCAGGGTCAGGTGGTAATCGGGCGGCGCGACGTAGATGCGGCCGGGCTCGATCTCAGCGTTGTGCCGGGCCCGGCTGGCCGAGACCCGGCTGGCTCCGTCCAGCAGGTCCGGCAGCACGCCGGACGACGTCGCGCCGGTGTGGACCACGACGAAGATCGCGGCGGACATGTCGGACCGCAGGCTGCGGGCGATCTGCATGAGCGGGTCAACGCCTCCGGCGGAAGCGCCGATGACCACGATCGGAAATTTCCTGGGCGCGGCTCGCGCCATGGTTCACCTGGTCGCCAGCAGTTGTGCCGCGGCCCGCCGCTGTGCGCACACCGGGGCCAATACGCTGTTGCACCGGACGATTGTAGGGGGGCGGCGCGGAGTATCCGCACGGCGGAGCCGGCCGGTTGTCTAAAGGCGACGCGCACGGACTCGCGTGTGTCCCGCAGGGATCCATTGGTGCATTGCGCATCGAGTGTCCCGCAGGGACACATTGACGGTAGCCCAGCACGCAGTGCTGGGACCGCGTCGTGCCGCCCTTGGGTCCTTTCTTACCAGCTCGTTCACGCCGTCCCGTCGGGGACGGCCTGGAGTGGATGTCCTCACGTTCGGTTTACCGCACCGCGGCGGAGGCGCCGGAGGGCGGGGTGACCGCCTGCGGCTCGCAGCGCAGACCCGGAATCGGCGCACCGGTCGCATCTCGCACGCCGCAGAAGAACCCCCAGCCGCCGCCCTGCTGTGCGACTTTCAACAGCAGCGTGTTCCAGCCCGGCCGCAGGGTGACCTCGACGCGATCGGGCGTGTCCGACATCGAGCGCACTTTCGCCACCTGGTGGACCAGTTCACCATTCACCCACACCTTCGTGCCGTCGTCGCTGGCTACTTCCAGTTTCGCCGGCCCGGCCGCGTCGGCCCACACGTTCGTCCGCACGTACACGCAGCAATGACTGCACCGGGCGACCTGCGTCAGGTCAAAACGCCAGGGGTCATCGGCGCTCGTTGCGGTCAGCGGCGTCCATGTCACGCCGTCGGCGCCCGTTTCCGGCGCGAACGGCATTTCGAAAATGGCCTCGTACTTCTGCCCCTCCTGCTGGAAAGGACCGGCGCAGACCCACTTGCCCAGGTCGCTGGCGTGCGTGTCCATCAGGGCGAGCACGTCGCGGGCACGCTGGGCGGTCGCCTCATCGGCCGGGCTCTCCAGGAATCCGTTCAGGGACGCGCGCACTTCATCCGGATAGCGCGCGGCCAGGTGCCGGGCGATTGTCGCCAGCGCCGCCGCCGCTTCGAGGCGCAGGTCCGCATCGGCCAGCCGTTCCTGCACAGTCTCGAGCGCGCGCAGGTCCTTCACATCCGCCAGCGCGCTGAGGACCAGCTTGCGTTCGTCGACCTGCCGCGCCAGGTTGAAAGCCTGCTCCAGCAGGGCAAGCGTCTCCGCCGCCGGCCGCTCGCTCGGCAGCCGCACAAGCCGCACGTAGCCACGCAGCGCCAGCACGTGATGGGTCAGCTCGCGGGTGCGCGCCAGCTCCAGCAGTTGGTCGAGCACGCTCAGATCTTCCCAGGCCGCCAGCGCGCGGACCGCGGCATCGACGACTTCCTCCTCGTCATCCTGCAGGGCCGCACACACCGCGTCGCGGGCCGCCGGCCCTTGCAGCCGGCCCAGCACGCGCACGATCGACGCCCGCGGGGCTGCTTGCGTGCCGGCCAGCCATTGCAGCGCGGGCAGCACGCGTTTCTGCACGTCCGGCTCACGCTGGCTGGTCTGGACCGCCGCATCCTCGCCGGCCTGGCGCGCGTCCGGATCGGCCTCGCGCACCAGGGCCGCCAGCACCGGCACGGCGTGCTCGAACGAGCCGAGCGCGCCAAGCCCGGCGAAGCTGGCGCCGCGTACGATCGCGTTCTCGTCGCGCAGCAGTTCCACCAGCTTTGGCAATGCCTCCGTGCAGTGACGGGCCGCGAGCGCCCGCACGACCTCCGCCCGGGCTTCGGGTCGGGTCGTGGGCTCCAGCGTGGCCAACAGTTGCGGGTCCACGTCCAGCCCGCGCAGGTTCGCCAGCGCCGCGCGCGCCGCAGCGCGCTCCGGACCGTCTACGCCGGCGGCCGGCCCCAGCAACGACTGGATGTCGGTGGCATCCCCGAGCACACCCAATGCCTCGAGTGCCGCCACGCGGACCGGTTCATCGGTGCTTTCGCTCAGCCGTTCGATCACCGCGAGGCGTGCCCGCGGGTCTCCCCTTTCGGCCAGCGCGTCGAGCATCGTGACCTGCAGTTCCGGCGGAAGGTTTCCCAGCTCCATGACCATGCGCAAGGTCACGTCCTCGTCGGGCATGCGCGCCATCAGGCGTACGGCTTCCATGCGGTACCGGCCCTGCACCCGGCCGCGCACGCAGGCGGTCACCCAGCGCGTGCACTCCTGCGGGCTTGTGACGGTCAGGCCGCGCACCGCTGCCAGGCGGAGCTCATCCGACCTCGCGTCGCTGAACAACGTCTTAAATACGTGGGCCGCGGCCTCGCGGTCAGTTGAGAGCATCTGCTCGCCCGCGCGCAGCAGCGCTGCGGTTGCCGCGGTGTAGTACGTCCTGTTGTCGCCGCGCCAGATGCTCCAGAGGGTTTCGGTCGCTGCCCTGGTCCCGAGCTCGCCGAGCGCGGCGATGGCCGCGAACGCCACCGGGCCGCTGGAATCCTGCGTAGCGCGCACGAAGCGTTCCAGCGAACCCTGGTCGCGTCGCGCCGCGAGCGAATTGATCAACGCCGCGCGCCAGGCAGGTTCCCCGGCGGAATCGAATGCGGCGCGCAACGCCTCGAGTGCCGCGGGGGCCGGGTTGACCTGCAGGGCCCGGCGCGCCAGGTCGCGCATTTCCTCGTCCGATTCCCCCAGCACCGCCGCCAGCTCGCCGACACTCTCCGCGCCGCCGATGCGCTCGAGCTGACGCAGCACGCAGACGCGGGCGGGTCGCAGGTCGCGTGGGCCAAGATGCGTCACGAGCGCCCGGCACAAGGTGGCGCGCTGTTCTTCGGATCCGGGCGCGCCGGCTTGCGTACAGAGCATATCGAGCTCATCGCGCGCCGCCTGTTGCTCGGCCACGTCGGCCGCGCCCAGGCGCGGCAGCAGCTCGACGAGCCGCTCATCGAACGATTCGGGCG
>CAZVRR010000058.1:0-16923 GCA_964629745.1 uncultured Planctomycetales bacterium | reverse complement strand
GTGGAACTCGTCGTGGAAGAGCGCCTCCGGCTGCCAAACGCCGCGCGCGCCTTCGACCAGCGATTCCTGCTCGGCATGCTCTACGCGGCCCTGGTCGCCATCCTGACCGGCGGCTTGCTGGCCCTGGGAGCCAGGCGTCGATCCTGAAGTACTTTAGGGAGGGGCCGGTGTGCCGCTCTGCCCCAGGAACCTGCCTCTGCACTGCGGATGGGGTGTTCAAAAATTGCACGGTGTCGCTCAGTTAGGTGAGTCGCCGGAGCAGGCGGTGCACGGTCCGCGTGCGGCTGTGGCGATTCCTTGGGGCTGCGGATTAATGTTGACACTGCGATGGGAGCCAGCATGGGAAGCAAACTGACGGGCAGTGTCCCGCACAGCGGCGCCATCTCACGGACGCGAGCGCCCAAGGCACGGAGGCCACGAGCACAGTGGACCCGGGGAGGCGTGCGGGTGACCTCATGTTCGCTCCTCCCGATCCGCGCCGGCCAGGTCGATGTGGGTCGCGCGCTGCCGATCTGTACGTGCATCCTACACTCGCGTGGATGGGGAGACCAAGGAATTCGGTCAGGCGTGTGCCGTCCCCTCAACCCCACCAGCGCTTCTTCGGGCGACTCGGCTCGCCAGGCGCCGCCTTCTCGGCCGCCTGGTCCTGCATGACGCGCGCCAGCAGTTCGGTGTCGGGAACACGACCCCCGGTCATGCGCCGCATGACGTGCAGCTTGTTCCTGACCTCGGGTTCGAGCGCAGCCTCGTCGATCACTTCGCCGCCGGATGCAGGACTCGCTGCCGCGTCGCACTCAACGGCGGGGCGCGTCTCCGGCGTGCGCGGCTCGTCCACCCGTGGCTTGCTGGGCATCGCTGGGTGCGCGGCAGCGGTCGCGGCCTCAGGTGCGGGCGGTTTCGGCGCCGGCGCGCCAGGCTCCGCGGACGTCGCCGTCAGCGCCTCGGAAATGTTCGCCAGGGCTGCCTGCAACTGATGGATGGACGCTTCGCGGGCGCGCAGCTCCGCGGCGCGCCGGTCCAACTCGCTCGCGCGGGCGAGCAGCTCCTTTTCGCGTGCCTCGGCCGCCTCTGCGCGCTGCTCGACTTCCGCTGTCCGCTTGAGCAGTTCGGCGTTCCTCTCCTCGACCTGGCTCACTTTCGCGTCCAGGCCGGACGCCCGCTCTTCCAGCTCGTGGCAGCGCGCCGCGAGCGCCGCTTCGGCCGTGCGCAGCTCGTCGAATTGTTTCTTCAGCTCGGCTTCGAGCGCCACGAGCTGCCGTGCGACGTCCTGCGCCTGGGCCGCGGCGCTGGCGACACCCGACAGAAGCGCGTGCTCTGCATCCCCCGGCGGCGTGCCGACGGGCTCGTTGGTCTGCTCGGGCAAAGACAACATTACAGCCCTGCTCCTGGCAGAGTCCCGCTCAGAGTCGAGGCGCCGGTCCGCGCAATGCTCAGGGCAGCCGCGCGGTCCGCCGTTTAGGATTCATCGAGGTGTTGCTGGTAGGACTTTATCCGCGCGGGCGGGCGGGGGCGTGGGTCTGGACGATCCCCCGCGGGCAGCGGATAATCCCGCGGCGCGAATCCGCCGGACCCTGCGGCGGTATCGTCGCGACTAACGGCTAGAAGTTCGTCACTGGCAGTGATTTATGAGTAATGGGCCTCAATCGGTTGCGGGGGAAGAGAGCCTTCTGCCCCCGGCGCGGCGGGATCCGCTGCCGTCGGACGATGCAGCGCCGGGAGACATGCCCGCCGCGGAGTTCCGCGCCGCGATGCATCGCGTCGCGGACATGATGGCGGACTACCTGGAAGGCGTGGAGCGCTACCCGGTGCTCCCCCCGATCCGGCCTGGCGCCGTGCGCCGCGTCCTGCCCCCGTCGCCGCCCGAGCAGCCGGAAGCGCTGGACAATATCCTTAAAGACTACCGGGAGCTGATCGAGCCGAATACGACGCACTGGAACCACCCCGGATTCATGGCGTATTTCGCCGTAACCGGTTCCGGGCCAGGGGTCCTCGGTGAGTCGCTCGCGGCCGCCCTGAACGTGAACGCCATGCTCTGGCGGACCGGCCCGGCGCCGACCGAGCTGGAAGAGCACACGTGCGACTGGGTGCGGCAACTGCTGGGGTTGCCGGCGACGTTCAAAGGCCACATCAACGACACCGCCTCGATGAGTTCGATGCTGGGCCTGGCTGCCGCCCGGCAACGGGCACGCGAGTACGACATTCGGCATCGCGGGATGGCCGGGCGCTCCGACCTGCCGGTATTGACCGTGTACGCCAGCGAGCAGGCGCACTCATCGATTGACAAGGCTGCAGTCGTATTGGGAATCGGGCTGGACAATTTGCGCAAAGTGCCGGTGGACCAGGCCTTCCGCATGGACGTCGCGGCACTGGCGGAGCGGATCCGCGCCGATCGCGCGGCGGGCTGCCGTCCGCTGGCGGTCGTCGCCACGGTGGGGACCACATCCACCACCAGTATCGATCCCGTTCCGGAGATCGCGGAAATCTGTCGGCGCGAGAACCTTTGGCTCCACGTGGACGGCGCGTACGCCGGCATGGCGGCGATCTGCCCCGAATTGCGGGCTGCTATTCCAGGCTTGGAGCTGGCCGACTCGTTCGTCACGAATCCGCACAAGTGGCTCTTCGTGCCGGTCGATTGCTCCCTCCTGTTCGTCCGCGATCCGGATCTGTTCCGCGAGGCTTTCTCCATCGTCCCGCACTACCTGTCCACGACGGAAACGGGTGTCACCAACCTCATGGACTACGGCGTGCAGCTCGGGCGACGCTTCCGGGCACTCAAGATGTGGATGGTCATCCGCGCCTTCGGTGCGGAGGGGCTGCGGCGCCGGATCCGCTACCACTGCGCGCTGGCACGCGAGTTTGCCCGCTGGGTCGCGGCAGACCCGGCGTTCGAGCTCGTGGCGCCCGTGCCGTTCAGCACCGTCTGCTTCCGCGCCGTGCCGCCGGGAACGCCCGCGCAGCAGGACGAGTTCAACCAGCGTGTCTTGCAGCAGGTCAATGCGGCGGGGCCGGTGCTCGTCTCGCACACCCAGTTGCGCGGCCGGTACGTCATGCGCGTGGCGATCGGAAACCTGCGCACGCGGCGACGGCACATCGAGCAGGCCTGGAATCTCATACGCGAGGCGGCGCACGCGACGCGCGGCTGAGCCGACGGGGGATACCCGGGACGCTACTCGGCCGACACGCGGCGCGCGTGCTTGAGAATGACCGCCGCCGATGCACGACCGTCCACCCGGACTTCGAGCGGCTGCACCAGCCGGATGTGGCGCAAATGGTCGGTCTGCTGCTCGGCGGGCTGTGCATCCAGCCAGGCCCAGTCGATGAAGCCGTGGGTGGCCGGTGGGTCGATGCTCAAGTAGGGGATCCCGAACGAGACCAGGTTGTGGAAGAAGTGGCTGCCCTGCGACAGTTCGACGCTGTAGTTCGGCAGCGTCGTTTCCGCAATGATGCGGGCGGCGGAGATGTCCCCCCACGATACCGGGATGCCCAGGGCCGGCGTGGACGAGCCCCAGCGCCCCGGTCCGATCAGCAGGTACGGCCGGTTGGCGGCGAGCAACTGGACGTTGAGCGCGGCGATCTCGGCGGCGATTGACCGCGTATGCGCGGAGTCGAAGCGCTCCGGCCGCACGTACACCACGTCGTGCACGTAATCGAACAAGCCGTTGCCGATCGCGCGCGGAGCGCGGCAGAGCACCTCGCCCTGCGGGCAACTGCCCAGCTCGATCGCCTCCCCGGTGCCGCCGACGCCCATGCAGGGACGCAGTTGCAGCACCGCGAAGTTCTGCGGCGTGCTGTCCAGATCGACCGCGAATTCGATCTCGACGGGCCGGTTCATTCCAGCCTGGCCCATCCACAGCAGGCGCCGCAGGATCGCCGCCAGGGGGAAGAGCTCGGATTTCAGGATGTGTGCGAAAGTCACGGCTCGCATGCCCGGCCGGTACAGACCGTCGTAGAACGCCTGGTTCTCGCGCGACCAGACCGATGCAAGCGGCGCGAGCGTTCCATGCGCTTCCGCGGTTTCCAGGTCCAGCCGCACGACGCCGGCTTCGCGTTCCACCAGCGCCGCGCCCTCCGGGTGCAGCAGATCGATGGCGTAAAACGCCCGCTGCGACTGGTTGAGGTACTTCTCGCCCAGCGCGAGCTGCGGGATCACCTGTGGATGCGCCGGGGAGAAGCGCAGCGCCGCTTCGCCCTCCACCACGGTCTTGCCCAGGCCCAGCGCGACGAGGGCCACGCCGTCCTCGGGACGCATGTGGCCGAAGGGATAGTAGTTGTAGGAGCGCGCCACCCCGGCAAAACCGGGATAAAAATGGGCGCCATGCCGCGAGCCGACCACCGGCTGAAGCATGATCGCCATCTTGTCCTCTTCGATGCGGTGCGGCGTCAGGCGGAGGTAGCTCCGCGCCGCCGCGCAGTAGGTGCTCGCGTAGACGAGCTGAATCGCCTGGCACAACTGCCGTAGCCGCAGTTCGTCGTTGGGGCTGTTATTGGGGATCATCCGCGTGTCGTAGATGCCGGCGAACGGATGATGCTGGGAATCCTCGAGCAGGCTGGACGAGCGGACCGCGAGCGGGCTGTGCACGGTCTGCACGACGTGACGCAGATCGTCGACGACGCGTTCAGGCAGCGCGGCCGCCAGGAACGAGCGCCGCAGGTCCTCGTCATCAGTGCTCTGGAGCGCGGCGAGCCGCAGCCCGTTCGTGTCGAGGAACTCGTCGAACACGTCAGTGCCGATCACGACGGAGCGGGGCACCTGGATCGCGACGTCCGGGAATTCGCGCCGCAGGTCGGTGCCGGCCAGCAGCGTGTCCACGAAGGCCAGGCCGCGCGCCTTGCCGCCCAGCGAACCGCCGCCGATGCGCGCGAAGCGACACCCGGAATCGAACCGGTCGCCGGAAAAATCCTCGACCATCCCGCGCCGGTTCAGCCGCAGGGCCTCGGTGCATTCGCGAATCAGGAACTGGCGAATCGCCTCCACGTCCCGGAAGTCGGACACGCGCTTCGGCCGCAGGCGGCGCGCCAGCTCGAACTCCGTCCGCGCCCGCAGCCAGTTGGAGAAGTGATTGCGCCGGGAATGAAACTCAACGGATTCGGCCGGCACTTCGGCCAGCACGCGCGTCAGCGTCCGCAGGTCCGCCGCCCGCGCAATCTCGCGCCCGTCGGGCAGCCGGAAGATGAAGTCGCCGAAACCGAAGTTCTCCAGCATGAACCGGCGGACGTCCTCGAGCAGCGTAGGAGAGCGCTTGTGGAGGAACTGGGCGCCGATTGCCTCGGCGAGGGCGCGGTTGGCCGTGTCCGAAGACTGGAGCAGCGCCGGCGTGTCGGGATGGTCTGACTTCACGCGCCGGATGAACTCGATGCCCGCGCGTGGGTCCATCTGTCCGCCGCGCGGAAAGCTCACGTCCGAGATGACGCCGAACAGGTAGCGCTGAAACCGCTCGTAGAGCGCCAGGCCCTCGTCGAACGTCTCGGCCACCAGGATCTTCGGGCGGGCGCGCATCCGCATCAGGCGGTGCATGCGGTTGATCCCGTCTGCGCCGACGGCGCGCGTCTGCTTGACCAGCTCGGTGTACATGATCGGCAGCAGCGACGAGCGGAAGCGGACGGAGTCCTCGACGAGGATGATCGTCCCGACGCGGCCGACCCGCGTGTCATGCTCCGCGTTCCAGCGGTCCTCGAGCGCCTTGATCATGGCGACGAAGAGCTTGGTGTCGCCGTGCCAGACGTACACCGCGTCGACATTCAGATTGCCGCGCTGTTGCGTGACGCGCGCCAGCTCCCAACTGCTGGACGTCAGCAGGACGAGGGGGGTGGCCGGCGTGATCTGGCGGGCCGCGGCGCTGAACCGGAACACGTCCATGTCGCCGACCTGGAGCATCGTGATCACGAGGTCGTACTTGCGTTCGCGCAGCGCGGCCAGCGCGGCCTCGCCGGTCGCGACGCGCGTGACGGACGGGGCATGGGTCAGGCCCAGGTCCGAATAGTCGGTGTAGATCACTTCGCTCAGGAGTCCGTCTTCCTCGAAGCTGAACGCGTCGTACGCGCTGGAGACGAGCAGGATCTCCTCCACGCGCCGCTTCATCAGCTGCGGAAAGCGGCTGCCGCGCCAGCCCTGCCAGGCGGCGAGCGAGTCGGGATTTGCAGGCGGATCAGCGGATTCCAGGCTGCGCTTCATCGGGGTTCGCCGGTCGAGTGGCCGAGCGGAGTCTCGGGCGCCGGGCATTCTACTGGCCCGCCGCGAGCGGCGCAACGGGGCGCACGTCCTGTAATAGCTCCCCGGCTCCGGTATCGCCGGCGCGGCGCTCAGGTTTCGGTTGCGTCCGGCCGGGCCACTGTGCTATCGTGAGGTGAGGGAGGTGGTCGCGATTCGGGTCGCCGGCGGTTATCGGCCGCGCGTGCGCGCTGGTGTTGGCAACAAAACCGGATTTGTTGCTGATTTTAGTAGGAGAAGGAAACATGTCCCTGTGGACACTGGGAGGTCCCGGCGGCGCTCTGTTGCGCGCCGCCGTCCTGGCCGCCGCGCTGGCAACCAGCGCCCTGGCCCAGGAGCGCTACCTGATCGTCACGCCCACCGAATACGCGGGCTCCGCGCCGCTCACGCAGTTCGCCAACGCAAAGACGGCGCAAGGCTACGACGTGGTGGTCTACACCGTCCCCGCCGGCACCAGCAATACCGCGATCCGCGCGTACATCCAGTCCCTCTGGTCGGCGACCCCGCGGCCGAAGTATGCGCTGCTCGTCGGCGACACCGACGGCAGCTCCGCCGGCACGAATACGATTCCCCACTTCGTCGGCGGCGGCAGCAAGGCTGCCACGACCGACCTGCCCTATGCCTGTATGGGTACGGGGGACGACTGGTACCCCGACCTGTGCGTCGGCCGCTTCTCGGTGCGCACGGTCAGCCAGCTCCAGGCCGTGGTGGACAAGACGCTCTACGTCGAGACCGGCAGCTATCCCGACCCGGACTACGTGGCGCGCGTCGCACTGCTGGCCACGGAAGATCCCACGGCCCAGGCCGTCCAGAACCACGAGTGGGTGATCTCCACCTACCTCGAGCCGGCCGAGTACACGCCGGTGCGCATCTACGCCGCGGAGGGCGGCGGCAGCGACGACATCACGGCCGCGGTCAACGACGGCTGCATCTTCGTCACCTACTTCGGCCACAGCGGTTCGAGCGGCTGGTCCTCGCCCTCGTTCGGCCAGGGCCAGGTGCAAGCGCTGTCGAACGCGGGGCTGTACGGGCTCGTGATGGGCTGGTCGTGCAACACCGCCCACTTCGATTACGACGAGTGCTTCGGCGAAACGTGGCAGCGCGTGGCCAACAAGGGCGCTGCGGCGTACCTCTCCGCGTCCAACTACGTCTGGTGGGGCAGCGAGTCGGCCTGGGAATCGTCGCGCCGCATGGAACGTTACTTCTACCAGTCGTTCTTCGGCGACGACCGCTGGATCGTCGGCCCCGCGTGGCAGGCGGCCCTGTGGCGCCTGCTGAACGATCCGGATTTCGGGCCGACCCACGATCACACCCGCAACATCTTCGAGATGTTCAACCTGCTCGGCGACCCGGCTCTGCACCTGCCGCAGCCGAACGGCTTCTCGCTCAGTGCGAATCCGCCCCTTCACGAGGGCTGCAGCCCGCCGCTGGAGGAGGTGCAGTATGCCATCACCGTCGAGCAGCAGGGCGAATTCGCCGAGCCCGTGACGCTGGCGCTGGGCGGTCTGCCCGCGGGAACCACGGGCGTGTTCAGCGCGAATGACCTGCCGCCGCCGTTTGCGAGCACGCTGACCGTCAGCGGTCTCACGCCGGAGCTCGCCGGCTCATACGTCCTGGCCCTTTCCGGCACCGCGACCAGCCTGACGCGCACGCTGGCGCTGGGGCTGGTGATCGCGGCGGATGTGCCCGCGGGTCCTGCGCTGCTGGAGCCCGAGGACGGCGCGACGGACGTGGCGCTGAAGCCCACGCTGTCGTGGGAAGCCGCGCCGGAGGCGTCGAGCTATGTGCTCGAGATCGCAACCGACGCGGAATTCCTGAACGTCGTGTACGCGGCGACGAGTGACACGACCTCGCTCACGCTGCCGAGCCCGCTGGAGACGCTGAGCCAGTTCTACTGGCATGTGCGCGGGACGAACGGCTGCGGCGAGGGCCCGTTCGGGACGGCCTTCCAGTTCACCACGGTCAACATGCTCGGTCCAATCGCCTACGACATGCTCAACGGCGAGACCGGCAGCTACACGTATTTCGACGACACGTACAACGGCGAAGGCGAGATTTCCGAGCCGCTCGCGCCGCTCAGCGGCGGCGTCGGCGATCTGACCAACGGCGAGATCGCCACCCAGCACTGGGACGAGACACCGCTGCCGTACGTCTCGTGGAAAACGATCGATCCGACGATCACGTTCCACTTCGCGGGCATCCGGCGCGTCGACGTGATCACGCTGCACCTGGACGACTCCAACGGCAGCGGCGGCGTGTACCCGCCGACGGACGTGACCATCACCGACGGGACGACCGTGCTGACCTTCCCCGTCACCGACCCGCCCAGCGGCGCACCGTTCGCGGTGTCGTTCGAAAACCTGGATCTCGTGACCGACACGCTGGAACTGCATCTGGCTGATTACAGTGCCAGCCGTTACATGATGCTAAGCGAGGTGGAGTTCTTCGGCGGGCCGGTCGTCGGCGACACGAACTGCGATGGGGTGATCAACGCGTTCGACATCGACGCGTTCGTGCTGGCCCTCACCGACGTGGTGCAATACCAGGTGACGTACCCGGACTGCCATCCGCTCAGCGCCGACTGCAACGCGGATGGCACGGTGAACGCATTTGATATCGACCCGTTCGTGGAACTGCTCACGGGAAACTGACGGACGGTAACTACTTCAGGATGGGAGACCTTCGATGAAGCGGCTATGCGCAGGATTGCTCGTCGCGGCCAGCGCCTTTGGCGCGGCCGCCCAGGATGGTAGCTGCCTGATCATCAGCGAGGTGGTGGACGGCACGCTGAGCGGCGGCTGCCCGAAGTGGATCGAGATTACGAACACCGGCGCCGACCCCTACACCTTCCCCCAGGGCGGGCTGATCGTGCAGATGGACGGCAGCAGCGACCTCGTCGTCGACGTGAACATGACCGGCATCACCATCGCGGCCGGCCAGGCGTTCACGATCAACTCGACCATGTCCGGCATGTGCACCGGCGCGTTCGGGGCGATCTACGGCCAGCAGCCCAGCCTCCAGACCATGATGGCGTTCGGCGGCGGCGACGATCGCTACATCCTGACCGATACCGATGACGGCTCGCACCTGCTGGACATCTACGGCGAGCTGGGGGTCGACGGCACCGGCACGATCTGGGAATACACCCAGGGCTATGCCTATCGCCTGCCGCAATACAGCAGCGGCAGCGGCGGCGTATTCGCGCCCGACCAGTGGTTCTATGGCGGCGTGGAATCCCTCGCGGGCGAGGAAGCCGAAATGCTCATGGTCGCGCTGACCACACCGGCTATCCACGCCTTCGACCCGTGCGGACCCGAGTGCCTGGAGCCGGCCGATTCGAACTGCGACGGTGCGGTCAACGCGTTCGATATCGACGCATTCGTGATGGCGCTGACCGCCCCCGAGTCGTGGCTCGCCGAGTTCACGTGCGACTACCTGTGCGCCAACGACTGCAACGGTGACCAGGAAGTGAACGCATTCGACATCGATGCGTTCGTGGAACTGCTGTCGGGCGACTGAGCCGCGCGACTGCCCGGGCCCGGCGCGCCGCGCAGCGCGGCGCCGCCGGGCCGGGGTTACTCGGTCTCCGCGGCCGGCAGCGCAGCGCCGCGCGCGACGTGCGTCCGGCCGTGCAGAAGCCACATCTGCGCCGCGGCGAATGCGAAGGCCAGCGCGGCGCCCGCGAGCGGCCAGGTGAACTCTCCCGTCAGTTGATACAGTCCCATGCCCAGGAACTGGAAGAGAATTCCGCGCAGACCGACCAGCGTGGCGTGAATCGCGACGTATTGCGGCACTTTTTCCGCGCTGCCGGCCAGCGTCACCGGCCCCAGCATCCACCCCATCATCACGCCCGCCATGCCGATCCCCCAGACCACGCTGGCAACCGCCACCCCGGGCACGCCCCCAGCGCTGATCAGCAGCAGCGGGTAGATGCTCAAGACCCCGAAGGCCAGCCCGGACGTGCGGACCGGTCCGACCCGGTCGAGCAGCCATCCCATCGGCAGCGTGAGGGCCAGCATGGCGAGGCGCGCGACCATCTGCGTGGAATGCGCGTACTCCTGGTAGCCCATGTGCAAGCGGTCCGTGCCAAGCACCGGCAGCAGGGCCTCGCACAGCATGTACGCCGCCCCGTACGTCATGAAGGCGTTCTCGTATTTCAGAAAGGTCCGATCGGCCTTCAGCACGGCGCCCATGTGCAGCACCGGTTGCAGCAGGCTCCGCCACGAGATCGGGGCCGCCGCCTCCGGCACATCGGGCGTGTCGGTCCGCCAGGCCAGGAGCAGCAGGATCAGGATGCCAATGAGCTGCGCGCCGACCAGCGCCGGCAGGTAGACCCGGAACGCCTGCGGATTCGCGTCCATCCAGCGCCCCAGCACGAAGGCGCTGCCGCTGCCGCCGGCGAGCGTTGCGAGGTTGACCAGCGCGAACGCTCGGCCGCGTTTCGCGTCACTGTAAAAGTGCTTGAGCAGCTTGGCATGCGCGGGCGGCCAGCCTGACACGCCGATCGACGCAACCACGTGACAGGCCAGCAGGTGCGTGTACTGCTGCGCCAGCGCCACGAGTCCCAGCGGCAGGGCGGCCACCACCCAGAACAACAGGAGAAACGTGCGCAGGCGCAGGCGCCGCAGGAGTTCGCCCCAGAAGATCGAGAACGTCATGAGCGTCGGCAGCGCCGCGGTGACGATGGTCGTCTGCCAGTTGCGCCAGGTCTCGTCCGCCGCACCGAATTCGATGCGCACCAGCAGGGGCATCAGCCAGATCACGTTCGAAAACAGGGCGGCGTAGAGCAGCGTGAACACGACGTGCCAGGCCAGCACCGTCAGCACGGACGGGCGGGACCGTCGCGGGAGCGCCGTCGCGGACTCGCCGGTCGGCCGGGCGCGATTCATGGACTCCGTCCAACCCGCGGCGCAGCCGCCTGGCGTGCCGATCGCGTCATTCGAGTTCCGGCGCCGCGCCGTCCGGCGCCACGACCGTGACCGGCGCGATCGTTTCCAGCTCGGCCTTCAATTCCGCGGCCGGGCCCACGACGACGATCGCCATCCGCTGCGAATCGAGCGTCTCCGCCACGAGACGGGTGCAGTCCTCGGCCGAGGTCGCCGCCACGCCCGCCAGGTAACGTTGCAGGTAATCGGCCGGCAGGCCCTCGGAGTGGATCAGCCAGAGGTCACCCGCGACAGCCTGCGGCGTCTCGCGCTGGCCGGGGAAGCTGCCCAGGATGTACGACTTGTTGCTGGTGAGTTCCTGTTCGGTCGGCGGCTCTTCGCGGAGGCGCTTCAGCTCGTCGAAAATGGTCCGGACGGTCTCGGCCGTGCGCTGGGTCTTCGTGAACGTCGCGATGCGGAACTCGCCCGCCAGGCGCTGCGCCTCGAATCCGCCGCGCGCGCCGTACGTGGCGCCCTTTTCCACGCGGATCGTCTCGTTGAGCCGGCTGCTGAACGCGCCGCCGAAGTAGCCGTTCACGACGCGGCTCACGAAATAGCCCGGATGCCGACGCGTGATTCCGAGCTGGCCGACGCGGATCTGGCTCTGCACCCCGGGCCGATCGACCAGGTAGACCTGCGTCGGCTGGGCCGCCGGAATGTCGGCCAGCGCCAGTCGCGGCGCCGGCTGCGGCACCGACCAGTCGGCAAAATGCTCCTGCGTCAGCGCCTGCGCGGCCGCGAGATCGATGTCACCGGCGAAGATCAGCGTCGCGCTCTCGGGCCGGGCCAGGCGGCTCCACCAGTTCTGCGCATCTTCCGCCGTCACTTCCTCGACCTCGGCCGGCTCGCCCGATACGGTGCGCGCGTAGGGATGGGTGCCATACAGCCGGCGGCGCAGTTCGCGGTCGGCGATGTACGACGGCTCGTTGGTCGAAATGGCGAGCCCCGTCAGCACCTGCTGCTTGAGCTTCTTGAACTCCTCGGGCGGGAAGGTCGGGCGGCGCACGACCTCGGCCAGCAGGGCGAAGCCGCGCCCGACGTGCTCGGTCAGGCATCTCAGGCTCACGCCGCTGTCGTCCATGTCGGCCCAACCGTTCAGCGCGATGCCGTACGTCTCGAGTTCGTCGGCCAGCTCGCCCTCGTCGTGGAGCGCCGTGCCGCGCGTGAGCATGCCCAACGCGAGATTTGCCGTGCCGGGCTTTTCCTCGTGGAGCACCCCGGCTTGCAGGCCGAACTGCACGGTGACGAACGGCACCTCGTGATTCTCCACGACCAGCAGCGTCAGGCCGTTCGGCAATTCCGCGGCCTGGAAGACCGGGTTGAATTCGGTATCCAGCGCCGCCGCCAGCGGAGGCGCAGCCGGGAAGTCGGCGGGGCGCGCCACGCCCGGGCGGCCCGGCGGCGGGGCGCTGGTCTCCGGCTCCGCCGTCACGGGGGGCAATTCCTCGTTCTTCTTGAAGCCCAGCAGCGCGCCCAGGCTGCCGAGCACGTTCTGCTGCACCTGCACCGTCACCGCCTGCTCCGGCCGCAGGTACTGCTGCGCCACGCGCTGGAGGTCTGCGGCGGTCACCGCGCGGATCTGCGCCAGCTTCGCATTGGCAGCGGCGGCGTCGCCCTCCAGAACCGCCGCCGTGCCCAGGGCGCTCGCCTTGCTCTCGATCTCCAGGTTTTGCGTCACGAGTTGTCTGAGTTTCTGGTTCCGCGCCTTGGTCAACTCCCGCTCCGTGACGGGCTCGTCACGCAGGCGGGCCACCTGCGCGTCCACGGCCGCCAGCACCGCGTCCACGTCGCCGCCGAACGGGGCGAGCACCGCGCCGACCCCGAAGAAGCCGGCCTGCTCGAGGGCGAAGGTGCCGCCCATTGCCATGACGGCCAGTTCGCGGTCGGCCACCAGTTCACGGTAGACGCGGCTGCTTTCGCCGCCGCCGAGGATCGTGCCCAGCAGGCCGAGCGGCACCTCGTCCGGATGGCCGGTCGGGACGGTGTGCCAGAGCATGCCGGCGATGGGCGCGGGGGCGTTGTCTTCCTTGAGCGTGACGAGGCGCGCCGCCGTCACCGGCGGTTCCGTGGCGGTGATCGCCGCCGGATCGGGATAGCGCGGCACCCACTCGAAGTAGCGTCGCGCGAGCCCCTGCGCCTGCGCATGCGTCACGGCGCCGACGATGACGAGCGTGGCGTTGTTCGGCACGTAGTACCGCATCCAGAAGCCGCGCAGCTCGGGCACGCTCGCGGCGCGCAGATGGGGGATGCAGCCGATGGGCGACCAGCGATACGGATGCACCTGGAACAGCGCGGGCAGCAGGTTCTCCAGCAGCGTGCCGTAGGGCCGGTTCACGCCGAGGCGCCGTTCCTCCTCGACCACCTGGCGCTCCGTGTCGAACGCCTCCTGGTCGATCTTGAGAAACGTCATCCGTTCCGATTCGAGCCACAGCGCCAGCTCGAGCTGCTGGGCGGGCACGGTCTCGTGGTAGACCGTGACATCGAACATCGTGTACGCGTTCGAGTCACCCCCGGTGCGGCGGACCAGGTCGAAGTGATCCGTCGGGCCGAGCCGGTCCGTGCCGCGGAACATCATGTGCTCGAACATGTGGGCAAAGCCCTGGCGCTGCGGATCCTCATTCTTCGAGCCGACGTGGTACCAGAGCTGCACGTTCACGATCGGGCACGAGAAGTCCTCGAGGGTGATCACGCGCAAGCCGTTGTCCAGCAGGATCTCCCGGTAGTCAAAGGCCGACGGGTCGGCGGCCTGTGCCGGACCGAAACTCGCCAGACCCACGACTGCCGCCAGCAACGCGGTCACGCCGCAGCCAGATCGAGGCATGAGAGTACTCCCGCCCGGCCTTCCGCGAACACCGGGTCAGAGCACTCTACCACGCGGCCTCGGCGGCGGGGAGCGGCGTGGCCCGGCCGGCGGGACGCCCAGCCCGGGCCGGCGGCGTGTTTTGACAATCGTGTGCGGTTCCAGCATACTCCGCCCAGCGCGGCCGGCGGCTTCGGCGAGTACCGGATCGCAATCCGGCGGAGCGGGGTCCGGCGCGCCGCGGCGGCAGGCAGGCCGCCCAGGAGAGCATGCATGGCGGGCAGGCCCGTAGCGGCCCGCGGTGGCGGGTTAACCGGGGCCCACGTGGGGATGATCGTCTTCGCGTTTCTCACGGTGGCGGCGCTGGTGATGTTCATCCTCCAGTTGACAAAAGTGCAGGGGATCGAGCAGCGCGCCGTCAACGCGGAGAAGCGGCTGCAGAGAATCGGGCAGCTCCCGGGCTACTACGAGAACGAGGCCACAAACCGCAAGACGACCGCTGCGCGCGTGGTGGAGGAAGATCTCAACGCGCTGAGCAACCTGATCGCCGGCGAGCAGGGCCTGGTGGCCCGCACACTGGTGGAACGCTCCGACGAGGCCCTGCGCAGCCTGGCCGGCCGCGGCGGGGTCCAGGAAGGTGACACGCTGCTGACGGGGCTTGCCAAGCTCGGCGACTACGCCGCCGCGGCCCGCGCCGAAGCCGATGCTATTAAGGCGGAACTCGCCCAGGCCCAGGCCAACGCGGAAGCCCTGACGCGCCAGCTCAAATCCACGCGCGACGCCTTCGAGGAGCAGGTCGCCGATCTCCGCGCCGACTTCGAGCGCTCCGTGGGCGAATTCACGGAGAAGATGGCGGCCAAGGACGAGCAACTCGCCCAGCTTCAGACGTCGCTCGAGGGCCGCGAGCAGGAAATCCAGCAGGGCCGACGGTCCGTTGAGACCGAACGCCGCGAAGCACAACTCCAGATGCAGCGGCGTGAGAACCAGATCGCCGATTTGCAGAAGAAGATCCAGGACCTCAAGGGCAGCTTCGACCCGGAAGCGGTCCTGCGCAAGGCCGACGGTCGCATCCTGCGCGCGATCCCGGGCAGTGATATCGTCTACATCAACCTCGGCGCGAACGACAGCGTCAAGGTCGGCATGACGTTCGAGGTCTACGCGCAGACCGGCACGGTCGGCCAGTCGGTGCGCGGCAAGGCCTCGCTCGAAGTGCTGACGGTCATGGACGATACAGCCGAGGCGCGCGTCACGCGCGTGGAGCCCAATCAGCCGATCCTCGAAGGCGACGTCGTGGTGAACCTCGCCTACGAGGAGGGGCGCAAGCCCAAGTTCGTCGTGCGCGGCGAATTCGACCTGAACTTCGACGGCCAGCCGGATCTGAACGGCGCGGAGGAGATCCGCGGCATCATCCGCCGCTGGGGTGGCCAGGTCGTCAACGAGCTCGATGAGAGCGTGGATTACGTCGTGGTCGGCGTACCGCCCGAGGCGACCACCGTCGGGCCGGGCGCCAGCGATGTCGTGCGTGACCAGGAACAGCGCCGCCAGCTCGAGCGCAGCGCCTACCGCAAGCTGATGGACGATGCGCGGGCCCTGTATATCCCGGTCATCACGCAGAACCAGTTCCTGTTCCTGATGGGGTATGCCGGCGACGTGAACCTCCGCCCGCGCTAGCGGGACCGCCCGGCCGCTCATCCACCCGCACCGCATTTGCACCGCGGAATCCCGGTGCGCCCGCGGTCCGGCGACAAGAATCGACTGTGCGCGGCGGCCCGCTCCCCGCATAATGCATCAGCCTTCGCCAGCGGGCCGGGGCCGCACGGCGAATTCCTGCATCCTGGAGCCTCTCATGCCGTCCGTTTCCCGATTGCTGCTGGCGTCGCTGTCCCTGTTGGCTGTCCGCGCCGGGAATGCGGCCGAGCCGCCGGCGGCGATCCGCTACCCCGAAACGAAGCAGGTACAGCAGGTCGACGTGCTGCACGGCGTGCGCGTGGCCGACGCCTACCGCTGGCTCGAAGACCTCGACGCGCCCGACACCGCGGCATGGATCGCGGCGCAGAACGACCTGACCGAGCAGTACCTGTCCGGGATCTCCTCCCGCGACCGGCTGCGCGAACGTCTGACCCACGTCTGGAACTACGAGCGGTATGGCGTACCCTTCGAGCGCGGCGGACGCTACTTCTACAGCCGCAACGACGGGTTGCAGAATCAGAACGTGTTCTACGTGGCCGACGGCCTGGATGCTCCGCCGCGGGTGCTCCTCGACCCGAACACCCTCTCGGCGGACGGGACTGTCGCGCTGTCCCTGGCGCCGAACCTCACGCAGGACGGGAAGCTGATGGCGTACGGCCTGTCGGAAGCCGGCTCGGACTGGGTCGAGGTTCGCGTGCGCGACGTGGACAGCGGCCGCGACCGCCCCGACGTCGTGAAATGGATCAAGTTCTCGGATATTGCCTGGACGCACGACAACTCCGGCTTCTTCTACAGCCGCTTTGACGAGCCGCAAGGCAACAAGCTCGAGGACGTGAACTACTACAACAAGGTGTTCTTCCACCGGCTCGGGACGCCGCAGGAAGACGATCGCCTGATGTACGAGCGCTCCGACGAGAAGGAATGGGGTTTCGAGCCGCTCGTCACGGACGATGGCAAATACCTGGTCATCCACATTTCGCAGGGCACGGACCCGCGCAACCGCGTGTACTGGCGCGACCTGGCCGCCGGCGGCCCGATCGTGCCGCTGCTGGACGACTTCGACGCGCAGTACGCGTTCATCGACAACGACGGCCCGCTGTTCTGGTTCTACACGAATCTCGACGCGCCGCGCGGACGTGTCGTCGCCATCGACACGCGCCGGCCGCAGCGCGACCAGTGGTGCGAGGTTCTGCCGCAGCGCGCGGAAACGCTGCAGGCGGTGAACGTCGTGCATGACACGTTCATCGCGTCCTACCTGCAGGATGCCCACGCCCAGGTCCGCTTCTTCGACCTGGCGGGCC
>CAZVRR010000057.1:0-16990 GCA_964629745.1 uncultured Planctomycetales bacterium | reverse complement strand
GACCGCCTGCTCGCGCAGGCGGCTCTGTTGGGGGCCGCGCTCCATGATTCACAGCATGGCTCACATCAGAGCCGGCCGCGCGAGCGGCTGGACGTTGCGATCGGCGCGCCAACGCTCCGTCCGTAGGCCGCGGGCGATTGCCAGGCGTAACCATCGCTCGTACGCCGGCGGCGCGCCGCACCTGACCGCCTGCTCTCGCAGGCGGCTCTGTTGGGGGCCGCGCTCCGTGATTCACAGCACGGCTCACATCAGAGCCGGCCGCGCAAGCGGCTGGTCTTTGCGCCGCGGGCCGCCCTGCCGGCAAGGCTTACGCAGGGGCGGGCGCCGGGCAGTCGCGGCGCACGCCGCCGCTCCCACATTACCGACGGGCTGGCGCCGCTCTCTGTCGGCATCTTGAGTGGGACCGCTTGTTGCGGTATGACGGAGATCGAGCGAAGATGCCGCCGCGACGCCCGTCTGCGGGTCTCTGCGTTGAGATACGCGTGACTGTCGGCCCGTACGTATCAGCACGCCGCGGGCTGAAACAAGCCGGGGATCGCCCCCGGCTGGACGGCAGATGGGGCTGCCGCACGTAGCGGAAGACGAGGGAATGCAAATGTTCAATGCACACTGTCGCCCGCATCGCCGGGCGAACTTCTGGCTGCTCTTGTGCGGGGCGGCTTTGCTTGCCGGCGGTTGTGCTTCACAGCACAGCGCGCGGACGGCGGTTGCGACCGCATGTATAGACCACGTCCACCCGGTGAGGCTCATGTCCACGTTCGGACTGCTGAAAAGTGGATTCCTGGCGGTTTCGAAAGAGGGGGGATCACTTCCTGCAGAAGCAGCCTATCACGCCTACGTGGTCCTGCGTGATACGCCGGCCGGCTTCGCAGCCCGGCCGGTGAAGGCGTTGTCCGACCTCGAAGGATTCGTGCAAATCCGAAGTCCGGCCGATGCGCTGCTGTATGTGCGGCTCTTTTCGGGCGAGGTGACTTACTATCTCTTAAGGGACCCAGAAATGTATGGCATGATCGAAGTCGTACCAGTCACGTACCGACCACCGGATGAGGGCTGGGTAAGGATGCCGCAGCTTCCCGGTGAGTGGTGGCAATCGCAAAAGCTCTCAGAACCCCGCGCGTTCGAAAGCGGCCCCGGACAGTTTACGGTTGTTCGCACGGTGTACGCGGGTATAGATTACAAGCTCGACGACGGACTATACGAAGTGCGCGAGCGCGTCGGACGACAAGGCGAGTACAAACTCGAGAGTGCGAGATTTACTGGGATCACCGAATTGCCGGTAGAAATGCCTATGCTGTCTCCGCGCTGAGCGTCCGGGGACCGGAATGCCACCCACAAGCGGCTGTTCTCGCGAAAGCGGACGTCGCCGGGGTCGCTGGGCATGGAAGCAGCCCCGGATGACTTCTCCCGCCCGCGCCTTGCCAATTAACGGCGGAACAGCGCTACCGGCTCGCACTCTCGGCCGCACCGGCTTTCGGCAGCGGCGGCGGACCGGGCTGGATGCAGGGATCCTGGCTCTCGTCGAGCACATCGCGCAGCGTCGCGCCGGACGCCGCACTCCGTAGCTTTGACTGCACGTGCGACACGACCGTCGCGAGCTCGGGCTCGTGGCCGGCCTTCGCCCCGCGCACCGCGCGCGGATCGCCCAGGTCCAGCAGCGCAAGAACCGGGATCTTCGCCGGGGGGCGGGCCGGTAGATAACGCCGCGCCGGGCCCTCCTCGCCCGCGCAGACGAACCCGGCGCTTACAAGCCGATCGAGAAGCGCCTGTGCGCAGGCCGGCGGCAATTGCAGGCGGCCGGCAATCTCGTCCAGCGCCACCGGGCCACGCCCGCTCTCAAACGGCTGCGCGACCGCCACGGCGGCGGCGAGCACGTCTGACGGCCCCAGCACCGTTTTCTCCGCGATTTCCATGCGCCGCATCTGCTCGACGTTGACGGCGGTATGCGCGAGTTCGGCGCCGAAAAGCAAAATCAGCCAGGAGTAGTAGAGCCACAGCAGGAACAGCGGCAGCACGCCCAGCACGCCGTAGAGATTGCCCTTGAACACGAGCTGCTGCACGTAAACCGCGAAGCCCCACTTGGCCACCAGCCACAGCACGGTGGCGACGGTGGCGCCGACGATCGCCGAGCGCCAGCGGACGGTCGTGTTCGGCAGCAGCTTGTAGAGCGTGGCCAGCACGAGCACACCGACGACGATCGGGCCGACCCAGCCCGCCGCGACCAGCAGTCGCGATACGCCCGGCGCGCGCCCGAAGACCTGGATCGCCTTCTCGCCCAGGAACGACGCCGCGGCAAGCGTAACCGGCCCGAGCGTCAGGGCCGACCAGTACAAAAGCAGCCGGCGTGCGGCGGAGCGGCTGCGGGCGGCACCGAAGATGCGATTGAGCGACTGTTCCAACGACGAGAGCAGCCCGATCGCGGTCCAGATCAGCAGCGCGCCGCCGACGGGTCCGATGCGGGCGAACGTGAGCTTGCCCTCGACCAGTGAAACCACTTTCTCGATCTCGTCGGCGACCGAGATGATCTTCTGCGGCTGCGAGGCGGCTGCCTCCCCCGCGGCTGTGTCGCTTGGGGCAGGCGGGGGCAGCGACGCGGCCTGTTCACCTTCCTGCAACACCGCGATCTGGGCGAACCCGATGGCTTCGAGCGAGCGGCGCAGGCTGCGCTTGCTGTCTTCCAGCGTGCCGAGCGACTTGGCCACCAGCAGGCCGAGCACGAGGATCGGGATCATCGTAAAGATGCTGCGGTAGCACAGCGCGGCGCTCATGCCCATCACGTCATGCTCGCGCAGGCGCCGCGCGCAATAGCGCCACAGGGCAACCTGGAACCGGAAGAATCGAACGGTGCGGCTGAGCGGCTGTTCGGATCCGGTCAGTGCCTGCTCGGGATGCTCACGGGTTCGACTGCTGCTCATGTGCTGCTCACTGGACGCGACGCGCCGCGGGCGGGCACGATCGCACCACGTCGGCTCCCTGCTGCTCATGCCGCTCAGGGCTTCTTCTTGTCACCTCCCAGCCCTTTCAGGATACCCTCGAGCTGCTGTCCCGGCTGCTTGAGCAGCGAGTCCTTCAGGAGTGACTGCACGTCGACCTTGGAAAAATCGAGTTTGGGCTTTTCGCGCGTACCGACGAGCGGAATGTCCACCCGCGTGTCGCCCAGCGCCTTGGCATACTCCGCGGTCGCGCCTTTCGCGCCGAGCTTGTCCAGCAGTGCGGCGGTGACGGGCACCGACACGACAAGGTCGATCGTCTCGTCCAGGCCGACCGAGCCGCGGAATTGCAGGTCGAAGCTCTCGCTGAAGGCCAGCGCGAAGTTGTCGTACACGATGCGGCCGTCCTTCATGACGAAGTCCAGCGCGCCGACCTTCACGGGATACGCCTTGTCGCCGGACATGCCGCCCAGCGCGAGCAGCTCGCCCATGAGTCCGCTCGGCTGCATCTTCATCTTGGACAGATCGAGCCGGCCCTGGCCCGCGCCCGATTGCTTGAGCGACGGCCCCAGCGGCGCGACCACGTCCTCCACCCGCAGGTTCACGCGGCCCTCGATGTTCGCGACGTGCAGGAAGATCGGGTTGATCCGGCTGAGCAGCTCCGCGCCGAGCTCCTTCGTCACCGCCACGTTCTGAAGCAGTTGCGTCTTGCCGGCCATCTTGAGCGTCGGGTCGGCCGGCGCAAAGTCGATGACGGCGCCGACGTTCACCTTGCCGTCGGCGGCGGGGATGGTGGTCTTGCTGCACTTCAGCTGTCCCTTTTGCAGGACGGGCTTGAACAGCGCCGCCCCCATCTGCACGCCGTACAGCTCGGCCGATTCCCACCCCACATCCAGGGCCGTCGACACGCCGGCGAAGCTCGGCTGCGCGTCCGGCCGGCGTGCCGCTCCGGTGACCTTGAATTCGCTCGTGCTCGTACCCGTAACCACAACCGTCGTGGCGGTCGCCGGCGCCAACTCGTGCAGCAGCGCCGTGATCGCCTGCCAGGAGGCCGAATACCGGCCGCTCAAGTCGAGCTGGCACTTGCCCGTGTACTGGGCGATCGTGCCGGCGACTTCGGCCGTCAGCGGCTTGGACGATAGGCTGCACTTGGTGAGCGACACAATCTTCTTCGCCTGGTCCAGTTTCGCATCGTAGGCGAACTTCAACTCGTCCTCGCGGATCGCGCTGGCGCCGCTGCCGATCACGAGCTGCGCGATTCCGCCACTGCCCGCCAGCGTCAACTGGTCCCCCGCGGAGGCGCCGCTCGTGCTGAGGGACAGTCGCCCGGCGATGTCGGGCGGTTTGTCCCAGCCGGCCAGCGGCGTGGCAGCCTGGAGGCAGCGCGCGACGTCCGCGGCCGCGTCGAGCTTCCCTTCCAGGGTGAGCTTGTCGCCCGCCTGCCATTTGACGTCCTTGGCGGCGAGCTGCGCCAGGGTGCTCTCGAGCTGGGCGGCGGCAACCTGCACGCTCTTTCCATCGGACGCGAGCTGCGCCCCGTCCCACGTGACTTTGGCTTCCCCTTCCGCCACGGGCCGGCCGTCCACGGCCAGATTCTGCACCACGAGTTCACCGCGCGTGGTGATGGGCTGGGCGCGCGCCGCCCGCTGCACGCTCGCCTGCATGCGCAGGGCGCCGGCATAGCGCTTCAGCTCGCCCAGTCCCAGTGCGTCGGCGCGGGCGGCCACAAATGCGAGGTCGCCGCGCGAAAGCGCGAGGTCGGCCTTGAATCCCTCCTGCGCGAGATCGTACGCACCGGAAACGGCTGCGCTGACCTGGCCGTCGAGGTCGAGCCGGGCTTCCTGCACGAGCACGTGAGTCAGCTTCTGCCCTGCCAGGGTCAACTGTCCAGCGTGGGTGAGGCCGGCCCGCGCCATTTCGAACGTGCGACCCCCGCCAGCGTAGCGGAGCCGGTCCGCGGCGGCCTGGAGGTTCACGTTCACCTGTTCGTCGCCGGCCCGCTTCAGTTCGAGATTTCCGCTCAGCTCGCCCGCCAGCTCGAAGTCGCCCAGGTCGAAGACCGGGTTCATCTCGCGGTGCAACTCGGCCAGATTCGCCTTGAACGTGGAGCGCAGATCCCGGGCGAGTCCGCTGGCGCCGAGCTGGGCGAAGCTCGACGTCAACTGGAGCTGCTCGACGCGCAGTCCCTGCCCCGTCTCCAGCGCGGAATCCAGCGTGAAGGCGATCGGTCCGAGTCCCACCGGCTTCCCGTCCCGGCGGGCCGTGAGTTCCTTCAGCTCGATCGATGCAGCGGCGGCCGGCGTGGAGCCGCCGGACACCACGAGCCGCGCGATTTCCAGTCGTCCGCCCGTGAGCTCCGTGCCCTCGCGCACCTTCAGCAATTCGGGCACGGCCCGCCCGAGCTTCGCCACGTCGATGCCGGCTTGCGCCGTGACCGTGAAATCGGGCAGCGTCAGCGACTGGCCGGTCAGTATGGCGGCGATGACCTGGTCCGCCGAGACATCCAGCGGCCTGTCGCCGTGTTGGTAGGCCAGCTCGGCCTGTGCCTGCCCGGCCTCGCCGGCCAGCTTCACGTTCCCCGTGAGCCGGTTGTCGGCCCAGTTCACCTGGCCCAGCAGTTCCGCGTCGATCGGCGTGGCGCTGGCCGCGGCCCGCTGCGCGCTTTGGAGGCCCGCCACGTTCAAGCGAAAGCGGCCGTCCAGCTTGCCCCCATCGATCGCTGCATCGATGTCCAGCTTGAGACCGCCGTGCAGGCCGGGCTGGCCGGCGAGCGCGGCGAGCGGCTCGATCTTCACATCGCGGTCGGTCTGAAGGCGAAGTGTGCCCGTTGCGCCGCGCGGATCGAGCCGGCCCTGGGACACCAGGTGTTTCAGGTTCGTGTCAGCGGTCATCCGGGCGCCGTCGGCCAGGGTGAGATCGAATTTGCCAAGCAGCTCGTTCAGCGTGTTGACATCTGCCTGGCCATTCAGATCGGTGATGTCGTAGGACCCCACACCCTCCCGCACGATCTTGACCGAACCGCCCTTCACGATCACGCGGCCCTGCGGCGCGGGGAGTTCGCCCGCCGGCTCCGGCGTGCTCGGCGCCGGCTGGCGCGCTTGAAACGCCTGCGACAGCGTCACCGTGCCGTCGCGCTTCTGCTGGATGAGCACGTTCGGAGACTCGACGGTGATCTCGCCGAACGTCATGGTGGAGGTCAGAAGCCGCCACACGCCCGCCTCCGCCCGGACACGCGGGACCAGCAGGACCTGCTGCTGGGCCGGATCTTTGACCTGCAGCCCGCGGATTTCGATCGGGCCGCCCCAGGACAGGGACAACCCGTCGACGTGCAGTGCGCCCTGCAATTTTCCGTTCACCGTGGACATCAGCGGGCCGTACACCGCCGGGAGGGACGCGATCGTCGGCGCCAGGCCGACCAGCACGACGAGCAGCACCAGCACCACCAGGAGGGCGATGAGCAGCCGGCGCTTGCGGCGACGCCGGGGAGTCGGGGCGGACACCGCTGCGGGCTCTCCCGCGGCCCCCTCGGAAGCAGAGTCTGGCCGATTGACGTGTTCTGGAGGCTGGTGGGCGGCGTCTGGCATGGTGAGCAACTCCTTACGCGGGCCCGAGAGCCTGCGGTCACCCGGGCGAGCTGCGTCCCCGGTAACGTGCCGATTGCGGAACCGATGGAAGTGCACACACCCGCGCTGGCGCACACCCGGAGCCCTGGGCAGGCAGGTTCCGTGGATCGACGCTCTTATGCTAACGTGGGGAGTAAGGCGCCACCAGCGTTACCCGGGGGGCATCGTCCGCAGTGGGGCGAGTCGCACCGGGTGGGGCGAAGCCCGCCGCGCACGCCGGTGCCCGGACGCGATGAGAGCACCGCGTCCGGGCACCGGGGATGTCGGGGTCGCCGGCTAGTAAATGTGCGTGCTTTCGGTCTCCATGACCGGCGACTGGATCTGGTCGCTCTTGAGGTTCACGCGGAAGCGCGTATCGCCCTCCTTGATGCCCTTGATGGTCACGGTGAACACCGCCTTGGCGCCGGCGGCGAGCGTGGGGAGCGGAGCGAACGTCACCGACTTGCCCTCGACCCGCGCCTGCGTCGCCCCGCCGGTCTTCACGGCCTCCTGCTCGGCAGGCAGCGTGCACTCGATCGCGATGTTCGTGCCGGTCTCGGTGCCCTGGTTGGTGACCGTGATCGTGTAGGTGGTCTGGTTCCCCACCTCGATCGGATCGGGATCGTCGACGCACTCCAGCAGAATCGCCGGGATGCCCTTCACGGGGAACTCGCATTCGGCGCTGGACTCGGCGCAGTAGGTGACTGTCGCGCGGTTGCGCACGGTCGTGATCTGCGAGCAGCGCACGTTGACCTTCAGGGTCCGGCTCTGGCCGGGGTCGAGATTGCCCAGGCGCCAGACGACGTTGTTGCCCTCACGCTGGCCGTTCTGGTCGGCGTTGAGGAACTCGACGCCCGCGGGCAGGGTGTCGACGACGACCACGTTCAGTGCCGGCGCCGATCCGCGGTTCATCACGCCGAGCTCGAACACCGCCTCGCGCCCCACGTAGCGGAGACTGGGGCAGCGTTTCGTGAGCTGCACACTCGGCCCGTCCGGTGCCGCGGCGCGCTCCGGGGCCGGCTGGTCCGCGGCGATCGCGAGCGTGCCGGCCAGCAGTGCCACCATTCCAAGCAACAGCAGTCTGTTCGGTCTCATCACGTTCCTCCTGACGGAGCATGCACCCGCGGACCACCGTCCCGCGCGCCGACTTCAGATCAGGTCGGGGACTCAATACGTGTGCGTGCTCTCGGTCTCCTCGACGGGACTGGTCGTCTGGTCGCTGGTCAGCGTGACCTTGAAGCGCGCATCCGACTCCTGCGTACCCTGTGCGACTACCTTGTACGTCACCGTGGCCTTGGGCGCGAGCGAAGCCAGCGGTGCGAAACGGATCTCCTGGCCATCCACCGCGTTGGCGGACGGGCCGGTGGCCGAGACGAATCGCAATTCGGGCGGCAGCGTGCAGTGCACGACGATGTTCGTGCCCACGGCCGAGCCCTGGTTCGTTACCGCGATGGTATACGTGACATTGCTGCCGACCTCGATGGGATCCGGGTCGTCCACCACTTCCAGCAGGATCGCCGGCACGCCCTGAACCTGGAGGCCGGCGGTCGCCGCGGCGCTGGCACAATGCGCTTCGGCCGTCGCCGTGTTGCGGAAGGCGCCGATCTGGTGGAGCTTGATGCTCACCTGGACGGACCGGCTGGCGCGCGGCGCCAGCGTGCCCAGGTTCCACACCGCCCGCCCTTCCTCCACCGTGCCGCCCTCGGCGGCCATGATTTCCGCCCCCGGCGACACCGCGTCGGTCAGCACCGTGTCAACCGCCGGTGCGTCGCCCACGTTCTGTACCGTGATCTCGAAGGTGGCCATGCGGCCCACGTAGCGCAAGTCCGGGCCCCGCTTGGTCACGACCAGCGCCGGCTGGCGCACGGTGATCATGGCGGACGCCTCGGCGGTCAGCCCGCTGTCGTCTTCCGCCGTGGCCGTGTTCCGATACTCGCCCGTCTGGGTCGCGCGGACGCTGACCGAGAACTCGCGCGACTGGCCGGCCGCGAGGTCCCCCGCTCGAATGAGGAAGTTCGACTTCCCGCCCGCGGTCACGAGGCCCGTCGGCAGCCGATCGACGATGCGCACGTTGCGCGCCACGCCCGAGCCGCGGTTGGTTACCACGAACTGGAGCGGAATCGGATCGCAGAGGATGACCTCGCGCGGCGCGGTCTTCGTCAGCGCGAGCTGGGGTTCGACGACCGTCACGTTGCCGCAGAACGACTCGGCGAACGTCACCGTGCCGCATAGCGGCAGCGTCGCGGTGCGATCCACGATGCCCTGGATGCGCACGATTTCGCTCGCACCCGGCCCGAGCCTGGCCCATTTCCAGACGCCGTGCCCCTCGGGACTGACCTGGGCCCGTGGCCCGCTGGCCAGCACCTTGAGCTGCGGCGGGAACTGCTCGGTGAGCACCACGTCGCGGATCTCGCCGCTCGTCAGGTTCGTGAGCTTGACGTGGTACTCGAACTTGGTGTTGGCGCGCACCTCGGCCGGGATGATCCGCTCCAGGAGGATGACGCTGGTCGCGGGGTCACCCGTGGGGTAGGCCGTCTGGGTCCGGGTGCTCAGACTCGATTCGGGCCGCTCGAATTCCGGGGGGGCCTGGGCGCTGCTGTGTGCTGCGGCCAGCACGAGCATGGCGAGCGCCGGGAGGGGGAAACGGCGCGTCATCATGTTCTCACTCCGTCGCGGCGGCGGCAGGCCGGCCATGGGCCGGCGACTGGTGGAAAGACATCACGGCGCGCCGGGTGGTATAAGCCCGGCGCGCCGTGACGGAACGGTCATTCAATCAGTAGATGTGCGTGCTCTCGGTTTCCTGGACCGGCGTGTCGATGACATCGCTGGTCATCCGCGTCTGGAACCGCACGTCACCTTCCTTGCTGCCCTTCACGACGACCTTGTAGACGATCTTCGCGCTGGGCGCGAGCGACGGCACCGGTGCGAACGTCACGGTCTTGCCCGCGGCGGTCGCCTTCGTCGGGCCCTCGCTCGAGACATACTCCATCTCGGCCGGCAGCGTGCACTCGATGACGATGTTGTTGTCATCGGCGCTGCCCTGGTTGGTCACGGTGATGATGTACGTCTCGTTCGCACCGACCTCGATCGGGTCTTCCACGTCAATCACCTCGAGCAGGATCGCGGGCACACCGCGAACTTCCAGGGAGGTCGACGCGGTGGCCTCGGCACAGAACGCCGTCGCGGTCGCCGTGTTCTTGGCGCTGCCGCGCTGCGTGCTGTTGAGCCGCAGGGCCACCTTCTTCGAGGCGCCCGGCTCGAGCGTGCCGAGGTTCCAGATCACCTTGCCTTCGGCGAAGCGGCCGCCGTTGTCGGCGCTGACGAACGTCAGGCCGGCCGGCAGCGGATCGACGAGGACGGTGTCGCGGGCCGGGGCATCGCCCGTGTTCGTCACGGTGATCTCGTAATCCGCCGGACGACCCACGTAGCGCATTTCCGGACCGGTCTTCCGCACTTCGAGGACCGGCTTGCTGACCACGGTCGTGCAGCTCGTCTCGGCCGTCAGGCCGCCGTCGGCCTTGGCGACCACGCGGTTCTCGAACTTGCCGGACTTGGTGGCCTTGGCCGGGATCCGGATTTCCTTCGCCTGGCCGGGACCCAGGTCGCCGACGTCGACGACCACCGACGACTTGCCATCCGCCGTCGTCACGCCGGCCGGCAGCGTATCGGTGACCTGGACGTTGGTGGCCGGACCGTCGCCGCTGTTGCGGACCACGACCACGTACTCGATCGGGTCGCAGACCGTCACGGCCGGCGGGCAGTGCTTCTCGATGACCAGCTTCGGCGAGGTCACGACGGTCGTCGCGCAGCAGCGCGAGGACAGGTCCATCGCCGCGTGCACCTCGGCACAGTTCTCAAACTTGCCGACGTTGGTCGCCTTCACCTGGACGCTGATCGTCTTGGTCGCGCCCGGCGCAACCGAGCCGAGCGACCACGACAGCGCCGCGCCCTTGCCGTCGGACGGCGGGTTGCTGGACACGAACGCAATCCCGCTGGGCAGGTTGTCGGTCACCACCACGTTCGTCGCTTCCACCTGCGACGGGTTCGTGACGCTGATCTGATACTCAAACTGCTGCCCGGCCAGCACGCCCGCCGGTGCGGTCTTGTTGCACGCGATCTTGGGCCCGATCCAGGTCTTGGACGTCTGGCAGGCCGCAATGTGCACCTGCGGCTCGCATTCGCCGCATTCCTTGCGGGCAATGTCGATTGCGATGTTGTTGGTGCCCTCGACGGGGTTGACCTGCCGCAGGGTCACCCGGGCCACGCCGCTCGCGTCCGTGTGGACGGTGGCCGTGTTGCCGCCGCCCGGCTCGAACGTGGCCGGCGGGCCGTCCAGGATCTTGTAGGTCACGATGTAATCCGCCAGCGGAGAGCCGTCGGAGTGCTTGGCGATCGTGGTCACCAGCTCGTGCGGCGTACCGATGGGGTTGGTCGCCGGCGGCGGGCAGTTCCACTGCACGTCGTACCAGTGCTTGACGACGAAGACCTTGTGCTTGTTCCAATCGTAAATGCCCGGGGCATAGGCGATCACGTGCGAGTCGCCCTCGACCGGCGACGTGATCACGCACCAGGTCTGACCCTTGGTCAGATGGATGTCGTCGGACGGGTCGTCCGTGCCGAGATCCAGGACGTGCTTGCCGTTGTTCGTGTGCGACACGGCATAGTGATTGTCGACCTTGTAACCGCGGCTGGCACGCCACCCGCTCTCGTCGACCTCGACGATCGCGCCGACGCTCTCATCGGCCAGCATCCACTCGACACGCCGGTTCGGGAGTGGCTTGCCGTCCTTGTCCAGCACCGTAGCCACGAGCACGTGCTGCGTGCGGACCGGGTTCACCGACTCGATCGGCTCCACCTTCAGGGTCACCGCGTAGGGATCCCAGTTGGAGTAGTACCCGCCTTCCGGTGGCTCGGGATGGGTGAACTGTACGTTGCCACCCGCCGGCCAGGTCAAGGCATGGGGCATGTGATCCCGGCACCCGGCCATCGCCAGGAGCACAATCGCCGTCCCCCACACACCCACCTGCCACAATCGATGCGTCCGCATGTTCTGCTCCTCTTGCTTGGTCTGGGGGATCGAACGACCCGCGCGTCGCATCCAAGGCACGTTGGCCCTCGACGCCATAGCCTTGCCCCGTGACCGGACAAAAGACGAATATGACGCTTTTTAGTAAGGACTCACGAATAATATACATAGACGTCGGACTTCGTCCAGCCGCGACCGGCGAAATTCTTCCGGACTTCGCGACCTGTACACACCGTCATGTGACGAAATTCCGTCCGCCTTGTTCGGTTCACCTTGCTTTTCTATATCGACTGGCACAACAGCGCTTTGTTAGTCAACGGACAAACTCTCGTAAAAACGTTCTCACCATTGCACTTATGTTCTATTCGCCCGGCGTCAGGGTCGGCGCGACCTCGTCGGCGCCGTCGTCGTCGGACGCGGGGCGGCCTTGGGCCGCGTCGGCGCCGGCTTGGCGATATCCGCCTTTTCTTTTGCGGGGCGCTGCGCCTCGCGCGCCGCCGGACGCGTCGCGGGCCGAGCCGCGGCGGGCTGAGTCGCCGGCGAACGAGCGCCCTTTTCAGATCGACTTCGTGCAGCCGCCCGGCTGGGCGGCAATGACGGCGCCAGGTCGTCCGCCGTCACCGGCAGCGGCCGGACGGCACGATTCAGCACCCGCCCGTCCAGGTTTACCACGCTGAACTCCGCGCTGGCCGGCAGGTCTTCCGCGTCCAGGGCCAGCTCCCAGAATGGGATCGTCAGCTTCAGACCTTCCGAGCGCCACGCGGGCTCCATCACTGCCACCGTCCGGGAAGCAGCGACAGCGCCGGAATGATCCTGGAAATCGCCGTCTTTCGACTTCATGGGGGCGCCACGCCGGCTCAGCGGCCGCACTTGCAGGATGAGCTGTTCGCCCTGCAACCCGGTGGCTTCGACGAAGGCGCTGAACTGGATCGCGCGGAGCTGGTTTTCCGCCTCGACCCGGCGGCATTCCGGGCCCCCCACGCGTGCTTCGGGCACCACGCAGCCGCCGGCAACACCGACCGCCGCCATGAGGAGCCCAAGCGCCCCGCGTGCGCACAGGCGCCTCCCCTTCGCAATCTGGGCAAGCTGCGCAATCACGTCGTCAACCCGTCCATACGCGTCCCTGCCCACTCGTTCTCTTCTAGAATATGTAACCGCCTTCCCCCAGCGGTGCAAGCGCACCGGGCGGTGTACGTGCGCCCCCGCGGCTGGCGCAGCAGGTCACGGGTCTGGCGACGCGGTCACAGCGGTGCAGCCGTCGGGCCATCGGACGCAGCGCCGGCGCGTGCAACGCCTGATATGATTTCGGGAGCTGGAAACAGAGAGGCCGCCGATGTTCAAAGAAGAGAGAAAAGAACCCATCTTCGAATGGGCCATGTTGGGGCAGATCGACACCGGGCGCCCCAATCTCGGCTTCCAGACTCACGTCGCCGTCTACCGCCTGATGCAGTTCACGTTGCGCGACGTGCTGATCCGACAACACGGCGTGGAGGCGGCCGACCAGGTCTTCTACCAGGCCGGCGAACTGGCCGGCCGGCATTTCTACGCCAACCTGATCACGAAACGTGACTCGTTCAGCGATTTCGTGGCCGAGTTGCAGGACGTGCTGCGGGAGATGGGGATCGGCATCCTGCGCGTCGAAAAGGGCGACCTCGAGAACCTGACCTTCACTCTGACGGTGGCGGAGGACCTCGACTGCTCCGGCCTGCCCGCCTGCGACGAGCAGATCTGCACGTACGACGAGGGGTTCATCAGCGGACTGCTCGCGGCCCACACGGGCCGGAAGTTCCGGGTCAAGGAAGTCGACTGCTGGTGCTCCGGCGATCGTGTCTGCCGCTTCGACGTCAAGCCGCTGGCGTAGAGGCCGCACCATGCTGCAAGCCCGGGAAGAGGACATCGACCGGATCACCGAGCTGCTGCACCGCGTGCTGAAGGGCGAACTGCCGCAGCCGCTGGTCTTGCCGGCGGATTTCCCGGACAACGAGGTCCGCCAGGTCACCGAGTATGCCAATCGTTTTGTCGGCGAGTACCGCGCGCTGGGGGATGCCCTGTCCGCGCTGTCGCGCGGCGAGCTCGACTTCGCTGTCCCGACCGGCAAGATGCACCTTCTGCAGTCGTTGAAGAACCTGCATGCGAATCTTCGCCACCTGACCTGGAAGACGCAGCAGATCGCCGGCGGCGATCTGACCCAGCACATCGACTTCATGGGCGGCTTTTCGAAGGCCTTCAACAGCATGACGCAGCAGTTGAAGGAAGCCTTCGCGAAAATAGACCGGCAGAACCAGGAGCTTTCCGCCGCGAACCGACGAATGAAGCGTGACCTCGATGCGGCCGCCCGCGTGCAGCGCACGCTCTTGCCGGATCACCTGCCCGAGGTCGCAGGGTTCCGGTTCGCCTGGTCGTACCGGCCGTGTGACGAGCTGGCCGGCGACGCCCTGGACGTGGTGCGGATCAACGACGACCTGGTCAGCGTGTATCTGCTGGATGTCAGCGGACACGGGGTCCCTGCGGCGCTGCTGTCGGTGACCGTTACGCGGAGCCTGCACCCGCGCGCGGCGGGTGTCGCCTCGGTCGTGTCTGGTGCGGGCCCCAATCCGGCGGCGGTCTCTCCCGTGCAGGTCGCGTCGAGTTTGAACGCGCTGTACCCGATGGCCTCCAACGGGGATCGTTACTTCACGATGATCTACGGGCTGCTGGACCTACACACGCGCCAGCTCCGCTTCACCGTGGCCGGGCATCCGGGCCCCATCCTGGCGCCGGCGGGCGCCCCCGCCAGGCGCCTCGACGCGCCCGGCTTCGCGATCGGCATGCTCGAGGGGGTCGAGTACGACGAATCGCTGATCCAGTTGCAGCCCGGCGACCGCCTGTACCTGCACTCCGACGGGCTGACCGAAGAGGTCAACCCGCAGAACGAGGAGTTCGGCGATGCACGCCTGCTCCCCGCGATCGCCGAGGGACGAAGCCTCGGCCTGCCCGAGGTCGTGAATTCGCTCGTCCAGAAGGTCGTGGCCTGGCGGGGGGAAGACCACCTCCGGGACGACGTGTCGATCCTCGCGATCGAGGTGGAGTGAATGGCGGATCACGTCGACCCGTAGCTCAACACCCCTCACGTCGTCTTTCGTGGCCGGTCTCCGGTCGCAAACCTCACGCCGCGCGACCGTGAGCACGCTTGATTGCCCGGCACGTCGGCGGCGCTGCGCGGGGATTGAAACGACCAGGCGGCGTGGGGATGATGGGCGAGGTGGCTGCAGTTCGAGCAGCATCCAAACAGGCTGATCCAGTACACCGGTAATGCACGCCACGCGGCCAGGCGGAGGAGGATTGTTGTGGATCTGATCGCGGAACCGGCCGCACTGCTCCGACGTTACCGACAGCTGCGGGCCACGATGCGCGACCTGCATACCGAGTTGATGGACACCCTGCCAAAGGACACGTACACCGCGTGTGGTCAAAAACTGGGTCTGCTGGTCGGTGGCATGCTCGTCTTCGACAGCGAAGACGAACTGACGCTGCTGATGGATTACTGCCTCTACGATGGGTGGAGCGGTCAGCACAACGCCGTCACGCGTTTTCTGGCCAGACAGCCCTACGCCCCCGGGACCGACCAGGCCCTGCTCCTGGACGCCATGTCGCGCGCCCGCTACTCGCTGTTTGAAGTGGAGAGCGTGGCGGAAGGCCTGGGCGTGAACTGCCGCGATCTCCTGCGGGGCGACGGCGGCTCCATCGTTGATGAGTGCCTGGGAAGCACTGCCGTTCCCGGCGTCATCGTCGCCGGTCGAGTCGTGGTGCTGCCGGAGTTGACCATGACGAGCGGTGCCGCACTGGCCTTCCGACCCGATGTCCTGGAGGACATCCGGCGCACGCTTGAGGATGGCGCTCTCGCGGGAGCCCATGCCGATTTCAACAACCTCGCCGCCCAGGAGGAATCGGAGCTGTCCGCGACCATCCTTCGGAGCCTTCTGGCGCGCGGAAGGCCATCACGGGCCACCACGCCGGGACCCGGTGGCGGGGCTGAATTCAGTCGAATCCGGCAATCCGCGACCCGGCGCACGTCGAGAAACGAGCCCTGTCCGTGCGGAAGCGGCAGAAAGTAAAAGCGCTGCTGCGGGCGCGCGGGGTAGGCCGCAGCGCACGGCGACAGGATTACGAGGCAACTGCTCCGCCGGGCGTCATGCCCGGACCAGGGGCATGATTTCCGTCAGAGAGCGCGCGATGATACGAAGTGAGGCGCTGCGGGCCGGAGTCGCCCGCAGCGCTACGCTGAGGCGACGTTGACGCGAGTTCCCGTCAAACCGGCGATGATTCGGTGGGCCTGCCAGCGGAGCGGCCTGGATCTTGTCGCGCTCACGGAGCGCTTCCCCAAGCTTCAGGAATGGCTCCGCGGCCAGTCCCAGCCGACGCTCAGGCAGCTTGAGGAACTCGCCACGACGACCCACACGCCGATCGGGTCCTTCTTTCTGCCGGCCCCACCTGTCGAGCGCGTGCCCATCCCGGACTTTCGAACGATCCGTGCTGCGGCCATCGGTCGCCCCACTCCCGATCTGCTCGACACGATCTACATCTGCCAGCAGCGCCAGGAGTGGTATCGCGAGTACGCCCGCGTCAGCGGCGAGCGGCCTTTCCCGTTCATCGGGTCCGTCAGGGCCGGCGGTGACGTGGTGAAGGCCGCTGCAAGGATGCGCGACGCCTTAGCGTTCGACCTGGACGAACGCCGCCAGATGCCGACCTGGGTGGACGCCCTGCGCCGCTTCATCGAGCAGGCCGACAACCTGGGCATCCTCGTGATGGTCAACGGCGTGGTTGGCAGCAACAACCGCCGCAAGCTCAATCCGCAGGAGTTCCGCGGTTTCGCCCTTTCCGATCCGCTCGCGCCGCTCGTGTTCGTCAACGGTGCGGATACCAAGGCCGCGCAGATGTTCACCTTGGCCCATGAGCTGGCGCACCTGTGGCTGGGTCAATCCGCACTTACCGATGTTGAGCCGCGGTCCGCTCCGACCAACGCGGTCGAGAGCTGGTGCAATCGCGTTGCCGCCGAGCTGCTCGCGCCGCTCGCGGTCGTCGCCCGGGACTACGACCGGCACACGCCGCTGTCTCAGGAAACCGCACGCCTGGCGCGGCGCTTCAAGGTCAGCACGCTGGTTATCCTGCGCCGCATTCACGATGCGGGCGGATTGACCAGGGACCAGTTCTGGGCCGAATACGAGGCGGAAGTCGAGCGGCTCCAGAGCATCCCGCGCGCCGCCGGCGGCAGCTTCTATCTCACGACTGCCGCGCGGGTCAGTAAACGCTTCGCCCGTGCCGTGGTCACCAGCACCTGGGAAGGGCGCTCCTCGTTCACCGAGGCGTTCCACCTGCTGGGCTTCAAGAAGATGTCCACCTTCCGCGAGCTGGGTCAGAGCGTGGGGGTGGCGGTCTGATGACCTACCTACTGGACG
>CAZVRR010000056.1:7424-17016 GCA_964629745.1 uncultured Planctomycetales bacterium | reverse complement strand
GGTAGCGCTCCAGCGCCGCGGCGCCTGGCCCGATGTCACGGTGGGCCTGGCGTTCGAGCGCGAGGCGCGCGGGCGGGCGACGCGCGGCCCCACGCTGCCCGCCCGCGTGGGCAACGCCGCCGCCCAGGCCATCACCGATCGCGCGTTCGGCGTGCCCGCGATGCCGTCGGTGCCGGCGGTCCAGCCCTGGCAGCCGCAAAGCGACGAGCCGGCGTGGACGATCGGACCGATGTTCGAGATCGAGGTCCCGATTTTCGACCAGAACCAGGCGCAGATCGCGCGGGCCGCCCAGGAGTACGAGCGACGGCGGGCCGAGTTTGATGACCGCGCGCAGAGTATCGTGCGCGCGGTGCGCGAAGCCGTGGTCCGCAACGACCAGGCCCGCGCGCAGATCGAGTTCTACCGAGCGGCGGTCCTGCCCGACGTCGAGCGCAACCTGGAGCTCGCCCAGGAGTCGCTGATCGCCGGCCGCGAAAGCCTGACGATCTACCTGAGTACGCAGGAAGACGTGATCAATACGCGCCTGCGCATGCTGGAATTTGTGCGCGACTACCTCACCAGCCGCGCCGACCTGGAACGGGCGGTGGGCGGGCGACTGCCCACGGCGGGCGCCACGCTGTCCGCGCCGGCGGACGGAGCCGGAGCCCCGCAGACCCAACCGGCCTTCCTTGAGCAGCCCGCGTCGTCGGGCAGCGAGGTCACTCATGAGCAATAGTTCTTCATCCCCCCACGCGGCACGCCCGGCCTCCTGGCCGAGCGGACTCGTGTATCGCGCCTGGAAGATGTGGCTCGTCCGCGTGCTGATCCTGGCGATCCTGCTGGTCGTCGCATTCTTCCTGGGCGGCTTGATCCTCGGGCGCGGCGGCGCGAACGGCGCCGGCGGTGCTGGGGGCGCACCTGTGCAGGCCGCGGCCGCCCCCGAATTCTGGACCTGCTCGATGCACCCGCAGATCAAGCAGCCCGGGCCGGGACAGTGCCCGATCTGCTTCATGGATCTGATCCCGGTGCAGGCCGGCGGCGGCGACGCGGATGTGCCGCAGCTCAGCCTGAGCGAGCGGGCCCGCGTCCTGGCACGCGTCGCGACCACGCCGGTGGAAAACCGCGAGGTGACTCACGAGCTGCACATGGTGGGAAAGGTCACGCCCGATGAGACGCGGATCACCTACGTGAGCAGCTACATCCCGGGGCGGATCGACCGCCTGTTCGTCAACTACACGGGAATCTTGGTGCGCCAAGGCGATCACCTCGCCGAGATCTACAGCCCCGACCTGCTGGTCGGGCAGCGCGAGTACCTGCTGGCGCTGGAGAATGCGGAGCGGACCCGGGATGCCGCGGCCGACAGCCCGGCGCGCAAGAGCACGGAAGCGCTGACCGAGGCCGCGCGCCGCAAGCTGGAGCTGTGGGGCGTACCCGAGGACGAGCTCGAGCGGCTGGTGCGCGAGGGCACGCCCACCGACCACGTGCGCATCGATGCCCCCGAGGGCGGCTGGGTGCTCGAACGCCAGGCATACGAGGGCATGTACGTGGAGACGGGGACGCGCCTGTTCACCCTCGCGGACCTGCGCACCGTGTGGGTGCTCCTGGATGCCTACGAGCTGGAACTGTCGTTGCTGCGTTACGGGCAGCGCGTGGAGTTCGAAACGGAGGCCTATCCGGGACGCAAGTTCGAGGGCCGCATCTCGTACATCGATCCGCGGCTCACCGAGCTGACGCGCACCGTGAAAGTGCGCGTCAACGTCGTCAACGAGGACATGCAGTTGCGTCCGGGCCTGTTCGTGCGGGCCGTCGTCCGCGTGCGGGTCGGCGAGGGCGGCCAGGTGATTGAACCGTCGCTGACCGGCAAGTGGATCTGCCCGATGCACCCGGAGATCGTGAAGGACGGGCCGGCAGGGTGCGACGTGTGCGGCATGGACCTCGTCACCGCGGAATCGCTCGGGTTCGCGACGCAGCAGACGCCCGGCGCGAAGGCGCTCGCCATTCCGCAGACGGCGGTGCTGCTGACCGGCCGCCGCGCCGTCGTGTACGTGGAGACCGAGAATGCGGACGGTGAGCCCGTGTACGAGGGGCGCGAGGTGGAGCTCGGACCGCGGGCCGGCGAGTGGTACGTCGTCCGCAGCGGGCTGGCGGAGGGCGAGCGCGTCGTCACGCACGGCGCGTTCCAGATCGATTCGGCCCTCCAGATCCAGGCCAAGCCCAGCATGATGCAACCGGCGCAGGACGCGGCGTCGGCCGCCGGTACGCAGCCGGCCGAGCCGGAGCTGCCGACCTTCGCAGTCGCCGGGGCCGCGTACCACGAGTCGATGCGGCCCGTGATCCAGGCCTACCTGCGCATCACGAAGGCCGCGTCGGCGGACAACCCGGAAATCGCGCCCGCCGTCGCCGAGCTGCGCAGCGCGCTGGTGGAGGTGCGGCCGCAGGGGCTCGCCGGCGCCGCGGCCGACGCGTTCCAGCAGCGGATCAGCGCGTTGCGCCAGGCATTGCCCGAGTCGCCGCAACCGACGCTCGATCAGGTGCGCAACGCGCTGCCGGCGCTCACGGCGGCGCTGGAGGCCTACCTGCGCAGCTTCGGCCACGACCAGGCCACGCCGCTGTATCGCCACTTCTGCCCGATGGCCTTTGATGACCGGGGCGCAGCCTGGCTCCAGGCTGATGACCAGGTTCGCAACCCGTACTTCGGCGCGGTGATGTATCGCTGCGGCGTGGTGCGCGGCGCGATCGGCCCCGATGGGAAGGAGACCAGGCGATGAGCGAGCTTGCCCCCACCGGCGGCGGCCCGCCGCCCGGCCTGATTGACCGGGTCATTCGCTTCTGCCTCGAAAACAAGCTGGTGGTGTTCCTGCTGCTGGCGCTGGTGCTCTTCTGGGGCTATCGCGTGATGCCCTTTCGGACGGAGCACGAGTTTCTGCCGCGCGATCCGATCCCGGTCGACGCGATTCCCGATATCGGCGAGAACCAGCAGGTGGTCTTCACGGACTGGCCCGGCCGTTCGCCGCAGGACGTGGAAGACCAGGTCACCTACCCGCTGACGACGACGCTCCAGGGCACGCCGGGCTTCAAGACCATCCGGGCCCAGTCGATGTTCGGCTTCTCGGTGGTGTACGTCATTTTCGACGAGCAGTACGACTTCTACTGGTGCCGCACGCGTCTGCTCGAGAAGTTGAACATCGCACAGCAGAAACTGCCGCCGGGCGTGACACCCGCGCTCGGGCCCGATGCCACGGGACTGGGGCAGGTGTTCTGGTACACGCTGGAGGGTTCGCACGGCGGCTTCGACCTCGTCGAGCTGCGCAGCATCCAGGACTGGTACGTGCGCTACGGATTGCAGGCCATCCCGGGCGTGAGCGAGGTGGCCAGCGTCGGCGGCTACGTGCGCGAATACCAGGTCGACGTCGATCCCGACGCCCTGCGCGCCCACGGCGTGAAGCTGCAGGACGTCTTCATGGCCGTGCAGCGCGCCAACATCGACGTCGGCGCGGAGACGATCGAGTGGAACGGCGTCGAATATGTTCTGCGCGGCAAGGGGTTCGTGAAGAACGTCGCGGACGTGGAGGACGTGATCGTCCGCACGACGGAAAACGTGCCCATCTACGTGCGGAACGTGGCCCGCGTGCAGCTCGGGCCCGCCCTGCGCCGCGGCGCCCTCGACAAGGATGGCGTGGAAACGGTCGGCGGCGTGGTGCTGGTGCGCTACGGCGCGAACCCGATGGAGGTCATCGAACGCGTCAAGACGCGCATCGCCGAGATCGCGCCGGGCCTGCCGAGCAAGACCCTGCCGGACGGCACCGTCTCGACCGTCCAGATCGTGCCGTTCTACGACCGGACGACGCTGATCGACGAGACGCTCGGGACGCTCAGCGCCGCCCTGTACGAACAGATCCTGATCACGACGTTCGTCGTGCTGATGTTCCTCTGGCACGTCCGCAGCTCGATCGTGATCAGCGCGACGATGCCGCTGGCCGTGCTGGTGTGCTTCATCTTCATGAAGTATGCCGGCGTGGATTCCAACCTGATGAGCCTGGGCGGCATCGCCATCGCGATCGGCACGATGGTCGACATGGGCATCATCCTCACCGAGAACATCGTCCGCCACATCGAGGAGGAGGGCGAGCGCAAGCCGCTGATCGACATCGTGTACGAGGCGTCGCGCGAGATCGGCTCGGCGATCACGACCGCGATCCTGATGACCGTGATCGCGTTCCTGCCCGTCTTTGCGCTGGAAGGTCCCGAGGGCAAGCTGTTCCGGCCGCTGGCCTACACGAAGACGTTCTGCCTGCTGGGCTCGCTGCTGGTGGCCATCCTGATCCTGCCCTCGCTGGCCCAGATCGTCTTTGCGCGGCGCGGCGTGCGCGGACTGCGCGGCACGGTCTGGCCGGCCCTGTTCATCGTGCTGGGTGTGGCGCTGCTTGCCGCTGGCTGGACGTGGGCCGGCCTGGCCGCGGCGGCGTACGGGCTGTTCACGCTGGTCGAGGCCCGTCTGCCGCGGCGCGCGCTGCGCTGGGGCGGCGTTCTGGCAAGCCTGGTCGTGATGGCCGGGGTGCTCGTGCTGCTCTCGCAGCACTGGATGCCGCTGGGCCCGGGGGCGGGGCTGACGCGCAACCTGCTCATCGTGCTCGGCATCAACCTGGCCTGGGCCAGCGTACGCGTGGTGTTCATCGACTTCTACCCGTATTTCCTGCGCCTGTTCCTCGATCACAAGCTGGCGTTTCTCTCCGTCCCCGCCGCACTCGTCGTGTTCGGGCTCGTGGTCTGGCTCGGGTTCGGGCGCGTGTTCAACTGGCTGCCCAAGCCGTCAACCGACGGGTCGGCCGGCGGCACCGACGACAGCGCGCTGGCCCGCGTGTACACGAAAGTGTGGAGCGCCGCCGTGCACGAGTTCCCTGGCCTCGGCCGCGAGTTCATGCCGCCGCTGGACGAGGGCTCGTTCCTGTACATGCCGACGTTGATGCCGCACTCGAGCATCGGCTCGGCCCTCGAGGCCGTCTCGCTCCAGGACCGCGCGCTGGCCGCGATCCCGGAGATTGAAAGCGTGGTCGGCAAGGTCGGGCGGGCCGAGACCGCCATCGATCCGGCGCCGATCTCGATGATCGAGACGGTGATCGTTTACAGAAGCGAGTACCTAAGCGACGTGGACGGGCGGATCCTCACGTTCAAGTTCGACCCGCAACAGGTGGACATCTACCGGACGAGCGACGGCCGGCCGGCCGTGGCGCCCGACGGGCAGCCCTACCGCGTCAAGGGCGTACACCAGCGCGACGAGCACGGGCGGCTGATTCCCGATCCGCACGGCGTGCCGTACCGGCAGTGGCGCCCGCCGCTCGATCCGGGCCTCAATCCGGATCGGCCGGCGTGGCCGGGCATCAAGGGTCCGACCCGGCCCGGCCGCCGCCCGCCCAACCAGCCGCCGGAGTACCTGTGGGAAGCGGTCGAGGACGCAGCCGATGTTCCGGGCGTGACGGGCGCCCCGATGCTGCAGCCGATCTCCGCCCGCCTGGTGATGCTGCAATCGGGCATCCGCGCCCCCATGGGCGTCAAGATCTTCGGCAACAACCTCGAGGAGATCGAGCGCGTCGGCTACCGGATCGCAGAAATTCTCAAGGATGTGCCCGGCGTCGCCCCGGCCGCCGTGATCCCTGACCGCGTGGTCGGCAAGCCGTACCTCGAGATCGAGATCAACCGGCAGCGGATGGCGCGCTACGGCGTGAACATCCGGGACGTGCAGGACGTCATCGAGGTCGCGCTCGGCGGGATCCAGGCGACGACCACGGTGGAAGGCCGCGAGCGCTACCCGATCCGCGTGCGCTACCAGCGTGAGCTGCGCGATAATCTCGACGCGCTGGAACGTACGATCGTGCCGGGCGCGGCGGGCGAGCAGGTGCCGCTCGCGCAACTGGCCGACATCCGCTACGTCCGCGGTCCGCAGGAGATCAAGAGCGAGGACAACTTCCTCGTCTCGTACGTGCTGTTCGACAAGCAGGGCGGATACGCCGAGGTCGACGTGGTGGAAGCCGCGGCGCGGCTGCTGGCCGACCTGCAGAAATCCGGCGAATTCCAGGTGCCGCCCGGCGTGCACTACACGTTCGCGGGCAGCTACGAGAACCAGCTCCGCTTCCAGCAGCGGCTGAACATCATCCTGCCCGTCAGCCTGTTCCTGCTCTTCCTGCTGCTGTATTTCCAGTTTCGCTCCGTGCCGGTATCCCTGATCGTGTTCAGTGCGATCCCGGTGGCCTGGGCCGGCGGGTTCATCGGCCTGTGGCTCATCGCGCAGCCGTGGTTCCTGGACTTCGACGTGTTCGGACGGAACGTGCGCGAGCTGCTGAATTTCGGCACGTACAACCTCAGCGCCGCCGTGTGGGTCGGCTTCATCGCGCTGTTCAGCGTGACAACGGATGACGGCGTGGTCCTGGCGACGTACCTCGGGCAGGAGTTCGAGAAGCGGCCCGCGCGCAACATCGCGGAGATCCGCGCGAACATCATCGCCGCCGGCACGCGCCGCGTCCGGCCGTGCCTGATGACCTCGGCGACCACGGTGCTCTCGCTGATGCCCGTGCTCACGAGCACCGGGCGTGGCGCGGACGTGATGATCCCGATCGCGCTGCCGGCCATCGGCGGGCTTTCGATCGAGTTGCTGTCGCTGTTCGTGCTGCCGGTGTGCTACAGCCTCTACCGCGAACTGCGGTGGCGGACCGCCGGGAGCCGGGAGGCGCTCCTGGCGCCGGAGACTACCTGACGGAGTCGGCGCAGAGGATCTCGGTCAGTTCGTCGCACGTGCACGGCGCGCCCGCCGGCTGCGGCGTTCCCTGGCACGCGGCGGCGAAGCGCAATAGCGCCTGCAACTGCTCCGGTGCGGGGCATACCCGGGCCCGGCGTGTCTTCAGCAGTTGCAGCGCCTGCTGCGGGGACGAGCCGTCGGCGACCAGCACGCACGCGGCCAGCAGCGGGCTGCGGCCCATGCCGTGCGTGCAGTGAATCAGCACCTTGCGCCCCGCCGCACGCTGCACCCGTACCCAGTGCGTGCCCTCACGGAGGGCGGCATCCGTCAGGGCGGCCTCGTCAAGCGTCGGCAGATGCAGCAGCTCGATGCCGTGCCGCGCCAGCGCTGCGGCGTCGTCACGGTCCTCGCTGCGGCAGTCGACGACGCCGCGGATTCCCAGGCGGGCCAGCAGCGCGTGGTGCTCCAGCGCAACCCGGCCGCCGACCGCGAGGTCGTCCTGAATCCACGACAAGTCCATTTTCTCGAGGGTCCTGTGCATCCCAGATTCTCGCAGGTTGCCATCCTGGCAGACACGGCGGCACGCCGGGGCGTCACCGCCCGCACCTTCCCTGGTGCCGAGCGAGTCTCGCGCGCTGCCGAATCCCGGCGGCAGACCGCGCCAACGCGTGGGGATTATATCTGCCTCGCGCTGCCGGGCAGCGCCGGACGCTTTGGCGCCCCGGCGGTCATGACTCCGGCGCCGGCGTCACCTCGATCGCCAGTTCCTGTTGATCCCGCTGCACCGTCAACTGCACGGGCTGCGGGCGGCCGAAGAGGCGCATCATGCCCGCGTGATCCAGCTCGCTCACGGGTTGCCCGTTTGCGCGCAGGATCCGGTCGCCCGGCCGCAGTCCGGCGCGATCCGCCGGTCCTTCCGGGACCACGTCCTCCACGATCACCGCATCACCCTGGCGCCTTGTCAGCAGCCCGACGCGGTAACGCGGCTCCAGCTCGAGCGGGCCGCTGCCGCTGCGGGTCAGCCGGACGCGATCGTGAACCTGGTCGAATGTCAGGACGAAATGGCGCAGCACCTGCTCGCCGATGTTGGCATAAGGCAGCAGCCCCTCGAACGTCAGCCGCGGGCTGGCCAGCACGTGTCCGCCGATCCGGACGTTGCCGTCGGCCCGCGCTTCCTTGATCTCAAACTCGTTGAAGAGCGTGCGGGCCTTGCCGACCACCTGCGGCGCCTCGCGCAGCGCCAGTTGCGGCACGAAGCGCTCGGGCACCGAAAGGCGGCCCATCGAGCCGGAATCGATGTGTGCCAGCAGCTTCACGTCGCCCACCGTGATGTCGATGCTCGGCACGCCGTCGGCCTGCCCGAACGGCAGAATCTCACTGCCGTCTGGCGATGGCAGCGCGCCGCGTTCGATCCGCAATCGCCGGTTCGGGTAGTCGAGCGTGAGCAGGCACTCGCTAAAGAGCTGGAAGCCGAGCACCCCATCGGTCTGCGCGATCATCTGCTGTGCGTGCGCTTCGAACGCCGCATCGCGCTTCAGCATCTCGAGCCCGCGAAACACAGCGTGGCCGATGCGGATCGAATCGACGCCGACGCGCTCCATCGTGCGCTGGTTCTGGCCGCTCGGATCGCCCGCGATGACCTGGCCCACCACTTCGAGCGCAAGCTGCTGCGCCAGGCGCGCAGAGATCACGCCGCAGCCGGCGGCGCCGGTGTCCAGGGCCAGGCGGTACGGTCCCTGTTCATTGACGAAGACCTCCACGACGGGCGGCCCGCCGGGGAGCTCCATCGGGACCTCGACCCCCGCCGCCGGCACATCGCTCGTTTCGGGCGTGTCGGTCGTGGGGTCGGCGCCCCGGCGTGCGGCGACCGGTTCGCCGGTGCGGAGCCGGCCAAGCAGTTCCTCGATCTTGTCGACGATCACCATGGCCGCCTGGCCGTAGTTGGAGAGCACCACGACGGTCCAGCCGGTGTCCAGGTGCATGCCGAGGTGCGCGCTGATTCCGGGAAAGCCGCCGTCGTGTCCGACGATCGTGTCGCCGGGGCGGCCCTCGATGGCGAAGCCGTAGCCGTACTTCGGCGCGCCGAGCTCGGGCTTGGGTGACCAGTGCAGACCGGCGGTCTGCATCGAGACGAGACGGCCCGCGCGCAGGGCCTGGTCAAACCGCAGCAGGTCGTGGACGGTCGAGAACCCTCCGCCCGCCGGCCCGCCCTTGATCACGTGCTGGTAGAGATTGTTCGTGTACGACCCGTCCGGCTCCGGCGTGTACCCGAGAGCGAGGTTCGGCACGACCTTATCCATCTCGTAGGAATCGCTGTCGATCATGCCGGCGGGCGCGTAGATGTGTGCGCGGACATAATCGAAATAGCTTCCGCCGGTTACTTTCTCGATCACGGCCCCGAGCAGCAGGTAGCCCGTGTTGCTGTAGCGCTCCGAGGTGCCGGGCGTAAAGGCCAGCGTCTCATTCACGACGAGTGGTTTGTAGTCATCAATGATCCGAAATCGCTCGCGCGAGCTGTTCATGAACTCGTCGTTGAAGTAACTGCCCAGCCCGGACGTGTGGCACAGCAGGTGGCGGATCTGGATCTTTTCCAGGAGTTCCGGCGCTAACCAACTGCTGTCGAGGTGCTTGGACAGCGGGTCCTCGTAGGCCAGGCGGCCGGCCTCGACGAGCTGGCCGATCGCGACCGCGGTGAACATCTTGTTCATCGAGCCGAGGTTGAACTTTGTATCGACGCGATTCGGCACGTCGTAGGACTTGTGCGCCAGGCCGACCGCCGTCTCGAAAAGCACCTGGCCATCCTGCGCGAGCAGCACGCTGCCCGAGAACGCGTCCGCTGCCGCCATGCGCTCGACAAACGCCCGCAGCTCCGGCACGAGCTGT
>CAZVRR010000056.1:0-7414 GCA_964629745.1 uncultured Planctomycetales bacterium | reverse complement strand
GGGCGCCAAAACCCCCCGCCCCGCGGGCTCGCGGTGGGGGGGGTTGTGGGGCGGGCGGGGCGGCTGGCGCGGGGGGGGGGGGGCGGGGGCGAACCGCAGGCCGGCGACGCGGTGCGGCGGATCGGGCTCGAGCGTCATGACGAAGGCGAACCAGCCGCCGGTCAGGCGGTTGCGCAGGATCACGGTGGTGCCCGGATCGGGCTTCGGCGGGTCGTAGGTGCGGATCGCGTAGAAATCGAGCCCGCGACTGCGGCGGTAGACGTCGTTGAATACGGCCACCTGATCGTCCAGCGGCACGTCGCTGCGGAAAGTCGGCGTGAGACTGTTGGATACGTACTCGGCGATGCGCTGCCGGTTGTTGGCGTTCACCACGTCGGTGAGTTCGGTGATGCGGGCGCCGAGCGGGTCTGGGGGCAGCGTCCGGTCATCGCTGTAATCCTTTGGGGTGTCCTGGGCTGTAGCCCGCGAGGGCGACGCCAGGAAGAGTGTCACGAGCAGGATGACAGCGGCGCTGCGCTGAATGGCGTGGTAAGTACTGTCGAGCATCGGGCTCTCCGTATTGTGCTGGTTCGACATTTCAGACGCGCCGCGCGGAAGTTTCCTTCACAATCTGGTGGCGCGGCCGCCGCAGTGCGTCGAATATTTGTGGGGTAACCTTAACACGCGGTTGGCTTCATGTTAATATTCGGCCGCGACGCGCAACACGTGGCGCGTGAGTCATCTCGACGTCGCGGAAGTTCGTGCAAGTGTCAGGCGCGGTCACGGGGTCCCCTGCCATGGGCGGGGGTACTCGCAGAACGTATACCACAGATGAACCAGAAAACCAAACTCGCGTTGGCGGTGATCATCCTGATCGTCGCCGTCGGCTGCGCCGCCTGGCAGTTCACGCGGCCGGGGCCGGTTTCGCACCGCGTGCGGCTGGTGTGTGCGGACACCGGCAAGACCTACACGATGAGCCGGAAAGAACTGATCGCGGTGCCGATGAGGAACCCGGATACGGGCGAGTTCACGTTGCTGCCGTGCCACGAGGACGAGAGCGGCAGGCTCGTGGTGAATACGCGCTATCGCGGGGCCCTGGACCAGCTTGGGGAGAAGAACCGCTATGTCGATCGGGAATCGCTCGCCGTCCGCGCTCCGTAAGCCGCGCGTCCGAATGCCGCTCACCGCAGGGTGCCGCGCGTTCACGCTGATCGAGCTGCTGGTCGTTGTGGCCATTATTGCGTTGTTGTTGTCGATGCTGCTGCCGAGTCTGCGCGGGGCGCGCGAACAGGCGCGCATGACGGTGTGCGGGCAGCGGCTGCACGACTTCGGCATCGGCTTGGGGACGTACACGGCCGAGCAGCAGGAGTGGCTGCCGGGGATCAACACGTCCGGGGTGGCGACGATGGTGTACGACCTGATGATCTCCGATCCGACGATCTTCGATAAGCCGCACCTTCCCGTTCAGGGATTCGATTGGATGACGCCGCTGCTGGCAATGCAGACAGAACTGCCGGCCGTTCGCGCGGAGCGCTTCAAATTCCTGCTGGACAAAATGCGCTGCCCGTCCCAGCGATACACGTCCGCCATATTCACGGAGGAAGGTGTACCTTCGGATATCGAGGCACTGCGTAAAGCGGCCCCCTTCCCGACGATCAGCTACCTGATGCCCGCGGCGTTTCAGTACGTGGGCCAATCGCATCAGTACACGATTCTTGCGTACAAGGAACATCCTGCCGTGCACGACCGCGCGTTGTACGCCATGTCGGCAGACGATCAATGGGAGTATATCAACGATGATTATCTTCCCGCGCTGGGTCAAATCGGCCAGCCCAGCCAGAAAGTGTTCGTCGCCGACGGTACCCGCTATTTCTCAGAGGACCCCGGCGCTGAATCAGACCTCGACTTCGACGCCCGGGCGACCGTCACGCTCTTCGGCTCCTTCACATCACAAGGCCCGTGGTGGTGCGGCTCGACGGAATACGGCGTCGAGCCCGGCACGGTGAACTGGGACGGCGAGACGGTTTCCGCGGACGAAGATCCGCCGGGCCGCGGCCGCAACATGGCGCTGAGCTACCGGCACGGGAGTCAGGTCGGCGCCATTACGACCAGCGCCCAGAGCAATCCGGGCATGATCAATACACTGATGTTCGACGGTCACGTCGAGCGGATGAATGATCGCCGCTCGCGCGAGATCGCGCTGTGGTATCCGGCGGGGACAGTCGTGCAGAAGCCCTCGGAAGGGATGACGCACGCCGAACCGGGCCACGTTATCCCGTAGGAGCGCTCGTCGGGGCGGACGGGGTGGCGGCGCGGGACATGACGACGCGCCGCGCAGACAGCACAACAGGCGCCGCGCCGGCCGCGCGCGCTCGTGCGGGCCGGTGCGGCCGGCGAAACGTACGCGGCGGGGCCTGGAAGCAAGCGCTACAAGGAGACGAAGTATGAACCACCTGGTCCGCACAGCTCTGGTCGTGACCTGCCTGGCGCTGCCCGCGCTGGCGCAGGACAGCACCTCGATCCCGCCCTTCGGCAGCGCGATCGGCGACGCGGTATATCCCTGGGATACCGGGGAGCAGATCAACACGTTCCTCGTCGACACGCAGCCGATCACGTCCACGCTGGGCTACCCCTTCCGCATCGCGCCGCTGATCAAGTCCAGCAAGATGAATGACGTCTACCTCAACGAGCTGATCGGCGCGCAGGCGCTCAGCAACACCTTGCGCGAAGACGTCGGCTTCCCGCGCCCACAATACATGTTCTGGGATCAGCCGGGCTACGGCGTGAACAACAACCCTGGCCTCAATACTCCCGGCATCCAGGTCGCCACGAGCGGCTTTACCGGCTGCCAGTTCGCCATCGGCTTCGGCGAGACCGGCGACTCCGACACGGTGGAAGACGTGAGCAGCGTGGTCGGCGCGGTGGTCAATTACCAGGCCGGCGAACCCGGCCGCCTGTACGTCGCCCGCATCGCGGCGGCGATCGACGGCAACGGCACGACGCCCGCCCCGTCGGGCGGCAACTCGGGCTCGTTCCACCTGGGATCGATCGACGCGCACGGAAACGTTCACTTCCGCGCCGACGACTTCCTCTCCGCCGGCGCCGACCCGCTCGACGGCAACAACTACGTGCGGATCGACACGCTCGCCCGCAACTTCAGCATGCGCAACGAGGTCGACCTGCTCGGTGGGGATGACGCGGCGGCCACGACGATGGTGCTCGAAGCGGACCCGACGTGGCACAGCACGCCGAACATCATCCCCGAGCAACTCGCCGGCCGGCCCGTGCTGATGGGTGTGAATTTCGACGTGGAGTACGTCTACGAGTCCAGCGCCGGCGCGACCTCGACCACGCTGTCCCATGTCGCGACCGGCGTCGCCGCCACGCGGGGCACCGTCGCCTTCACGCACCGCTTTACCAGCGTCGCGGACAGCATGGGGACCGCCGGCGTGCTGGCAAAAGTGGTCGACCGCACGATCGGGGCCAACCTGTGGGACGTGGGCAATAACGGGCAGGTCCTGAACAGGTACCTGCTCGTCGCGCCCGAGGTGTGGGACCTGGGCGGCGGGCAGATCTTCGGCGACGCCGCGTTCGGCCACTACTTCAGCCAGACGCAATATCATGGTGGGAACGCGCCGCTGGCCCTGGGCGCCGACGCCGCCGGCAACGCCTTGGCCGCCGGAACGATGCTCCAATACGCTGCGGACTTCAGCTACCTCGATAACCCCTACAACCTGATCGCCGTCAGCCGCTTCACGCCGGGCGAACCCGACGGCGCCGAGTGGACGCCGGTGGCATGGGTCGTGAACACGGACCTGCTCGACCAGGCCGCTTACGACGGCACCCCGATTTTCGATCCGGCGGGCACGCCGATCGGCCGCCTGGCGCCACTGTTCCGCGTCACGGGCGCCGACCCCACCGATCCGCTCGAGACGCGTGTGCTCGGCCCGTCCCTCACCACGCCCGCCTTCGACGGCCTGGGCAACCTGTACTTCCTCGCGCCGGTCGAGTTCTTCGGCGACCCGGACCCGTGGTTTACGAGCTGCCTGCTCCGCGCGGTCTACGACGCCGACACGTTCAGCTATCGCCTCGAGGTTATCCTCCGCAAGGCAATCCTCGATTATGACGCCGGCGGCGCGGTGCTCTTCGGCGACGTGCTGCACGGCCAGAACTCGGACACCGATTACGTGATTTCGTTCCTCGGCATCGCCGACGGTGACAGCATCAGCTCGGGCACGTCCTGGTCCCACAACACGATCCAGCCCGCCAACGCGCTGCGTCGCGCGACGCCGGGCGGGGTGGTCGTCAGCGCGTCGATCACCTATGACTACAACGGCGACGGGCTGTTCGACGGCACCGTCTGCTTCGACGAGCAGTACAACGTGATCCTGTATCTCGTTCCGCCGGCCTGCATCCGCGGCGACGCGAACTGCGACGGCGTGATCAACGCGTTTGACATCGACGCGTTCGTCACGGCCCTGTCGGACCAGCCGACCTGGGAAACCACGTACACCTGCGATTATCTGTGTGCCAACGACGTCACCGGCGACGCCGCCGTGAACGCGTTCGATATTGACGCCTTCGTGGCGCTGCTCAGCGGCAGGTAGCCGGCCGGCATCCGAACTCTCGAATTAACGGCTTCGCGGCACGGCCGGGCGGCCGTCCGTGCCGCGGATGTCTTCCGCACGCGGCGCGCGGGCGAGTGGCGGCGGCGGTTGCGGCGGTCCGCGGACATCCCGGAGAATGGGGCCATGAGCCAAACGTGGTGCCTGGTCGAACGCGGGTTCGATGTCCGATACAACCGCCACTACGAGAGCCTGCTCGCGCTGGGCAGCGGCCCGCTCCAGCAGCGCGCCGCGCTGGAGGAGGGACTGGCGGACGAGCCCCAGGATCGCGAGTACCTCTGGCAGGCGTGTGCCGACGTCCTGCCGCCGGCCCGGCGCAGTTGCGTCGGGACGTACCTGGCCGGCATCACCGGTCCCCATCCGCTGCTGGGTGACGAACGGATCAACCTGCCGGCCGTGCACGGCCTGCAACTGTTCGCCGGCCAGGAGCGCCTCGATCTCGAGCATTGCCGGGTCGATGCCTACGAGCGCCGGCTGGACCTGCGCACGGGGCTGCTGGCGCGGAGTTTCACCTGGCTGACGCAGCGCGGGACGGCGATCGGCGTCTTGTTCGAGCGCTTCGTCAGCGCGGCGCGGCCGCACGTGACCGCCGTGCGCTGCCAGGTCCGCCACCTGGCCGGCCCGTCCGTCGAACTGCGCATCGTCGGCACGCTCGACGCTGACGTGCGGACCAACGGCTTTGACCATTTCACGCGGATCGCGTTCACGGGCGAGCAGCAGCCGATCACCGTCGAAGTGCAAACCAACGGCGGGGACCAGGTGGCGGCGGCGGCCCTGCTGACCGCCGAGCCCGGCATCGTGTGGAACGTCGAGACCGAGCCGCGCTGGGCGGCGGTGGGCGGCGTGTGCCTGCTCGATCCCGGCGCGAGCGTGACGCTCTGCAAATACGCCGCCGTGACCTCCTCGCGGCATGCGCCCGGCTCGGCGCTGGACGCCGCACGCAACCTGCTGTGGGGGGCGACCGTCGCCGGGTTCACGCGGCTGGCGGAGGAGTCGGCGCGCGTCTGGCAGCAGCGCTGGGAGCATTGCGATGTCACGATCGAGGGTGACCCCGCGAGCCAGCTCGCGATCCGCGCGAGCCTGTACCACCTGCTGCGGGCGGCGGTGGAAACGGACGCGCGCGTGGGGCTCGACATGCAACTGGGGACGAGCGAAGCAGGCCGGGGACTCTGCGGTTGGACCGCCGACATCTTCGCGCTGCCGTTCTTCCTCTACACGCGGCCGGACATCGCGCTGACCCTGGCGGCGTATCGACTCGACGCGCTGCCCGCGGCGCGCCGGCATGCGCAGCAGGGGGGCTACCCCGGCGCACGGTATCCCTGGCAGGCCGGCCCGGCGGGCGACGAGCAGTGCCGTGCGCCGCTGTATGCGGACCACGGCGTGCATGTCACGGCGGACGTCGCCTATGGCTTGTGGCACACCGCGCTGGTGCATGCCGCCGACGCGGCGCTGCTGGCTCGCGTCACCGAGGCGCTGACCGAGACCGCGCGCTTCTGGGCCGCCCGCGTGTATGAAACGGCCGGCGCGTACGAGATCCTGCTGGCGATGGGGCCGGACGCCTACACGCCCTTTTCCCGCAACAACGCGTACACGAATTTCCAGGTGGCCCAGATGCTGCGCTGCGCGCGGCAGGCGTGGTCGGCACTGCAGAAGGTCGACGCCGCGGCGGCGGATCGCCTGTGGCAGCGGCTGGGGCTGACCGAGGCGGAGTTTGCGCACCTGGCGGATGTCGCTGCCAGGCTGCGCGTGCCCGTCGATCGCGAGCGCCGCCTGCTGTTGCAGTCCGATGAGTTCGAAACGCTCGAGCCGTTCGAACTGGCGCGCTACCGTTCGGACGGCGTGCGGCCGCTGGTGCGCGTCGTCCCGCGCGAACGCCTGCACCGCAGCCGCGTGCTCGAGCAGGCCGACGTGTTGCTGCTGATGGCCTTGTGGCCGCATGCGTTTGACCGGGAGCATCTGCGGGCGGCGTGGGAGGCATACGAGCCGCTGACTGCGCACGACGCGCCCGTGAGCCTGTGCACGCATGCGCAGATCGCGGCGTGGCTGGGGCGGACGGACGAGGCACTGGCGTACTGGGAGCGTAGCATCCAGGGCGAACTTGCGCCGTCGGCAGCCGAAGACGGCCTGGACGCGGCGGTCGCCGGTGCGCGCTGGCAGGCGGTGGTCTTCGGTTTCGCGGGGCTGCGTTCGCGGATGCAGGCCGAGGTGTTGCGGCTGGATCCGCACCTGCCGGCGCGCTGGACGGCGCTGCGGTTTCCGTTCGTATGGCAGGGGCAGCCGCTACGGATCACGGTGGAAGCGCGGCGCGTGGTGCTCGATCACGACGGGACGCAGGCGGTCGACGCCCTGGTCGCGGGTCACACGGTGCGGCTGGCACCGGGCACGCGGAGCACGGTCCAGTTGTAGCGCGCCGGCCCGACTTCGCGTGTGGGGTTCACTTCGCGCGTAGGGTCCGCGCAGCGACCCGTTGGCCATCCCCTTCGCGCGTGGGACGGTCCGCGCGGCAGATCGTGGGCGCCATCCCGTTCGCGCGTGGCACGGTCCGCGCAGCGGGCCGTGGGCACCATCCCGTTCGTGCGTGGCACGGTCCGCGCAGCGGGCCGTGGGCGCCATCCAGCCGGGCGGGCGATCGCGCGATGGGGTGTGCGTGTTCCCCGCCACGACGTGGGGGCCTTCTTCACGCCGTCCCGCTGGGACGGCACCGCGCGATGAGGTGTGCGTGTTCCCGCCTCGATGTGGCGGGCTTTCTTCGCGCCGTCCCGCTGGGACTGCATCGCGCGATGGGGTGTGCGTGCTCCCCGCCACGATGT
>CAZVRR010000055.1:11831-17110 GCA_964629745.1 uncultured Planctomycetales bacterium | reverse complement strand
TCCGAGCAGCGCATTCTGGCTCGACACGATGACGACGCCGCCGCGCGTAAACTGCGACTTGTTCTCCAGGAACCCCGGCTGCCCGCCCGCCGGATTCTCGTTCGCGTTCACCGGGTCGAATTCCAGGCTCCCCAGCCCCACCAGGGCGCCCGGCAGGTTGAACTCGTCCTGCATGCCGTACACGGTTCCGCTGACCTCGACCGACGCTGGCGACGCCAGGCTGAGGGCCTCGGCCCGCGGGAAGCTGAACACCAGTTCCGGCAGGTCATCGCCGTCCATGTCGTCCAGTACGGTCAGGTCGGAGAGTCCCTCCGTCCAACTGCCCGCCAACTCCGCCTTGGGTACGCGGATGCCCGTGAACACCAGGCCGGGCAGCGCCGGCCCGCCGGTCGAGTTCAGGCTGCGAACGTCGCGCAAGCGTTCGGCCAATCCGTAGATCATGTACGCTTCGCCGAACCCGACGCCGCTGGTCTGAATTCGCAACGGCTTGCCGAAGCGGGCGACCATCAGGAGTTCATTCCGGGAGTCGCCGTCGATATCCCCGAAGCTGGTCATCGCGCTGCCGGCCAGGTCGTTGAACTCGTACCCGTACAGGATGGCGCCCTTGCTCGCCGGGCTCTCCGATTCGCCGTTGTCGTACGCGTCGCTGTCGGGATGGAGCCGGTTGAGGTCGAAGTCACCCACCATGCGGTCGGTGAGTGCCAGGCGCGGGTAAGCGGCGAGGCCGGCGTTGTAGGCATAATCCGCGTCCGCCACGCCCAAGCCGTCCGAAACGCTGAAGTAGTAGTAATACGTGCCGACATCGAACGACGGCAAGTAGACGTCAAACGTGTGGGTGCCCGCCTCCACCGACTCGTTCACGATCTCCTGGTGGTTCGAATTGTCGGGGTCCAGATCGGGGTCGAGCCGCACGGTAACGGTGTGTGGACCGTTATCGGTCGTTTCCAACTGCAAGTACCACAGCCCGTCACGTGTGCGGAGGTGATCGAGCAGGTCCAGATCATCGTCGGCCGGGCCCGCCCCCACCCAGGTGATCTCCGGGCGCTCGCCGTCGATCGTCACGGTTCCGGGAGCGTACCCGCTGGTGAGCGTGCCAGTGGTCGTCTCGACACGGATGCCGAACAGGAACTGCCCGTATTCGTCGGCCCCGAGCAGGCCGGCATCGGCGAGCGCCTGCGTATCGACGGTCAGCGTGTTCAGCCCGATCTCGGCCGATACCTCTTGCTCCAGCAACGCCGCCCCGTCCGGCTCGCGGTCACCATCGTCGTCCGCCGCAACGATCAGGCTGGCTTCACGGATGCTCGTACCCGTCTCCACCGCGAGCGTGAAGACCAGGTCGACCGTTGTGCCCGGCTCCACAATTACCGGGTCAAACGGCTGGGTAAAGCCCAGGAAGGCCGCCCCCTCGCCGCCTGAGCCGCCGTTCGCGTTGCCGTTCGCCGCGCCGCCATTGACGTTGGCGTTCGCGTTCTCGTTCGGCACGATCACCGGCGGGATGGGGTCTTCGGAATTGAAGTTGACGTTGGTATTGGTGACGGTTCCGTTGGTGTTGGTGTTCGCGTTGGTCTGATCGGGATTCTGGGGGACTGGACAGCCGCCCAGCAGGGTGATAGACAACGTGCTCGCCACCAGCAGCAGCGACATCGGCGAGGCAAACGCCCTAAACGACATCTGCGGAGACCTCCGGGGCATGAGGTAAACCGGGTCCGGCTGACGCTTAGCGCGTGGCAGCCGCGCCGCCATGCCCATGGTAGATGGGCGTAATTGTCGCGTCAACGAGCGGCGCCGTTTGCCCCCGTCGCGGGTGCTTCCGCGGCGCGCTAATTGCAGTACAACCGCATCTCCCGCCGGCGGCCGGCCCGCGCGGGAGCGGCCCGGAGGTCCAGAACATGCCGGCATGGGTAGGTGCATGAGCACGATAAGACCGTTTTCCGCCGTCCGGTACGCTCCGCCGGCCAGCCGCGATATCTCGACGCGCCTGGCTCCACCCTATGACATCCTGGATGAGCAGGACAAGCGGCGATTTCTCGCCGCCGACCCGAAGAACTTCGTGAAGGTCGACCTGCCGCACACCCCGCCCAAGTCGGCGGGTCCGCCCGCAGCGTACGAGGCGTCGCGCCGCACGCTCGAGCAGTGGCTCGCGGAAGGCACGCTGATCCGCGACGCGCAGCCGATGATTTACGTCTACCACCAGAAGTTCCGTTATGCGGGCGTGCCTTACACGCGCAAGATGTTCTTCGCACGCCTGCGACTCGAGCCGTTCGGGACGGGCATGGTGTTTCCCCACGAGCACACCTTCGGCGGCCCCAAGGAAGACCGGCTCTGCCTGACGAAGGCCACCGCCGCCAACCTGAGCCCGATCTTCGGCCTGTACGAAGACGCCCCGAACCGCGTCAGCCGCTTTCTCGAGGAGAGCCTGGACGGCCCGGAGCTGGCGCGCGGCACGCTCGAGGACGTCGAAAACCGGTTATGGGGCGTCGCCGATCCGCAGCGGATTGCGGCGGTGACTGACATGATGAGTTCGCGTCCGATTTACATCGCGGACGGGCATCATCGCTACGGCACGGGCCTGCTGCATCGCGACTGGATCATCTCGCAACACGGGCCGCTCCCGCCCGAGCACCCGGCGAACTACGTGCTCTGCGTGTTCTGTGCGATGGAAGACCCCGGCCTGCTGATCCTGCCGACGCACCGCGTCCTGGTGGGAGTGTCGATCGCCGCCGACGTGCTGCGCAGCGATGATCAGCTCGAGGTGCGCCCGCTCTCGGTGAGTGAGCCGGACGACGTCGTGCGCGCCCTTCAGCCGCTCGGCCCGCAGGCGATGGCCATGCACAATTCCCAGGCCGGCGGCTACGTCGCCGTGCGGCCGCGACACAGCAACCTGCTCGATCGCTTCGAGCCCGACCACAGCCCGGCCTGGCGCGGGCTGGGCCTGGCGCTGCTGCATGCCTACCTTCTCAAACACGTGATCGTGCCCAAGTGCTGCAACGGTCAGGAACCAACGATTCAGTACGTGAAATCGGCGCCGGACGCGGTCGTGGCCGCGCACGAGACGCACGGGACGGTGTTCCTGATGCAGCCGAACACGATAGAAGAGCTGCGTGCGGTTTGCAGCTCGGGCGACCTGATGCCGCACAAGAGCACGTACTTCTATCCGAAGCTGGCCAGCGGACTCGTCATCAACCCGTTGAAGGAGTAGCGCGGCGCACTGCCTCGTGCCCTGGCGGCGCGGCCGACAACACGCGAGCCGGGCGGTGCACCAGGCACCTCCCGGCTCGCTGCGTGTAGCGGTAGTTCGTCTGCTCAGGGGCCGGTGAGCAGCTCCACGAACGGGTCGATGTCGAACGCATTCACCACGCCGTCGCCGTTGATGTCGCCGTTCATGCGATTGCACCCGGGGTACGCCGCCGCGTAAGCCGCGGCATCCGTCAGGGCGAGCACGAACGGGTCGATGTCGAAGGCGTTCAGCACGCCGTCGCAGTTCATGTCGCCGACAACGATCGCCGGCGCGGCGGGCGTCCAGAACCCCCCGGTCAGCGTGTACTGACCGCCGGTCAGCACCGTGCCCGCGTCGGACTGGCCGATCGTGCCTGACAGCTCATAAGCGCCGCCCGTCGTCCACATCGCGCCGCCGCCATCGAGCGTGTTCCAGGACAGGTCGTACGCCGCGGTCGCGACCGATGCCAGCGCCGCAGCGCCGCAGACCAGGCTCAGCAGTATCCGTTTTGATTTCACGGCCATCTCCTTTCCTGCTCAGGCGTAGCTGGCTATTCGGTGGTCTCCGGCACGACCGCCCCGGTGGCCTGCGGGATACCGTCCGCCGGCGTCAGCCCGTACGCCTCCGGATGCAGATAGTATCCGCGTTCCGCTTCCGACTTCTCCTCTTCGACGTTCAGCGGATTGGCCAGGGCCCAGGCATCGCGCCGCACGCCCGTGACCTGCCACGACACCTTCATGCCCGGCGTCCCGCCGGCGACCGCGAACTGGCCGTCGACGATTTCGCGGGCGACGTGCAGGTTCGGGGCCGGGGCGCCGAGCGCCGTCAACTGGTAGCGGTACTCGCCGTTGAGCGCCTCGAACCAGTCGGGCAAGGTGATCTCGGCCTGCCCGCGCGCGTCGAGCGCGGCGATCCCATTGTAGATGTTCATCCGCTCGGGCGACTCGACGAAGGAGTGGTACAGGTACATGTGCTCCGGGTCCAGCGGGTGATCGATCTTGAACGAGCCGCCGGCTTTCGAGAGCGTGCCGGCCACGTGCACGCGGCCGTTGAAGTAACCGGCGTATCCATCCGTGCCACTGCCGCCGTTCGAGCCGTACACGCCATAGCCGGTGCTGGTCTGGCCGTAGACGCCGGTGCCGAAGTTGGCAAAGCCGGCCACGCCGGCGGCGCCGCCCGTCCCGCTGGTCGAGCCCCTGACGCCCGTACCGGTGCTGTTGTTGTTCACGCCGGTCACGCCCGCGCCGTTGCTGGTGCCGCATTCGCCGCGCACGCCGGCGGACGTACCCACGCCCAGCACACCGTTGCTGGATGCGCCGGTGGTGGAACCGGACACCGCGTCGCCGGAGGTCGTCGTCACGTCGAGCCGCGTCTCGGGGGTCGTGTCGCCGATGCCGACGTTGCCGGTGTTCGTCACGCTCATGCGCTCATCGCCGTCGATGTAGAGGTGCCAGGAGCCGGTGCCGCCGTCGAGGTACGTCCACGCACGGTAGTCGGGCGTGTCGTAGCCGTAGAACGGCTTGCTGCCGGCGCCGGCGGTTTGCATGTACATGCCGCCGTAGCTGGTCGTATCGGAATAGACGCCGAACACCTCGGCCCCCGTGACAGGGGTCGTGCGATGGATGCCGACAAACCCGGCCTCGCTGTTCGTGAGCGCGTCCCCGTCCAGCTCCCAGTACGTGTTCAGCGCGTGCAGGGCGTAGGGGGTCGCGGTCAGCGGCTGTCGCGGCGTGAGAGCCGTGTAGGCGCCGCCGCTGGCGCCGGCACGCACGCTGATCTCGAGCCAGCGCGCGGAGCCGTCGAAGGCGACGGGACCGAAATCGAGGCTGACCGTGAACAGGCCTTCGGCGACGTTCTGGTCGTTGACGGGGTAGTCGGCGCCCGCCTGGATCCCGCCGCCCGCAGCGTCGAACAGCCGGAAGATGAAATCGTAGCTTCCGTTGGCGAGCTGCCCGCCGTCGGTGAGCTGGCCCTGGTAGGTGAACGCCGTCCCGACCGGACCGGCGTGGGCGGCCGCGCCCAGGCCGAGCGCGAGAACGGCAGCGGACATGACTCTCTGCAT
>CAZVRR010000055.1:0-11821 GCA_964629745.1 uncultured Planctomycetales bacterium | reverse complement strand
CTAACTCCTTTAGCGAATGGTAGTTGACGGCTTAGGTGGACTTGCGGCCGGCGCCACGTCGGCCGGCCTTCGCAAGCCCGCTCGCAGGTGAAAGCGCAGACGGGCGCTTCCAACCTCAGCGGGGCCGGGAAAAATCCGGGCCGGCGAGCGGCGAAATGCGTGGGATGTATCGCGCGGCGCATCGCCGTGCGCGCGTGAAGTGGCACGTCGAAGAATCAACTACTTGCGGGGCGGCAGTGATGCGACCAGATCCATCAGCCCGGGCCAGCGGCTCACGACGCCCGCGAGTGTGCGCATCATCCGGCTCGTCCACACCTCGCCCTTCGGGTAGCGCAGGCAGTCGACGACCGCTCGCGCGACGCGCTCCGGCGGCTGGACCAACCAGTGCGGCACCTGGTGGGCCGGGCTCGCAGCGGCGCCCGCCTGCCCGCTCATCTGGGCCGCGACGGTGAAGAACTCTGTCTCCGTGGTAATGGGCAGCACGGAGGACACTTCGATTCCATGCGGTCGCAGCTCCATCCGCATGGCCGCGCACACGTGGTTCTGGGCGGCCTTGCTGGAGGAATACGCGCCGAACTGCGGCAGGGCGAATTTTGCCACGCAGCTGGATGTCATCAGCAGGTGGCCCGGTCGGCGTGCTGCGAGCAGCCGGTTGGCGGCCGCGCGCAACAGGGCATAGGCCGAGAAGAAATTGACTTCGAAGATCCGGCGCAGCGCGGCGGTTTCCAGCTCGTGCATCGGGCTGTTCAGGCCATAACCGGCATTGGCCATCACGACGTCGAAGCGCCCGAAGCGGGCGAGCGCGGCATCGAGCAGGCGTGCCGGCAGATCCGGATCGACCACGTCGCCGACGAGGACCTCCGCCGCACGGCCTGCGGCGCGCACCCGCTCGGCGACCTGTGCGAGGCGCTCGGCCCGCCGGCCGGTGAGCATGACGTCCATGCCGGCCCGTGCACAGGCCAGTGCGGTCGCGGCGCCGATACCCGAGCTGGCGCCGGTAATCACGAGTACTTTGTCGGCCAGGTCTCGCGCCATTGGCGGGATTCTATTCACGCGGCCGCGTGCATGCACCCGCCGATTGGGCCGCGGCCCGGCGGCAGCGCCTCCTGGCCGGACGCGCCGCCGTGAACAGGCTTGTTTCGAAACGCCCGACTTGGTAGCGTAGATACCGGTCCCTTGGTCTGCGAGGCTGGGGGACGCCCGTCGGGTGCTTCAACTATGTGTGCGCTGGTGATGGAAAGGGGTGAACCGATGAGAAGCGAAGCAGTCATTCGCGCGGTTGCGTGTCTCGTGCTGATCTGCTGTGTGGCGGGGCTGGCTTCCGCGCGGGGGCCCAACGCGGGCACCCCGCAGCGTGCCACGCTGGTGGTTCCGGACGACTATCCGACGATCCAGGCGGCGCTCGATGCCGCCGCCACCGGCGACACCGTCTATGTGCGCGCCGGGACGTACTTCGAGCACCCGGTCATTGACAAGCCGCTCACGCTGGCCGGCGAGGACGCGGCGACCACGATCGTGGACGGCGGGGGCAGCGGTGACGTTCTGCATGTTGCGGCGAGCGGGGCGACAATCGAGCACCTGACGCTTCAGCACAGCGGGGCGGACCCGTCTTTCGGGTGTGCCGGTCTGCGCGCGACCTCCGTGGAGGACATTCGCATCACGAATTGTCGTTTGGCCGGCAACGAGTTGGGGGTGCTGTCGTGCGGCATGTCGTACAGCTTCATCGTGGACTGTGTCTTCGAGGAGAACCAATCCGGGCTGGTGACAGACATCGACTACTCCGGCGAGACCTGGCTGGCGTATGCGAATGACTATAACCACATTCAAAACTGCCGGTTCCAATCCAATGACGGCGCCGCAATCCGCTTCACGCATGATCCCTCCAATTTCGGTAACCGGTTGCAGGGGAACCTGATCGCCGACAATGGCGGCGGAATGTACCTCACCTACTCCTACCAGAACGAGATCGCGTACAACGCGTTCCTCAACAACGTCGGCCGCGCCATCAGCTTCAGCATCTGCCTGTGCGGCGCCTATGACAACGTGATCCACCACAATCTCTTCATCGGGAACCATGGCGGCAGTGAGCAGGCCTACGAGAGCTGGTCGGAAGGGATCAACTACTGGTACTCGCCCGAGTCCAACGTGGGGAACTTCTGGTCCGACTACGTGGGCGAGGACCTCATGCACGACGGACGGGGCGACACGCCCTACGTGATCCCCGAGGGCGGACACAACGACGAGTGCCCGCTGATGTACCCGTACGTCACGGGCGACATGAACCTCGACGCGCTGCGCAACAGCTTTGACATCGATCCGTTCGTGCTCGCCCTCACCGACCCGGCGGTTTACCAGGGCGAGTTCTGGATTCATCCGGCGCTGCACGGCGACTGCAACTTCGACGGCACCCTGGACGCCTTCGACATTGACGCGTTCATCGACGCGCTGCTGCGTCCGGACGAGTTGATCTTCCCTGGCAACCGCCCGCCGGCGGCGCCGTCCGCGCCCTGGCCGGCGGACGGCGCCAGCGGTGTGGAATCGCCGTTCATTCGCTGGATTGGCAGCGATCCGGATCTCTCGGACTATCTCGTGTATGACGTGTATTTTGGCGTGGATCCCGCGCCCGCGCTCGTCTCGGTCGGGCAGGCCGGGGATGACTGGTTCGCGGGCACGCTGCAGGTGAACACGACCTACTACTGGCAGATCGTGGCCCGCGATCGCTTCGACGTCCCGACGCCCGGGCCGGTCTGGAGCTTCACGACGGGCGCTGACGTCTGGCTGATCGATACGGTCGATTCCGACCTCGCGTTCGACACGGAGATCTGCATGAGACTCGACGCCCAGGGGCGCCCGCATTTCGGCTACCGCGGCGCCTTCAGCGAGCTACGCTACGCGCACTGGACCGGCGACGCCTGGGACGTGCAGTTCGTGGATTGGGCCTTGGGCGGCCTTTCCCTTGCCCTGGATGGCGAGGGCCTGCCGCGTTTCAGCTACGGGACGAGTGACAGCCTGGCGTACACCTTCTGGACGGGCAGCGGCTGGCAAGCCACGACCATCCTGGAAACGGACCTCTACGGCTCGGCGCTCGAAGTCGATCCCGACGGCGTGCCATATATCGCCTGCGTATCGCGTGAATATTTCAGCCAGCGCACGCTGAAATGCGTGAGCTGGACCGGCACCGACTGGCTGATTGAAACCTTGTGCCCGGGGTTGGTGAATGACATCGGGCTCGCGCTGGATTCCCTCGGCAGTCCCCACATCGGGCATCTCGGCGGTCAAACACTCTACTACGCTTTCCGGGACAGCTCGGCCTGGGTGGTGGAGACGCCTTATACCACCGAGTTTATTCTCGAAGGCGGCTCGCTGGTACTTGACTCGGCCGACCGCCCGCACGTTACGTTTATCGATGCAGAAACCAACAGCCTGCGGTACGCGGTCCGCAGCGCCGGCGACTGGACGATTGAAACCGTCGCGGAGCCGGTGCAGTGGGATACGTCGCTCCAGCTCGACTTGCAGCAGCGCCCGCAGATCGGCTATGTCACCTGGGACCCTCCGTATGGCGCGACCCTGCGCCTGCTGAGCGACACGGGAACGGAGTGGATCAGCTGCCCCGTCGCCGCCGACATCGCGGGCCAGCTCATCGTGGCGCGTGACGCCGAAGGCCGGCCGCACCTGTGCTATACCACGCTCGGTGGCGAGTTGCGGTATGCCCGCAAGAGCAGTTGGGCCGCCCGGCAGTGAGATTCGCGCCGGCCGCGCAGCGCTGTGCCCGCCTCGGCCGTCACGCGGCGGCACCCGGCGGGTGCGGTGCGTAACGGCTACGGGTTTACCGTCTCGGTCGTGACGCCGTATTTCTCTTCGACCCGCACGCCGCCGGCTCCCGCGTCCGATGCGCGGATTTCGCCGGGCACGCCGCTGGGGCCGGGCTTGGTGCGCTGGTAGAGCAGGTAGCCGCCGACGGCGATCATCACCACGACCAGCAGGAGCAGTACGACTCGAACCGCCTTCATGGTACACCTCGCGCGTCGAGCGCTTCACACGTCCAGGTTCTTCACGCGTATGGCGTTTTCGTCGATGAACGCCTTGCGCTTCTCCACGTCGTCGCCCATCAGAATGCTGAAGATTCGATCGGCTTCGACGGCATCGATATCGGTCTGCTCGGGGTCGCCACTCGTCTCGCCGACGATGACCTGGCGCATCACGCGGTTTGCCGGGTTCATCGTGGTTTCCCAGAGCTCTTCCTTGTTCATTTCGCCCAGGCCCTTGAAGCGCTTTACCTCCCGGCCGCGCGCGCCGATGCCGCGCACCCCGGCCGGCAGCTCGAGCAGGTTGCCCAGCTCGACGCGTTCGCCGCCGGCGGGCACGAGCACGAGCGGCGCCGCGCTGAGCTCGCCGGTGATCTGCTCTTCGCGTCGCGTGAACAGGTCCGTCCACTGGCAGCCGAACTCCGGCAGCCGCTCCAGGTCGGCCTGCAGCGCGCGGGCCTCGCTCAATTCCTGCTTGGCCGGCGACGAGCCCGTGGCCACCTGCTCGCGGCGGAAGGCCTGGAATTCCTCCTCGCTGCGGAAGTAGCGTTCCTCGCCCACGGCGCTGCTGCGGATGATGGGCAGTTGCCCGCCCGCACTGCGGCGGCCGACGAACTCCGGCAGCCCGATGCCGCGCCGCGCGAGAATCTTGCCCTGGCGCTCCACGTCCTCCACCAGCCGCAACAACTCCTCCAGCCGGGGCGTCGGCAGCACGTGCGGCGGCGCTGCGGGGCGGCGCAGCTCGAGCGTCGTGCCCTCGAGCCCCAGCCGCGTCAGCTTCGTGTTCAGGGCCGCGTCGTCAAGCACATATTCCATGTGCTTGCCCTTGGCGATCTGGTAGAGCGGCGGCTGGGCGATGTAGACGACGCCCCGGTCGACCAGCGGCCGCATGTGGCGGAACAGGAACGTGAGCAGCAGCGTACGGATGTGCGAGCCGTCGACGTCGGCATCGGTCATCAGGATGATGCGGCCGTAGCGCAGCTTGCTGATGTCGAATTCCTCGACGCCCACGCCGGTGCCGAGTGCCCGGATCAGCTCGACGATTTCCTCGTTGCTGAGCACCTTGTGCAGGCGCGCCTTTTCGACGTTCAGGATCTTGCCGCGGATCGGCAGGATGGCCTGGGTGCGCGCATCGCGGTAGCCCTTCGCGGAGCCCGCCGCCGAGTCGCCCTCCACGATGTACAGCTCGGTCGAATCCACGTCGCGGCTCGAGCAGTCGACGAGCTTGCGCGAGAAGCCGCCGCCCGACAGCGCGCTCTTGCGGGCCGTTTCCCGCGCCTTGCGGGCTGCCTCGCGGGCCAGCGCGGCGCTGACGGCCTTGCCGACGACCCGCTTCGCCTCGGCCGGGTGCTCCTCGAGATACATCCCGATCATGTCGCCGACCACGGTCTCGACGAACGTGCCGACCTCGCTGTTACCGAGCTTGGTCTTGGTCTGTCCCTCGAACTGCGGCTCGGGAACCTTGACGGAGATGACCGCGGTCAGACCCTCGCGGATGTCCTCGCCGGTGGGCACCGGGCTGTTGGGCTTGAGCAGGTTCTCCTTGCGCGCGTAGTTGTTCACGCTGCGCGTCAGGGCGCTGCGGAAGCCCGACAGGTGCTCGCCGCCCTCGACGGTGTTGATGTTGTTGGCGAACGAGAGGATCGTCTCGCTGTAGCTGTCGCTGTACTGGAAGGCGACCTCGCAGATCAGCCGCTGCGCCGCGTCTTCCCGCTGGAAATAGACGGGCGCGTGGACCGGATCCTTGCCCTCGTTCAGGTGCTCGACGAACTCGCGGATGCCGTTTTGAAAATGGAAGGTCTCCGTCTTCTCGAGCCGCTCGTCCAGCAGGCTGATCCGCAGGCCGGAGTTCAGGTACGCCAGCTCGCGCAACCGCTTCGCCAGCACGTCGTAGCTGAACTCGGTTTCGCGGAAGATCTGCGGGTCCGGCTTGAATTCCACGCGCGTGCCGGTGCGCTGCGACTCGCCGATGTTGTCCAGCGGCCGCACGGTCTGGCCGCGCTCGAAGCCCATCGTCCAGACGTGCCCGTCGCGCCAGACCTGCACCTCCATCCGCTCGGCCAGCGCGTTGACCACGCTGACGCCCACGCCGTGCAGCCCGCCCGAGACCTTGTAGGAGCCGCGGTCGAACTTGGCGCCGGCGCCCAGCACCGTCAGGCACACCTCCAGCGCCGACACGTTGTATTCGGGCTTCATCCCGACCGGGATGCCGCGCCCGTCGTCTTCCACGCTCACCGAGCCATCGGCCCGGATGATCACCTCGATGTTCTGGCACACCCCGGCCATCGCCTCGTCAATCGAATTGTCGACGACCTCGAAGACCAGGTGGTGCAGCCCGCGCGGACCGGTATCGCCGATGTACATGCTGGGACGGCGCCGCACGTGCTCGAGCCCCTCGAGCACCTGGACGCTGTTCTCGTCGTACACCGCGGCGGCCGCCGCCTCGACCGGGCGTGCTTCACTCATCCCCTGCCCCTTCCTGGGCCGGCCGCAGCCGGACCTCGACCTGCAGCGCGCGCAAGCCCGGCAACCGGGCCGCCAGCAGCCGCTGCCAACTCGGCCCTTGCGTGCGCAGCACGTCGGCGGTGACCCCGTCGCGCGCCCACACCCGCAGCCGGCCGCCGGTGAATTCCTCCACCCGCGTCTGCTCGCACAGCGCCGTCGGCATGACGGCTTCCCAGGCCGCGCGCGCTTCCGTCAACCCCCGCGCCACCCGCAGCGCACGCCGCAGATACGTGCCCACGTCCGCCGCGTTGAACAGCGGCGCAGGCTGGTAGCTGCGGCGATTCGCTTTCAGACGCTCAAACTGGCGCTGGTTCATCGTGTTCGGGTCGCCGCTCACGGTGCCAGGGAAACCGGCATGACCACGTAGAGAAATTCGTTCTTGTCGCCGCCGCTGAGCACACCGGGCCGGAAGCTCTCGCGCATCTCGATCTGGACGCGCTCGAACGGCACGACCTTGAGCGCGTCGCTCAGGAAGGCCGGGTTGAAGCCGATCGTCAGCGGCTCGCCCTGGTATTCGATCGGCACATCGATTCTAGCCTCGCCCTGCTCCGGCGACTGGGAGGTCACGACCAGGCGGTTCGCCTCGAACGCCAGGCGCACGGCCCGCGAATCCTCGGTGGTCAGCAGGGCGGCTCGCCGGACGGCGCCGTAGAGCTCGTTGCGTTCGATCGTCGCCAGCTTGTCGTTCTCCGTGGGAATGACCTCCTGGTAGCGGGGGAAGTGGCCCTCGACGAGCGTCGTCGCCAGCATGCGCGTGCCGGCGCGGAGCAGCGCCTGGTTGGGCGTGACCTTCACGTCGATGTGCCAGTCGGCCCCGTCCTTCGGCGGGTTGAAGACGCGCTCGAGCACGGTCAGGGCCTTGGCCGGCACGATCACGTCGAAGTCGGCGGCCTGGGCCTTGACGATCGGTCCCCCCGCGCGGGCCAGCCGCCGGCCGTCGGTTGCCACGAGAAACAGGCGCTTGCCCTGCTTGTCCCACAACACGCCGTTGATCGCGAAGCGGCTCATCTCGCGGGCCGCGGCATAGAGCGTCAGGTCGATCATGCGCCGCAGGACGCGACCGTCGACGACCAGATCAGGTTCGTCGACCAGCTCGGGCACGGGCGGGAAATCGGCCACGTTCTGCACGTAGATCTTGAACTCGCTGGTCGCCCCCCGGATCGTGCACTGCCGCTCGTCGGTCGCGAGCGTGATTTCCACGTCCGGCAACTCGCGGACGATGCCCAGCAGCCGGTCGGCGGTGACGACCGTTTCGCCGGCCTGCTCGACGGTCAGCGCCGCCAGGCCCAGTCGCAGGGCCGCCTCGCCGTCCGTGGCGCAGAGTTCGAGGTGGTCATCCTGCGCCGTGAGCTTGACGCAGGCCAGGATCGGCTTGGTCGTGCGGCTGCCGGTCAGCGAGCTGATCGCCGTCAGCGCATCCAGGAACTCCTGTCGATGCAGTGTCGTCTTCATCCGTGATGACCTCGCTCGGGCCGTGGCGCGTGCCCAAGGCCGGTTCCGTGCGCCCGCGCCGCGGACCGCGCGTCCCTGACGCGGGCACATCCGCATATTTTACGGAAAGCCCCGCCGCTCGCTACGGGCCCGCCAGTCGACCCTCCCGGCGCCGGAACAGGATGTTCGGGATCCGTTCGGGTGCAGGATCGGCTTCGCCCAGCCGCAACTCCCTTTTCCTGACGGAGGCGGGGGCGTATTGCGTGGACGGCAGCCAGCGCAGCACGAAGTAAGCCCAGACGCCCAGGCACGCGTACGTGGCAGTAGGTTTGACGAGGTGCTCCAGCGCGTCGGGCAGTTCCAGGCCGAACCGCTGAACTGGCGCCAGGAGGCACATCAGCCAGGCACATGCGACCCACGCCTGGTCGAGCCACGAGCGGTTCGTCGCGTGCAGCGTCATCCACGCCACGGGTATGAGCAACTGCACGTTGTGATGCAGCTTGGTCGCGGGGGCAAGCAAGAGCAGAAGCGGGATGGACGCGGCGAGGGACTCGGCGGTCGTCAGCCGCCGACGGCAGCGGAGCAGCCACACGAGTGTCACCAGCCCGAGCAGCGCACCTGCCCCGCGGCCCGCCCAGCTCGCCACGCGGGGGCCGAGCTCCAGCCACGGCTGCGTAACGGACCCTTTCTCAGAAATCTGCGCGAAGATCGCCAGGCAGAAGCCGTGCAGGCTGTAGTTATCTGTGCAGGTTTCCGTCGCGAGCCGGGCGAGGTTCTCGCGCCAGGCGGCGAACGTCCCGCCAGGCAGAAACAGTGCCGACGCGGCCAGGGCCGTGACGATTGTGGCCACGCCGGTCAGCACGCCGCGGTACTGCCGTCGGATCAGCAGCACGCCCAGGTACACCGCCGGCGTCACCTTCGCCACGGCCCCGAGTCCCAGCAGTACCCCGGCCCAGCCCGGCCGGTTGCGCTGGAGCGCGAGCACTGCCCCCGCCAGCGCGACCAGCACGAGCATGTCAAACTGACCCCAGCGGAAGATCTCCGCCGTCGCCGCACTGAGCAGGAACCCCACGGTGACGAACGCGGCTACCGGCGAATCGAGTCGGCAGCCCAGCGCGCGGAGCACGAGGCACACGGCGGCCAGCGCGCAGGCATACTGCAACGCGGCCCAGATCACCTGGCCCGCCGGGTAGGGCAACTGCGCGAGCAGCCACGCCAGGCCCAGTGTCGGCGGGGGATAGAGGTACGGTGCGATCGGCTGATTCCCGGGGAGGTCGACCGCCACCGCTACGGCGGGCCGGTCATAGGGATTGATGCCCAGCTCCAGCGCGCGGCCCGCCGCGCAGTACGCCCGGTAGTCGAGCAGGTAATTGCGCGCGGGCACGACGACTGCATACTCCGTTCCGCAGGCGATGGCGACAACGACACAAAGTATGATCAGCGCGCGGCTGCGCGGTCCCGCACCGCTTGCAGGGGCAGCGGAGGCCTGTGCGTCGAGGGCAGCGTCAATGGGCGGCATGCGCGTACCGCTCCCATGCATGCGTCACGCCGGAGTTTCACGTCGGGCCGCCGTGCCGCGCGGCACCAGCAGCACGAAGTCGTACGCGAGCCATCTCAGCAACAGGCACCCCAGCCGCCCGAGCGGACGGCGCGACAGGCGTGCCATAGTGGGGCTGCCGGCGAACTTGCACGGAACAACGGTGTAGCCCAGCGGGCGGACGAACCGGCGAAACTGCGCGGCCGAGTAGAACGTGTGGCGCGAGATGTGGAATCGGTAGCGCCGCCCGAACGCGCGCTCAGCCACGAGCCGACGCAGCGGCGTGGGCAGCAGCGAAATGAGGGGCAGCCGGTACAGCGGGTCGCGCCGCGCCATCCGCAGCGCGGTGCCGGTGTCGATGAGGCCCCACCCGCCCGGCCGCAGCACACGCGTCAGCTCCCGGAAGAAGAACGGCAAGTCATCGATGATTTCGAGCACGGACAGCGACAGGACCAGGTCGAAGCTGCGGTCGGGGAAAGGCCAGGGACGCGTGCAGTCGGCGCGTTCGAATTGCAGCGTCGACTCGAGCCCCAGTTTCGCGGGCAGGGCGGCGTAATTGTGATCGAGCAGGTCCAGACCCACGCCGTGGGCCCCTCGGGCACATAGAGCGGCCATGTCGCCGCCGAACGCGGCACCGACGTCCAGCACGCGCCGGCCGGCGACGGGAAAGCCGCGGGACTCCAGCTCGTCTGCCAGCCGCAGGCCGCGCTCGAAACAGCCCATGCGCCAGGTGCGCTCCGCGGGCTGCGGATGACCATCCTCCAGCGCCGCTGCGAAGCGCTGCCGCAGGGTCTGCACGTCATCGCGCGCGGGCGAGATTCCCACCGGTGCCGTCAGGACGGTCATGCGTCTGCTCCGACCAGGGCCTTGAGCGACCGCCAGGTCCGCGCCCCGCCGGCGCCGAGCACCAGGCGTTTCACGCCGTTCTTGAGGCGCTCGGCGGCCAACGCGGCGCGCGCCGGCGCGCGGAGCGCTATCGCGATCGTGCTGGCCTGCACGTACTCGCCGGTCCAGCGCGCCTTGTACTCTTCATCGCCCCGCAGAAAATCGTAGCGGCTCATCCCCTCCGCAATCGCCTGCTCAATGCTGGCAGCCATCACGAGTACGCCGGGGCTGTGCAGCGGGCACTGCGGATCCCAGCCCATCTGGTAAAAGTACGCGACGCCGGAGCAGTGCATCGCCAGCAGGACGGCGTGAATGCGCGTTTCGATGCACAACTCGTACAGCCGGACCTCGTCCCGCCGCCCCGCGGCTCGGCAGTAGGCGCGCAAGAATTCCTGCTTTTGCGGGCTGCCGAGCACGCCCGGTGCGCGCCGCACCGCCCAGCGTGCCGCGTGCAGTCGGAACAGTTCTTCGAGCGACGCCTGGACCTCGTCCTCGGATCGGCGCAACCTCAGGGCAGCCCCGGGAAGGCGCTGCATTTCCCGGCGGCGCCGCCGCACGTGGTAGCGCATGTTCGCGGAACGTGCCGCCAGGAACTCGTCGAACCTCGTCGGCAGCAACGCGAAGGGCAGCACGCGCTGTTCGCGCTCCTGGACAGCCAGGCCGCGCCGCCGTGCCCAGGTCTCCAGCGCCGCGCGCAGGGCGGAGTCGGCGTGCAACTCGCCAAGCAGCACGCCGTCGACGTCGCCGTGCTCCAGGTATTGCTCCAGCGACGCGAGGCACGTGGTGCGCGCCCGCTCGACGCAGAGCAGGTCGAAGTGGTCGCCACCCACGCCGCGCCGGCCGAGGAAGCTCAGCCAGCGTGCGCCTTGCGCGCGGTGGACGCATGTCGGGAGCAGCCCGACGACGTGTCCGTCCGTGTCGCGGAACAGCAGGATTGCCGGGGGCGCGGTGGGCTCGATGTGTTCGTGCCAGCAGCGGCACCAATCGTACGAGCTGAAGACGCTGGCGCCGGGCGCCGCGCTGCTGAGGCTCGTCCACGCCTCCCGCAGTCCGGGTGCCGCGAATGACCGGACCACCTCGACCATCAGCGCCATCCCTGTTGCCTCGTGCGACGGCGGTCCATCAATCCGCAGATCTCGAGGGCGAACCGCTCGCGCGTGTGTGCCCGGCCGATGCAGACGCGCGGAAGGTCATACAGGTCGCCGCCGGTGGCGAAACCCGCGCGCGTGGTCGCCGCGCAGCGCACACCGAGCTGGTGCAGCAGCTCCTTCTCCGGCGGACCGAAATCGCCCGGCCCGCCGTTGGGATATGCAAACGAGCTTGCCGGAACTCCGAGGTGGTCCATCAGGTCGCGCACGCTGTCGCGGACCTGCCGGGCGCGGAGGGCCGCAGCCTGGGCCCCCAGAATGACGTGGTCTGCGGTGTGCGCGCCGATTTC
>CAZVRR010000054.1:0-17140 GCA_964629745.1 uncultured Planctomycetales bacterium | reverse complement strand
CAGCTCGCAGCCGGCTCGCTGGCGTACTCCGCCGAAGACGCGACGTCGCAGCTCGTTCCGCTCAATCGTCTCAACGTGCGCTCGGAGCACTCCTACGGTTTCGACGGCACGCGCTGGTCATGGCGCATCGGCCTCTCACACGTGTTCGCCGGCCAGACGCCGACGGCTCCCCTGCCGACGGAAACGGGTCTCGTCACGGTGATGACGGAGGAAACGCCGCAGGGACTCTGGGCGCGCAAGATGCGGCCGCTAAACGCGTACATCGGGGCGGCCGGGACCGGGGCCGTGCCGGTCTGGCAACGCTTCTGGCGCTGCACATCGGATGCGGGGTTCCCGACCGAACTGGCAGACTGGCAGGCAGCGCCGGCCGAGGCGGTCGGGCTGCCGTGCTACGAGTTGTTCGGCGACAGCTACCGCATGAATTCCTGCGGTATGGTATGGACGTCGGGCGCGTTGTTAATGGGCTACCTCAGCTCGGGACCGTTTGGACACTCGCCCAGCGCCGTTGAAGTCACGCAGGAAACGGTGCTCTATGCCGACCCGCTCTTCTACGAGATGGCCAAGCAGGCGACCGAACTGCCCGAAGAATACGAGCCGGTCGTCGGTTGGCACGGATTAATGGGATCGGACCTGGCGGCCTTCGTCGACGGGTCCGTCCATTCGGCGCTCGTCGGCACGCCCTACGAGTGGTCAGTCGAGGAACTGACCGAGATGGACGTGTGCCCGGACTTCATCGACCAGCCGGGCATCTTCCTGCGCCGCGGCCTCGACTGGCGCATGGACGTCTGGCCGACCGCCGGGTCGTTCCTCCAGGTGTTCTCGTGGGACGGGCTGCCCCTGCTCCCGCCGAGCGACCTCGACTATACCGGGTGGCCCTTCGACGGCCTGCTGTTAAACTTCCCCCCCGACTGATTCCGCGGCGCCCCGCCACACCCGGCGGCGCCGGTCGGCTATTCCTCGATCGTGAAACCGACTTTCAACGTGACCTGCCACTGCTCCACCCGGCTGCCCGTGATCGCGCCGCGGGACTCGCTCACCGTGAACCAGCGCATGTTCCGGACCGTCTTTCCGGCCCGGGCCAGGGCGTTCTGGACCGCGTCCTCGATGCTCTTCTGCGACGTGCCGGTCAGCTCAATGATCTTGTAGACGTTGTCGGTCATGTTCGAGCCCTCGCAGTTCTCGCTTGTCGTGGGAAATCGCCGTCGGCGAACCGGCCGTTACATACCGTCTGCCGTGCCGCATCGCAACCCCTGCTCCGCAGCGGATCCGGTGCGCGCCGCGGCGCGTGCATGGACGTGGCAGGTACGCAAGGAGGCAGACCAGGGCGCCGGCAGGTGTGGCGCCGCCCTGGCCAGGCTCCGAATCAGCTACGGAAAACTACGTGGGTTCAAGTGCCCGCCTGCACCTGCTTGCCGAGCGCGGCGGGCAGCGACAGGTCTGCTTCTTTCCAGCCAATAAACCAAGCACTTTCCAGGCATCCCAGCCGGAGAGCATGTCAACAAGGGCGAGCAGTGGCACGGCCGGGTCTCACGGGTCCCTCAACCCGCACACCTGCGCGGCCAGTGCCGTGCCTGGTGCCCGCGATCGGCCTGCGCGGCGGACCGGTGCGCTGCACTCCGCTGTCGCGTATGCGGTACTGCTCCACCACCAGGCCCACGCCACAACTGTCGCACGCAAGGCGGCGCCGGGAAATGCCCTGTTGGGTGGAGCAGGGTTAGACCTTCGCAGTAGGCTCGCCCGCAAGCTGCGCCAGCACCACCAGTTGCGCAAGCGAGTCGGCGGCCATTTTTTCCATGACACGTGCACGGTGGACCTTGATGGTCTTTTCCGTGATCCCGAATTCCGCGGCGATCTCCTTGTTGGTCTTGCCGGCGACCACGCGGACGAGCACCTCATGCTCACGCGGCGTGAGCGTGGAGACGCGTTCCTGGACCAGCGCCCGGCCGGCGTACTCCTGGCGGCGCCGCTCCTCCGCCTCCATCGCACTGTGGATCGCGTCGAGCAGTTGCTGCTCGTTGAACGGCTTCTGCAGAAAGTCGACCGCCCCGGCCTTCATCGCGCGAGCGGTCATCGGGACATCGCCATAGCCGGTCACGAAGATGATCGGACGCCGTGCATGCGTGGCCGCAAGACGCTCCTGGAGGTCGAGTCCGCTCAGCCCGGGCATCCGCACGTCCAGCACGAGACAACCCGGCCGGTTCGGATCGACCTTTTCCAGGAACTCCTGGGCCGAGGCGAACGTTTCCACCGTGTATCCCACGGATTCGAGCAGGCGACGGATGCTCCGCCGAACCGACGGATCGTCGTCGACCACGAACGCCGTTCCCGTGTTATTCATGGCGCATCTGCCTGCGCGGTGGGGAGGTGGGCCGGCAGCTTGACGGTGACCACCGTACCACGACCGGGCCCGGATCTGAGATCGACGCTGCCCCCGTGCTCCACGACAATCGCATGAACCAGGCTGAGCCCCAGCCCCGACCGCCCCTCACGCGGCCGTCCGCTGAAAAAGGGATCGAACGCATGGGCGCGTTCGCGCTCGGTCATCCCGCGCCCGCCGTCCTGGATCCTCAGGCGCACGCGGTCGCCCCGGAGATCCACCCGCAACAGCACCTCCTGACCCGGGCGGCTCGCCTGCACGGCGTTGTCCACCAGGCTGGCCAGCACCTGCTCGACTTCCGTCGGGTTGCCCAGCACCTGCGGCAGATGCTCGGCGACGTCGCACGTGATCTGCACGCCGCAGGCTTCCGCGCGGCGGCGGCAGACGTTCGTGACGCGGTGGGCGAACGGCGCCAGGTCGAGCGGGCACTTCTCGCCGGGCTCGGAGCGCGCGAAGCCGAGCAGGCTGCGGATGATCCGCACGCAGCGCTCCGCGTCTTCGATCACCTCGCCCAGGAGCCCGGCCACCTCGGAGTCGGGCGGCGATTGCCGCAGCGCGTAGCGCGCCGTCATCAGGATGGAGGTCAGCGGGTTGTTGACCTCGTGTGCGATGCCGGCCGCGAAGATCCCCATCGATGTCAGGCGCTCGGCCCGGCGCAGGAGTTCCGCGGCGCGCTCGCGCTCGGCGATCCGGCCGAGCTGCGTGCCGATGCACTCCAGCAGCTGCAGACGCGGCGGCAGCGGGCGCGTGGCGACAAACTCCAGGACCGCCGCGACGTCCTCGCCCGCCAGGATCGGCAGCGCCGCCGCGGTCACGATCCCCAGCTCGTCCGCCACGGCGGCACGCGTGTCGGCGAGGTCGCTGCGCGGCGCCGGACACCATTCGGCGCGCCCTCGTTCCAGCACCCGCCCGGGCAGGTCCACGCCGCGTGTGAACCGCGCGGCGACGCTGGCCTCGCGGAAGCGTGCGAGCTGACCGGGTCGTTCCTCGCAGCACTCGGCCGAGGTGACCAGCGCGTCGGGATCGTCGGCGGCGGGCAGGTGGACCTGCGCGAGGCTCCAGCCCTGCTGACGCACGATGCCGGCCAGCACCGGCGCCAGGGCGTGTTCGAGGTCAGGGGCGTCGTTGGCAGCCACCGCGACCAGGTGCAGCAACGCCAGGTCTGCCGTGCGGGCCGCGACCCGCTCCTCCAGGGCCTGGTTCAGCGCACGCAGTTCCGACTCGGTGAGTGGAGGTGGCGCCGCCGCAGGCGGGGGGGCCGGCTCGCGGCGTGTGGCGTCCAGGCGGGCGCCCGCCGCGGGCCCGCAGCCTTTCGCGCTGGCATCAGGTGGGGGCGCTGACATCGGCTGGGTGCGCGACCTCCGCTGGGGCTCCTCGCGAGAACCTGTTCCGGCGTTACGACTGGCGGACCGCGACCCGACCCGCCGCTGGTGCCCGATGTCCTAGGTGCTTAATGCTATCGTACCAGCGACGTTTCGCCAGCGTGGCGCGCGCCTGCCCTGGATTACAGGAGATTCAGCAGTAACGGGGGAAGGCCGGCCCGGACGGGGGAGTCGTCGCGAACCCCGCCGCCAGCGTGGCGCAGGCAGCGGCGATACTTGAACTTCTATACAATCACGAAGTCGTCGCCGGCGGCGGTCGACTCCACGTCGATGACGCGACCGGAGAGGCGGCGCGAGGTCGCCGGATCCAGCACGAGCAGGGTGCGGTTCCCGTGGACGAGCGCGGCGTCGTCCGGGCGCGGCTCGTCGAAGCCCAGTTCGATGCCGCCCGCCACGGCGCGCAGCCGCAGCGATTCGCGGGTGGAGAGTCCCGACTGTTCGAACAGCCGCTTCAGTCGCGCAGCCGCGGTGATCGTGAGCGTGGGCATCCTGCGCCTCCTTCAGGCTGGATTGGTACGGGCCCGTCCCGCACCGTGAAAAATGTATCCGGCGCGGCTGAACCATCGATGAAAGGATCGTGAATTCGGAGTAACGTGTGCGGCAGTGCGCGGCGCGGCGTGCAGCGCGCGGCGGGCTGGCCGGTGCGCCGGCGGGACGAGAACCGATGACGTGGACGAGGAAGATTCCCCTGGTCGCCGCACTCGTGCTGATCGGCGCGGCCCTGCTGGCCGTCACGTGGCGGCAGCGCGGCCGCGAGGACGCCGGCGTGGTCCGGGTGGCGGGCAACATCGAGATTACGGACGCGGACGTCGGCTTCAAGATCGCCGGCCGCGTGGTGGAGCGCCGCGTCTCGGAAGGAGAGCTGGTCGAGGTCGGCGACGTCGTGGCGCGCCTCGATGACGCGGAGCTGCGCAGCGAGCTCGCGATGCGCGAGGCGGAGCGCGATGCGGCCGCCGCCGTGCTGGCGGAACTCGAGGCCGGCTCGCGTCCGCAGGAAATCGCGGAAGCCGAGGCTGCCTGGCAGCGGGCGCGGGCCGTGCTCGAGGAACTGCAGACCGGCTCGCGGCCCCAGGAGATCGAGGTGGCGCAGGCCAGCGTCGCGCGGGCCGAGGCCGAGCTGGCGGATGCACAGACCAACTACGAGCGGGTGCGCGAGCTGCACGAACGGTCCATGGCCGCGGAGCAGGAATTCAACAGCGCCAAGGCGCGCTACGACGCCGCGGTGGCGCGCCGCGCCGAGGCCGCCGAACAGCTCAAGCTGGTGCAGGAGGGGCCGCGGACCGAACAGATCGCGCAGGCCCGCGCAGCGGTCGCCGAGGCCGAGCAGCGGCTCGCGCTGGTACGGCAGGGCCCCCGGCAGGAGGAGATCGCCCAGGCCCGGGCTCGTTTGGCGCAGGCGGTCGCGGCGGTGGAGCTGGCCCGCACCCGCCTGGGCTATGCCACGCTCGTCGCGCCGCTGAACGGCGTGGTGCTTTCGCACAACATCGAGGCGGGCGAGTACGTTGCGGCGGGCACGCCCGTCGTCACCGTCGGCGACCTGGACGACCTCTGGGTACGCGTCTACATCAACGAGACGGATCTCGGCCGCGTGAAGCTGGGCCAGCCGGCGGATGTGACGACGGACACCTACCCGGGGAAGGTGTACCAAGGGCGCGTCACGTTCATCTCCTCGCAGGCCGAATTCACGCCGCGCAGCGTGCAGACCCAGAAGGAGCGCGTGAAGCTCGTCTACCGCGTGAAGATCGACCTGCCCAACCCGGACCGCGAGCTGAAGCCCGGCATGCCGGCCGACGCGGCCATCCACGTGCAGGGCGCCACGTGAACGTGATTCGCAGCGAGGAGCTGACGCGGGTCTTTGACACGGTCCGCGCCGTCGACGGGATCAGCCTGTCGGTCGCGGAGGGAGAGATTTACGGCCTGGTCGGACCGGACGGCGCGGGAAAGACGACGACCATGCGCCTGCTGACCGGGATTCTCACGCCCAGCGCCGGCCGGGCCTGGGTGCTCGACTACGACGTGGCGCACGACGCCGAACCGCTCAAGACGCACATCGGCTACATGAGCCAGCGGTTCGGCCTGTACCCGGATCTGTCCGTGCTCGAAAACCTGGCGTTCTACGCGGATCTGTACGACGTGCCACGTCGCGGCCGCGGCGAGCGCGTCGACCGCCTGCTCGCCTTCAGCGGCCTGGCCGCCTTCCGGCGCCGGCTGGCCGGGCGTCTCTCCGGCGGGATGAAGCAGAAGCTCGGCCTGGCCTGCGCGCTGATCCACACGCCGCGCGTGCTGTTCCTGGATGAGCCGACCAACGGCGTCGACCCGGTTTCCCGGCGCGACTTCTGGCGGATCCTCTACCAACTGCTGCGCGAGCGGGTCACCATCTTCGTCTCGACTGCCTACCTCGACGAGGCGGAACGCTGCAACCGCCTGGCGCTGATGCACCATGGCCGGCTGATCGCGACGGGAACGCCCGCGCAGATCAAGCAGCCGCTGCGCGGCCGCATCCTCGAGCTGCGCACGCCCCGCGCCCGCGACGCGGCGAACCTGCTCCGCGCCGAGCGGACCGGGGAATCCGTGGCCCTGTTTGGAGAGCGCGTCCACATCGTCACGCCCGCGCCGGACGAAACGACGCGCCGCGCGAGCGCCGTCCTGGCGTCAGCCGGGATCGACTTCCTCGACGTGCGCGGCGTCGAACCGACGCTGGAGGACGTGTTCGTCTCCACGCTGGGCTCAGCCGCGCCGGAGCGCGCCGATGAGTCCTGACACCGACAACGCCGTGGTCGTGCGCGGCCTGGAACGGCGCTTCGGCGAGTTCGTGGCGGTCCGCCAGGTCAGCTTCGACGTGCGGCGCGGCGAGATCTTCGGCTTTCTCGGCCCGAACGGCGCCGGCAAGTCGACCACGATTCGCATGTTGTGCGGCATCCTGGCGCCGACCGGCGGCCGGGGCACGGTGGCCGGGTTCGATCTCCGCACCCAGGCCGAACAGATCAAGGCGCACATCGGGTACATGAGCCAGAAGTTCTCGCTCTACGAGGACCTGACCGTCGAGGAGAACATCGATTTCTACGGCGGGATTTACGGGCTGGCGCCGGCGCGGCGCCGCGCGCGGAAGGAATGGGCCCTGGCCCTGGCCGGGCTCGCCGAGCGGCGGCACGTGCGGACCGCGATCCTGGCCGGCGGCTGGAAGCAGCGGCTGGCCCTGGGGTGTGCCCTGCTGCATGAACCGCCGGTGGTGTTCCTCGACGAGCCGACCTCGGGCGTGGATCCGATCAGCCGCCGGCAGTTCTGGGACGTGATCTACGAGCTGGCCGGCCGCGGCGTGACCGTGTTCGTGACGACGCACTACATGGACGAGGCGGAGTACTGCGCCCGGATCGGCCTGGTCTACCGGGGCGAGCTGATTGCGCTGGACACGCCGGCGGCGCTCAAATCGCGGGGCATGGGCGAGCAGGTGATCGAGATCGAGTGCGCCGCACCGCAGGAGGCCCTCGTGATGCTGGCCGGCCAGCCGGGCCTGCGGGACGTGGCGCTCTTCGGGCACGGGCTGCACGTGCTGACGCCCGACGCGGTCGCCGCGGAGGCGATGATCCGGCAACGCCTGGCGGCGCACGGCGTCGCGGTGCAGCGCGTGGCGCCGATCACGCCGTCGCTCGAGGACGTCTTCGTCTCCCTGATCGAGGCGCGGGAGCAGGCTGCGGCGCCGCAGGCCGAGGTGCGGCGATGAAGTTCGGGCGCCTGCGGGCCGTGGCGCGGAAGGAAACGCTGCACGTGCTGCGCGATCCGCTCAGCCTGGCGATCGCGATTGCCCTGCCGCTGCTCCTGATGATCCTGTTCGGCTTCGCGCTCTCGTTCGACGTCGATCGCGTACCGCTGGTGATCTGGGACCAGAGCCAGACCCAGCTCAGCCGCGACTACGTCAGCCTGTTCACGGGCTCGCGCTACTTCGACCTGGTGCGCTACGCGTGGAGCTACCCCGAGGTCGAGCACGCGATCGACTCGGGCCAGGCCCTGCTGGCGCTGGTCGTGCCCCGCGAGTTCGCCGCGCGCGTCGAGGCGACACGCGCCGGCGCGGCGCAACTGATCGTGGACGGCAGCGACTCGAACACGGCCACGATCGCCGTGGGATACGCGGAGACGCTGACCCGGCAGTTCACGCGGCAGGTCGCCCTGTCCCAGCTCCAGCGCCTGCGCGGCCAGGCGCTGCGCCCGCCGCTGGAACTGCGACCGCGCGTGTGGTTCAACGCCGAGATGGAATCGCGTCACTACATCATTCCCGGGCTGATCGCGGTGATCATGATGGTGATCGCGGCGCTGCTCACGTCGCTCACGGTGGCGCGGGAGTGGGAGCGCGGCACGATGGAGCAGCTGCTCAGCACGCCGCTCACCGGCCCCGAGCTGATCGCCGGCAAGCTGATCCCGTACTTCGCGATCGGGCTGCTGGACGTGACCCTGGTGGTGCTGATGGCCGAGTTTGTCTTTGACGTGCCGCTGCGCGGCAGCGTGGCGCTGCTGTTCGTCATGGCGGCCGTGTTCCTCGGCGGTGCGCTGGGCCTGGGCATGCTGGTCAGCGTGGCGACGCGCAACCAGCTCCTGGCCAACCAGCTCGCGATGCTCCTGACGTTCCTGCCGGCGTACCTGCTCTCGGGCTTCATGTCGCCGATCGAAAACATGCCGGTGGCGCTGCAGTGGTTCACGTACGTGATCCCGGCGCGCTACTTCGTGGCGCTGCTGCGCAGCATCTACCTGAAGGGGGTCGGTCTGGAGATCCTCGGCGTGCAGGCGGCGCTGCTGACGCTCTTCGGCGTGCTCGTGGTCTGGCTGGCGAACGTGCGGTTCCGGAAGAGGCTGGATTGACCGTGTGGGAACGCGTGCGCTGCATGCTGGTGAAGGAGTTCCTGCACGCGATGCGGGACATCCGCATGCGCGGGATCGTGTTCGTGATGCCGGTGATCCAGGTGCTCGTCTTCGGCTACGCGGTCAGCACCGACGTGCGCCACGTCGCGACCGCCGTGCACGACCTGGACAACTCGGTGGCGAGCCGCGCGCTGCTGGCGCGGTTCGCGGGCTCGCGCTATTTCGACCTCGTGCACCACGTCGCGGATGACGCCGCGGCGCGCGAGCTGCTCGACCGGGGCGCGGTGCGCCTGGTCGTGCGTATTCACAAGGGGTTCGCGGCCGACCTGCGCGCGGGCCGGCCCGCGCAGGTCCAGGTCCTGCTGGACGGGAGCGACTCGAACACCGCCGGCATCGTGCTCGGCTACAGCAGCTCGATCGTGGAGGAGGCCGCCTCGGACCTGCTGCTGGAGCGCGTCGCGCAGCAGCTCGGCCGCTTCGAGCGGCCCGGGCGCGTCGAGCTCCAGACGCGCGCCTGGTTCAACGAGAACCTCGAGAGCCGCAACTTCTACGTGCCGGGCGTCATTGCGCTGATCGTCACGCTGATGACGCTGATGCTCACGAGCATCGCGGTCGTGCGGGAACACGAGATCGGCACGATCGAGCAGATCCTGGTGACGCCGATCCGGCCGGTGGAGTTCATCCTGGGCAAGACCGTGCCGTTCGGGCTCATCGCGCTGATCGACGTCGTGCTGGTCACCGTCGTCGGCGTGCTCTGGTTCGACGTGCCGATCCGCGGCAGCGTGCCGCTCCTGCTGCTGGCGACCGTGCTCTACCTGCTGACCACGCTCGGGGTCGGCCTGCTGATCTCCACGATCAGCCGCACGCAGCAGCAGGCCATGATGAGCACGTTCCTGTTCTTCTCCCCGGCCATGCTGCTGTCGGGCTTCATCTTTCCGATCTCGAGCATGCCCGAGGCGGTGCAATGGATCACCTACGCCAACCCGCTGCGCTACTTCCTGGTCGTCGTCCGCGGCATCTTCCTGAAGGGGGTCGGGCTGAGCGTGCTGTGGCCGCAACTGCTGGCCCTGCTGGGCCTGGGGCTGCTGACGCTGGCCGTCGCCACGCGGCGTTTCCACAAGACGATCGCGTGAGCCGGCACGTTGCGAAGCGGCCCCCCGCGCGGTATGCTGGAGAATTCGTAACCACGGCACTGTGCGGCCCCCTGAGCAAGGAGCCATCGTGTACGCGATCTTTGAGGACGGCGGCAAGCAATACAAAGTCAGCACGGGCGATAAGTTGCTGATCGAACTCCGTGAGCTGGCGGAAGGCGCCCAGCAGGTGACCTTCGACAAGGTCCTGATGCTCGGCGCGGGCGCGGACGCCCGCATCGGCACGCCCTGGGTGGAGGGCGCCTCGGTCACCGCCCACGTGCTCGAGGAGCGGAAGCTGCCGAAGGTTGTCGGCGTGAAGTTCCGGCGGCGCAAGGGCTTGGTGAAGAAATGGGGCCATCGGCAGCGCAACTTGCTCGTGCAGATCGACGCCATCCATGGCTAGCCGCACCGGGGGGTCGGCGGGCGGGCCGGACCGCATTCGGCGGGGCCGCCCCCTGTGCCGGGCGGCCACGCCGCGAACGCTCATCACCGGGGCGCTGATTCTCCTGCTCGCGTGCGCGGCGGGAGCCGAGAAGCCGCGCAAAGCGCGGCCCAAGCCCAAGCCGCAGGCCGCGCCCGACCCGGCGGCGGGCATCGTCGCCGAGCCCGGTACACTGGGCGCGGAACTGGTGCGCCTGTTGCGAACGGCGCGAAATGAACTGAGTGAGCGCGACGTTGCACAGCGCGGGGCGCTGGAGTGGCTCCGTGCCGTCGCGCAGCCCGACGCCGACCGGGCAGTCGCATTGGTCGATGCAGCCGGCTACCAGGCGCTGCCCAGCGCGGGACCCTTGCCGGACCAGCCGGAGCGGCCGGTCGCGCTGGAGGCGTTGAAGGCCGGCGTGGTCGCGCGCCCGGCGGCGCACTGGCTCGAGTTGCCGGCCGCCTGCTGCGAGGTCGTCGATGCCAAGGCCGGCGCGGCGCGGTTCGCAGCGGCCGCCACGTGGATGCTCCCGTCCGACTGGCTCGTGGTTCTGCACCCGGTGAGCGACCGGCCCGACTGGCTGGCGCGCGACGCCTGCATCGTGGTCCGCGTCCGCGGCGACAAGCCTTGGATCATGGGGGGAACATTCCTCGAGGAACTGGGCCTGACCCGCTGAAACGAAGCCACGCGTGAAGCTGAGCCGCCTGCGCCGGCGCACCGTGTAAACGAATGCCGCCCCGGACACGTGCTCATCGTGCCCGGGGCGGCCTTTTCATGGTGCCGTTCAGGTTGTCCGCGGGATCACGGTTCGATCAGCAGCCCCACGAAGGGGTCGATGTCGAACGCGTTCACCACGCCGTCCTCGTTGATGTCGGCGCGGGCGATGTCGCAATCGGGGTACGCCGCGGCATAGCCGGCCGGGTCGGTCAGGGCGAGCACGAACGGATCGATGTCGAACGCGTTCAGCGATCCGTCGCAGTTCATGTCGCCCGGCACCAGGCCGTCAGCGCAGTCCCAGTCGAAGATCCAAACCGCGTCGATCCCGGCCTCGGTGACCGAATCGTTCGGCACATCTTCGGCGATGAAGCGCAAACGGCACTGCGCCGTCGGCACGACGTAGTCGGCCAGGTGGAATTCCTCGTGGACCCAGCCGTTGTGCGAGGCCACGTAGGACAGTTGTGACCACGTCGCGCCGTCATCGATGCTGACCTGGACCTCGAGGAAATCCTGGGCCGGCGGCACCGTGTCGTCGCACATGAACCAGCGGCCGTAGCGCAGCACCACGTCGTGCCAGCCCGTCAGGTCGAGCACGGGCGAGGTGAGAATGGTCGGTCCGCCGTCCACGTCGGAATTGCCGATTTCATTGCCGGTCAGGTAGCACTGGCCCGAGCCGTCGCAATCGTCCGTCGGATCGCCGCGCGAGCCGTCGCCGACCGGATTCCCGCGTTCCCACATGCCGTCCATGCCCGCGGCGCTCGCCACGGTCCAGCCCTGGTCGCTCTCGAAGTTGTCGGACACGATGGTCGTGATCGAGGCGACCGTAGTGGTGAGGAGCTCGGCCGGCGCGTCTTCCGGGTAATACTCGATCGAGCCTCCGTCGCCCGTGGCGCTGAAGTAGAACTCCGGCACGTCGCCGCACGCCGCGCCGGGCAGGATCGCCTCGAAGAGCTCGCCGCTGACGGGCGTGACCTCGGTAGTGGCGAATTCGCCGCCGGCCATGCGGTAATGCAGCAGCCCGCTGCCGGGCACGTATTCCTCATCCATCGACTGGATGCGGACCTGCAGCGTCGTGGGCGAGCCGGGCGCGACGAACTCAGGGATCACGCTTTCGAGCTGCACGCGCAGGGGGAGAGCGGGCAGGCGCAGCGACGGATCGCCCAGCAGGACCATCTCCTCGAAGATATTGCGGGTGTGGTCGTGCGTCGGGCCATAGTCCGGGTCGGCCAGGATGCGCCACAGGGCGGCCTGCCACGCGGGTCCGACCTGCCAGATCTGGTCCTCGAATATCGACTGGAAGAAGTACCGTTCCATGCGCCGGGAGGAATCCCACTCGTCAACGCTGCCCCACCAGACATAGTTCGAGGCGGACAGATACGCGGCCGCTCCCTTGTTCGGGACGCGCTGCCAGGTCTCGCCGAAGCACTCCGACATGTCGTAGTGGGCGGTGTTGCACGACCAGCCCATCGCCAGCCCGTACAGCCCCTCGTTGCTGAGGGCCTGGACATTGGACTGGTCGAACCCGGGTTCCCACCAGCCGCTCGAGCTGCTGTGTCCGAAGTAGACCACGAACAGCGCCCCGTTGTTCACGGCCGCGGTGATGTCGGAGGTGCCGCCGCCCTGCGCGGCGTAGATCCGGGTGGTCGTGAACTCGGCCGGCTCGAGGTAGTGGCTGATGACCCAGTCGTGGTTCATCTCCGCCTGCGCCGTGCCGTCGCTGGTCGCCAGCAGCGCGGCGCGCTTGGTGTATTCGGGATCGGGGAACGTGCCGGTTTCGACCTGGAGGGTCTTGTCGACGATGGCCTGGAGGTGATCCACGGTGCGGACCGAGAACCGGCCGAGGTACATGTTCGGGTACCAGTCGTCACCGCCGTCCATGCAGGCATAGGGCAGGTCGGTCGTGGCCTGCCGGCTGCCCTGGCCGACCCAGTGGGGAATCGTGCTGGCGGTGGACGTCGAGCCATCGGTATCGCCGACAATCAGGAGGTACCGCGGGCTCTCCGAAGTCCCCCACAAACTCTGGATATGGGACTTGATGGCGGAGTTGGTCGTGCCGGCCGGCGGTGCGTACACCGACACGACGAAGCCCATGTCGGTCTTCGCGGCGATGAACTGCTCGAGCGGGGCACTGCCGACGTAATCGGGTGCCGAGACGATCAGGTAGTTCTCTTCGGCGACAACCGAGGCAGCCAGCGCCACCAAGGCGCACAGGCAGGCTGCGCGTAGCCCACATCTCTCCAGCGCACGCATTCAAACCTCCTTCGCTTTCTAGCTGAACATATCCCGTTAGCGCGCTCGACGGCCGCGGCGGGTGTTGCTTCAGGATACCCGGATACGGTCGTCGGGCACGCCGTTCGGTTCAGGATACCACTGGCGGACAGTCGAACACAAGGTAATCACGGCCATCCGGACCCGCGATTCAGCGGTTGAGGTAGCGTTCGGCGCTGAAGATTTCCTCGGGGGGCTTGCGATCGGACGGGTCCAGCGGAGTCAACAGGTCCGCAGTGGCCGGATAACCAACCGGCAGCAGCGCGATGATTCGGACGTCGCGCGGGACGCCCAGCAGCCGCTTGATCGCCTCCTCCTGGAAGGCCCCGATCCAGCAGGTCCCCAGCCCTTCCGCCGTCGCGGCCAGCGTGAGGTGATCGAGCGCGATGGCGACATCCACGTCGACGCTGTTGTGCCGTCCGCCCATCTGCTTGTGGGCCTGGTGCGGCAGACCGCACGCCACGACGACCAGCGGGGCCTTGCCCACGAAGTGCTGGTCATTCGCGCAGCGGCCCAGTTCCCGCCGCACGCCCGCATCCTGCACGAGAATGAAGTGCCACGGCTGAAAGTTGCAGGCCGACGGCGCCGCCCAGAGCGCCTGGCGCAGCCGCGCCAGCACGTCCGACGCAAGCGGTCGCGGATCGTACTCGCGGACACTCCGGCGGGTGAGGATCGCGCTCAAGACGTCCATGGGCTTACTCCGGGTCACCCGCGCGCAGTATACCCGGGCCGGGCCGCGCCACGTCGAGATGGGTCGCGGCAAGCTATACTGCGCCCCGCGCCGGGATACCGGAGGTGGCGTGTCGCGTCCGAAACAACACCGGGCTCCAACGGCCGCCCGCGCGGCGCAGGACACGCTGCTGCGCCGGGCGGGGTCGGCCCCGGCGCGCCGTGACTGGCTGCTGTTCGGCGGGATCGTCCTGCTCGCCCTGGGGCTGCGCTGCATCTACATCTCCCAGTGGCGTCACTGCCCGATCTTTGACTACCCCGTCATTGACGAGGCTTACCACGACGACTGGGCGCGGGCGATTGTCGCCGGCCGGCAGTACGTGCCGACCGCGTACTTCCGGGCGCCGCTCTATCCGTTTGTTCTCGCCGGCATCTACGCCGTCATGGGTCCGAGTTACCTCAACCCGCGCCTGGTGCAGGCGCTGCTCAGCGCGCTCATGTGCGGGGTGCTGTTCGACATGGGCCGCCGGCTGTTCGGCCGCGTCGTGGGCGTGATGGCCGGGGTCGCGGCCGCCAGCTACTGGACGCTGATCTTCTTCGACGGCGAGCTGCTGATTCCGCCGCTGCCGCTGTTCCTGAACATCGTGATGCTCTGGCTGCTCGTGCGGGGCATGCAGTCGCCGCACTGGGCCTGGTTCGCCGCCGCGGGCGTGATGCTGGGGCTGTCCGCCGTTGCCCGGCCGAACGTGCTGCTGTTCGGGCCGGCGGCGGTTGGGTGGCTGTTGGTGCTGCACCGCGGCGCGTGGCGCCGCGCGCTGGTCTGCTGCGCCTGGCTCACCGCGGGCTGCCTGGCCGCAGTGCTGCCGGTGACCATCCGGAACTACGTCGTGGGGGGCGAGTTCGTGCTGATCGCCTCGCAGGGCGGGCTGAACTTCTACATTGGCAACAACCCGGAATCGGACGGCCGGACGGCGATTGCCCCGCGCGGCGCACTGGATTTCTGGGGCAGTTATGACCACGCGATCGCGGAAGCGGAACTGGCCCTGGGACGCAAGCTCAAGGCGTCGGAAGTCTCGGACTACTACTATGACCGCGGCTGGGAATTCATCCGCACGCAGCCGTCGCTGGCACTGGCGCTGACCTGGCTCAAGGTGCGGCTGTTCTGGACGAGCTGGGAAATCGCCAACAACAAGAACATCTACTTCTGGACGGCGCGCTTTGCCCCCGTGATGAAGTGGCTGCCGGTGTCGTTTGGCATCGTCGGGCCGCTGGGGCTGCTCGGGCTGGTCCTGTGCTGGCGGCGCCGCGCGCTGGAGCTGTTTCCGTTGTGGGGTTTCGTGCTGGTGTACATGGCCAGCATCGTTCCGTTCTTCTGCAACAAGCGGTATCGCCTGCCCGTGGTGCCGGTGCTGATCCTGCTGGCCGCCTATGCCACCTGGGAGGCGTGGCATGCCCTGCGCGGCCGGCGCTGGAAGAGCACCGCGATCGGTGCGGCGCTGCTGGCACTTGCGGTCGTGTTCGTCCATGCGCCGGTGCCCGTGTCGCTGCAACCGCTGCCGCCCGGCGTGCCCAACCGCTTCCGGCCGCCAAACGAGCACGAGGACTTCCTGTCGATGATTCTGCTCGGTCAGGTGTACGAGGCGAAGAACCAGCCCGCGGCGGCGCTGGCCGAGTATCGCCGGGCGCTGGCCCGCGCGCCGGGAGACGTGGAAGCGGCCTTCCGGCTGGGGGCGGTCTTGATCAAGCTCAACCGGCTGCCGGAGGGCCTGGAGGATTTCCGGCGCGTCGTGAAGGGACCGCGCGTGTGGCGCGTCGGGGAAAACCCGCAGATGCTCGCGGGGGTGCACAGCGACTACGCGATGGCGGCGGCCTTCCACCGCGAATACGCCGAGGCGGTCATGCATTTCCAGGAGGCGATCCGGCTCGACCCGGCGGGCAACGCGGGCGGCGACCAGTTCAACCTCGCGCTGGTGCTGGCGCGGCTGGGCCGGCGCGACGAAGCCCGGCAGTGGTTCGAGCGCGCGGTCGAAGTGAGTCCGGCGATGCGCGATCGCTACCCGCAGCTCGCGCGGGAGCTGGGGGAATAGCCGTGCGGCACGTTTCGCACGTCGGGCCCGTCGCGCACGGCATGCCCTGGCTGCTGCTGCTGGCCGTGGCGCTTGTGGCGCTGGCGGCCCGCGCCACATACCTCTACCAGTCGGCGGCGAATCCCACGTTCCGCGTGTCGGTCATGGATGCCGCGGACTACGATGACCTGGCGCGGTCGCTGCGCGACGGGCACGCTCCGCGCACGCCGCTGTTCTGGCAGGCGCCGTTCTACCCGGTGTTTCTGGCCGGCGTGTACGCGGCGGCGGGACCGTCAATCTTGACCGCGCGGCTGGTGCAGGCGCTGCTGGGCGTGGCGACGGCCGCACTGACGGCGCAGCTCGGCGCGCGGCTGTTCGGGCGCCGGGTGGGGCTGGTGGCCGGCCTCGTCACGGCGCTGTCGGGTCCGCTGATTTTCTATGAGTGCGAGCTGGTGGCCGCCGGCTGGGCCGCGTTCTGGACGGTCAGCGCGCTGCTGCTGCTGGAACGGCTGAAGGATTGTCCGACGCTGCCCGCCGGCGCGGCCCTCGGCGCGGCCGGCGCACTGTCGATCCTGACGCGCCCGACGTTTCTGCCGTTCGTCGTCGCCGCGTACGTGTGGCTGGCGTGGCGCTGGCGGTTGTCGGAGGGGATGCGCAGTGCGCGCGGTGCGGTGGGGCTGGGCATCGGTTTTGTGGCGGCGGCGCTGCCGTTCGCCACGTGGTGTTACCGCGCCACGGGGCGTTTCACGATCCTGCCCTCGTCCGGGGGTATCAACTTCTACATCGGGAACAGCCGCAACGCGGACCAGACCACGACGTTTCGGCCGGGGCGCGACTGGAACGAACTGTATGCGCTGCCGCGCGTGCATGGCGTCACGGGCGGGATGTGGGCCGAACAGCGCTACTTCTACGATCGCACGTACGAGGATATCGCCGCCGGTCCGTTGCGCTTCATGGGCGGCCTGGCCGCCAAGTCGGTGCAGTTCGTGACGTCGCGCGAGTTGCCGCGCAGCGAAGACCCGTACGTGTTCCGCGAGTGGTCGAGCCTGCTGCGCGTACTGATGTGGAAGGTGGACGGGTTCGGGTTTCCGTTCGGCGTCATCCTGCCGCTGGCGGCACTGGGCGCGTGGCGCTGCGCACGACGTGTGCCCGTGCCGTTCTGGCTGCTGATGACGCTCTTTCCCGCGGCCGTGATCCTGGTCTTCACCGCGGCGCGCTACCGCGTGCCGCTGACGCCCGCGTTCGCCGTGCTGGCC
>CAZVRR010000053.1:0-17257 GCA_964629745.1 uncultured Planctomycetales bacterium | reverse complement strand
TGCGAATGGGTGTCACTCTGACTTCCCCTGAACGGCGAAAGGGTGCCACGGTCTGACTTCGCCTTCGGCACGAAGGCGAAGTCAGGCCGTGCCACCCCCCCAGGGGGGCCCTGCAGTGCGACTCCGTTGGAGGGCGACGCGAAAAGCTGGCACGCCCTACGAGGGGAGTACGGGCAGCACAGGCAACCCACGCTGGCTCCGCTGCGTCGTGATGGGCCGGTAGTACTGGTCGCGCTGCTGCGGCTGCCAGCCGGCGGTGCGGATCAGGTGTCGGATCTCGTTCTCGCTGAGGCGAAACGTCGTGCCGGCGGCGGAGACGACGTTCTCTTCCATCATCACCGAGCCCATGTCGTTCGCGCCGAAGTACAGCGCGAGCTGCCCGATCTTGGGCCCCATCGTCACCCAGCTCGACTGAATGTTTGGAATGTTGTCGAGATAGAGACGCGCCAGCGCCAGCAGCCGCAGGTACGCATGCGCGTCGGCCAGAAACAGGTGCACGCCATCCGGCTCGGGGGTGCGCGTGCCCGGCGATTCCGGTGGCAGCTTCCAGCGGCCCAGCGGCGTCCCCTCGGGCTGGAACGGCCAGTGGATGAACGCCGTGAAGCCGCCGGTCTCGTCCTGGAGATCGCGAAGCCGGCGCAGGTGCTCGATGCGCTCGGGCCACGTCTCGATGTGCCCGAACATCATCGTGCAGCTCGTCTTCATGCCGAGCCGGTGGGCCGCGCGCATGACGGCCAGCCACTCGTCGGCGGACGTCTTGCCGCGGCCGATCTTGTACCGCACGCGGTCGACCAGGATCTCGCCGCCGCCGCCGGGGATCGTGTCCAGTCCCGCGTCGTGCAGGCGGGCCAGCACGTCGGCCAGCGGCATGCGGAAGACCTGGTGAAAGGCCCAGATCTCGGGCGGGCTGAATGCGTGGATGTGAATCGCGGGGTAGTTCGTGCGAATGAAACGCAGCAGGTCGAGATACCAGCCGAACGGCAGCCCGTGTCCGCTGGGGTGGTGCTCGTCCGGAACCAGGCCGCCCTGCATGAGGATCTGCGTGCCGCCGATGGCGAGCAGTTCCTCGATCTTTCGGCCGATTTCCGCGAACGAAAGGACGTAGGCGTCGGCGTCGCCCGGCTTGCGATAGAAGTTGCAGAAGATGCAGCGCGCCGTGCAGACGTTGGCGTAGTTGATGTTGCGATCCACGACGTAGGTGCGATACGGCTCCGGGTGGAGCTGCTGCGTGCGGTCAAAGGCCAGCCGGCCCAACTCATGCAGCGAAGCATCGCGATACAGGGCCAGCGCTTCGGTGTCACCGAGGCGTGTGGCCGGCCTTGCGCCGGCGGGTTCAGTGGCGGCGGCCGTCATGGCAGCTCCGGTGCGGCGCCGCACCGCCGGATCAACTCGGCGATGCGGGCCAGGTGATAGTCATCGTGTTCGCAGTCGAACGCGAGGAGATCGACGATCCGCAGCGGCTGGCGCAGCCGCGGGTGCAGCGCGGCCCGGCCCCAGTCCGTCTCGGCGACGGCGGCGAATTTCGCGACGGCGTCCATGCGTGCGGCCCGGAATTCCGCCAACAGCGCGCCGATCCGGCGCGCGTTGTGGTTGGCTTCTTGTGTCTTGCGGTTCGTCACGTCCGCCGCCACGAGCTCCGCCGCGCCGCTCAGGATCTGGGCCAGGCGCGTGGTAGTCAGCGTCGACAGATCCAGCAGGTGGCCGACGTGTTCCTGGATGGACCAGCCGGCGCCTTCCCGCGCGGTGAGTACCGCACCCGGCAGGTGCGCCACGCGCTCCTCGAGCCGCGCCGGCGTGCCGCGCCAGCGCTCCAGCAGGTCGGGGAACTTCTCCGGCGGGAAATCGAACGAGAAGCGGCGCTCGAACCAGGGCCAGCGGGCCATGCCTCAACTCCCCGCGCAGGCCGGCGCGGCGCCGGCCGCCGGTGCAGCCGGCCCGTCCGGCCACGGCAGGTGCGCCGCCGGCACGAGGCCCAGTTCGGCGCAGCGCTGCGCGCAAAGCTCCGCGCCGGCCCGCATGCGTGGCGTGAGCTTGTATTGCAGGCAGCGCGTCAGATAGCGGACGGCCAGCTCGACGGGCCAGCCGAGCGCGGGTCCGTCGCGTCGGGCAATTGCCTCGGACTGCGCCACGCCGCGGTCGCGTGCGGCGGACAGCGCCGCGGCGATTCGTCCGTGCACGGGATCACGGTCGATGGGGCCGGCCCAGACCGCGAAGACGAAAGGCAGGCCGGTGTGTGCCCGCCAGGCGCCGCCCAGATCGACTTCGTAAGCGAAGCCGGCGCGGCGCGGGTCGACGACCTTGTCGCCGATCAGGAGCACCGAGGGGAGGTCGCTGATGGTCGCGTCGGCGATCGGGCGCAGCTCCAGCTCGCAGTTGTACAGGCCGCGCCACAGGATTCGTGCCAGGATCACGGACGTGTGGGAGTCGGGATCGACCCACAGTGTCCGCATGCGGTCCGGCGGTACCTGGGAGAAGACGCGGACGGTCATCGTCTCCCCGTCGGAGGCGATGCACGCGTCCGAAACGATGTGCCAGCGCGGCCCGGCGCGCAGTACATCGATGAGCGGCACGAGCGCCGCGTCCCATTCCCCCTGGTCCAGGCGTTGGGGGAGGGCCGCGGGCACGTCAAACAGGCACTGGAAGCCGTCGGCGGCGCTCAACCCGGCTATCAGGGGGCGCGAATTCAGAAACGATACGACGCCGAGCTTGCACACGCAGAAGTCCCTTCCGGCTGTCGGCCGCGGTTTTCGTAACCCACATCGGAGTATAATCCCGACTCGCATCGACACCCCCGTCGTGGGCGCACGGACGAGATTTTCAAAAGGCCTGAAACCCCGGGGGACGGTCCGTTGCGGGTCTGGCACTCACGGAGACACGTTGTGACTCGTGTAACGCAAGTCGGAATTTGTGTATTGCTGTGGGCCGGGTGGCTGGCAGCGCCGGCGCGCGCGGCCGGACAGGACCTGGCCGAAGTCATTCCGCAGGATGTCATGGCCTACGTGGGCTGGGCGGGCGGCGACGACCCATGCCAACTGCTCGCCATGGCGCAGGCGGTCGTACAGTCGCCCTTCGTTCAGGGCCGGCTGGCGGAGACCGGGCCGAGCTGGCAGCAGGGCCTGGACCTGCTGGCGTCCTGGATGCGGCGACCCGGCGCCGTCGCGCTGTGGGCGGGCGACGACCCGAGCGCCCCCTTTGAACACCTGGCGCTGCTGATTGCTGGCGGAGCGGAAAGTACCGCGCAGGCGGAGCGATTCGCCGACTTCGTGCGGACCGTCAACGACGGGGAGGCTCCCACGGAGGACCGCATCGCTGGGATTTCGTTCGCGCGGGCGCCGCTTGGCACCGACGCCCAGGTGCTGTGGACCGCCCATGCGGGGCACCTCGTGGTCGCCTTCAGCGAACTCGCGGCCGAGCGCGTCGTCCAGCGCCTCGGCGGCCAGGGCACGCCCCTGGTCGATGATCCGGAGTTCGCCGCGTCGCGCAAGAAAGTGCAGCCGGCGGGCCCTCCCGACTGGTGCGTCTTCGTGGAAATGCAGCCGCTGCTGCGGCAGTGCCTGGAGCTCGACGCGCAGCTCGCCAGCGAAGACGGCGGCCCGGAGCGCGTTATGCGGGCCCTGCGCCTGCACGACTGGAAGTCGGTGTACATGCACGTCGACCGCGCCGAGTACGGAACGCGTTTCTCCCTGTACTCCCATTTCCCCGGCGGGCAAGGGCTGGCGCGCCTGTATCAGCAGCGTCCCCTGAGCAACGAGGACCTGCAGTGCATCCCGCGCGACGCGACCTGGGCCACCGCGGGCAACCTCGATCTCGTGGCATGCTGGGGCGAAGCGCAGCGCATCCTGGACGAAGTCAGCCCCGACGCACGCTCCAAAGTCGACGGCGGACTGGCTCTCGCCCAGCAGATGCTCGGGTACTCCCTGGTCGACGACCTGCTGCCGGCACTGGGCGACACCTGGGTGCTGTACGACGCGCCGAGCCATGGCGGAATCCTGCTGACGGGCACGGTGCTCGTGTTCGAGGCCCGCAATCCCGGGGGTCTGCAGAGCATGCTCGCGCGGATCGTCGAAATCGCGGCGGGGGCTGTGGCCGGGAACGACATCGAAATCCGGCAGCACGAGATGCGCCACGGGCTGCACACGATCCAGTACGTGCTGATCGGGGGATTGCCCGTCCCGCTGGCGCCGGCGTGGGCTTTTGTTGGCGATCGTTGTGTGGTCGGCCTGTTTCCGCAATCGGTTGCTGTTGCGTTGCAGCAGGCGGATCCAGGCACGCGCCGCGGCAGCGTGCTCGACGTGGACGATGTGAAGGCGGCGCGGGCCCTGCTGCCGCCCGAGCTGACTGCCTTCAGCTACGCCGATGTGCGGGCGGGGCAGCGCACGTGGTATGCGCTGAAACAGCTCGCGCATGCCGCGGCGGCCTCGATCAGCGCGCCGGGGACGCAGGCGTGGGACCTCGCGAGCCTGCCGCCGTTTCCCGAAGAATTGGCGGGCGTACGCAACTCGGTGTGGGGCGCCACCTCCGATCCGGACGGAGTGCTGTCGCGTGGGCTGGGCAGCTCGCCGGTGGCGCTGGTGATGGGCGGGGAGACGAGTTTTGCCACGGCGGCACTCGGTGCCTCGATCCTGCTCCCGTCGCTCTCCCGTGCGCGCGAACTGGCTCGTCGCGCGAGCACGCTCGCCAACCTGCGTGGAATCGGAATGGCAGTGCATATCTGGGCCAACGATCACAATGGCGAGTTTCCGCCGGACCTGCAGGCGCTGCTCGATGCGCAGCTCATCAGCCAGGACATGCTGACGTCGCGGCGCGGCCACCCGCCGGGGACGCCGCCATTTGTGTACGTCGAGGGGCAGTCCGAGGCCTCCGATCCGCGGAACGTGCTGGTCTACGAATCGGTGCTCGGGGACGAGGGCACGAGCGTGCTGTTCGTGGACGGGCACTCCGAATGGATGAAACGGGATGGATTTCAGCAGGCGCTCGATGCGACCTACCAGCGGCTGGGCAAGCGGCCCGGTTCGGCTCCCTGAGCCCGCTGGGGCGTGACAACATCCGACGCGGCCCGGTTTTTTCCCGTTGCCGCTGCGGGTAGATTCTCCAGGATCGGCGCTGCGACGACGGCGCCGCCGGTTCAACGGAGAAGCTCATGCGCAGCGTGTTGGCGGGACTGGCCGGGCTGTGCCTGGCGGTGGTCGGCGTAGCCCAGGAGCAGGCGACCTGGACGCAGCTTTCGTTGGGGACCTGCGGGGTCGACGAGTTCCTGAAGGCGCACCCGGAGTGTGACGGCCGCGGCGTGATCATTGCCGTGATGGACACGGGGGTCGACCCGTCGATTCCCGGCCTCGACAAGCTGGCCGACGGGAGCGTGAAGTGCATCGACGTCCAGGATTTCACGGGTGACGGCGACGTCGAGCTGCACCGCATCCGCCTGGAGGGGGCCAGCGGCAAGCTCGTGAACTTCGATGATGAGGGGGCACCCCTCGAGTACTCCCCACCGGCGGTCGCTACGCGCGAGGGCGGTCCGGAACGGCTCTGGTGGTTCGGCACGTTCACCGAGAAGCGCTTCATCAACGCCGACGAACCCGATCTGAACGGCAATGGCACGACGGAGGACGAGTTTCCCGTGCTGGTGACCGCGCTCGCGGGCGACGGCGACGACCTGGCCGTGGCCTACGTGGACACCAACCTGGACCGTGACTTCTCCGATGAGAAGCCGCTGCGGAACTATCGGCTCAACTTCGACACGTTCACGTTTCACCGGCAGCGGCCCGAGACGGAGATCGTGCCGTTCACGTTCGCGCTCAACATCTTCCTCCGCACGCCCAAGGTGGTCATCCACTTCGACAACGGGGCGCACGGGACGCACGTCGCCGGGATCGCGGCGGGCTACCGCATCAACAACCAGCCCGGCCTGGTGGGCGTCGCCCCCGGGGCCCACCTGATGAGCCTGAAGATCGGTCACGGCGGCTTGGGCGGCATGAGCGTCACGGAGAGCATGAAGAAGGCGTTCGAGTACGCGGGCCGGTATGCGCGCGAGCACGACGTGCCGATCGTCTGCAACCTGTCTTTCGGCGTCGAATCCGAAATGGAAGGCGAGTCGGACATCGACGAGTTCATCGACCAGTTCCTGCTCGAGAATCCCTACCTGGTGTTCTGCACGTCCGCCGGGAACTCCGGCCCCGGGTACTCCTCTGTCGGCACGCCCGCGGCGGCGGCGGAGGCGATCTGCGTCGGGGCGCTGCTCGCGGTGGACAGCGCGCGTGACGTGTTCGGATTCTCGATGTCGAAACCGGTGGTCACGGTGTTCAGTTCGCGCGGCGGCGAGCTGGCCAAGCCCGATGTGGCGACTCCGGGCTGGTCCACGTCGACGGTGCCGCGCTGGGTGCGGCAGCGGGGCGACTTCTGGTCGGGCACGAGCATGGCCAGCCCGTATGCGGCGGGTCTGTGCGCGAACCTGATCAGCTACGCGCGGCAGCAGGGGGCTGCGCGGGTGCGCGCCTGCGACGTGCGCCGCGCGCTCTGGCTGTCGGGCCGCCCCGTTGAGAGGTTCACCGCGCTGGACCTGGGCTATGGTATTCCCGATCTGCCGGCGGCCGCGGAAGCGTTGGCCAAGCTGCTGCCGGCCGCCGCCGACGACCCGGTTGTCGGCTACAAGATCGCGACAGTCAGTCCGCTGGGACCCGGCGGCCGGGCCCGGGCGGCTTACTGGCGCAGCCTGTATTTCCCAAGCGACGAGCGGCAGACGTTTACGATCAGTCCGATCTTCGCGCCGGGCACGGATGCCGCTGCCCACACGGCCTTCGTGCGCAAGTTCACGCTGCGCTCCCAGGCGCCCTGGTGCCGGGTGCCGCAGGAGAGCTTCTACCTGCGCAGTGAGCAGGAGGCGCGCGTGTTCGTGGAATACGCCGCCGCCCAGCTCAAGCAGCCGGGCCAGTACGTGGGGATTGTCGAGGCGCTGCACGACGGGGTGGTGGCCTTCCGCCTGGTGAACACGATCATCGTGCCCGAGCGCTGCGGGGAGGAAACGAATTACACGCGCAGCTTCGAGCAGCGGACCGTGCACGGCTGGGTGCCCGACCGGTACTTCCTGGCCGTTCCGCCCGGCGCGTCGGCAATGAAGCTCACGCTTTCCGCGCCGGAGGGACAGCCGTCGCAGGCTTCGCTCGAGCGCGTGTTCGACCCGCGCGGGAGGCAATTCCGCAACCGCAGTCGCATGTTGAACACCGACGAAGGGCGGCGCGAGGTCGAGGCGGTCTTTTCGCGCGACCTCACGCCCGGCGTGTGGGAGGTGCCGATCGTCGCGAACCGGCCCGACAAGGACTGGCCCTACACGCTGGCCGTGCGGTTCTTCGGCCTGCATGCCGACCCGCCGGCGATCACCGAGGGCGACAAGGCCAAGCCCAAGGGTGAACTGGCGGTGACCAACCTGTTCACGAAGCCCCTCGCCGCGACGGGGGATGGACAGATCGAGGGCTATCGCCTGTACAAGGAGGACGAGTTCACCGGGCTGAAGGACTCGCTCAGCTACACGCTGAACCTGGATGAACGCTTCAACCGCGTCCGCCTCAGCCTGGAAATGACGCCCGAGGCGTACGCGACCACGACCGACACGGGCGTGAAGGTCGAGAACAGCGCGGGGAAGGCGATTCACTCCGACGCGTTCGACAACCGCGTCTACGAGGCGACGCTCGACACGCAGGGCGAGAAGACGCTGATGGTGGTGATCACGGGCGGGTTCGCGGTGGCCGACGACCAGCGCAAGACCCCGATCACGGTGCGCATCGACCAGCTCTTCAAGGATCCCGTGTCCATCGCGGTGAAACAGGGCGACGAATCGAACATCACGTTCTACCCGGGCGTCCCGCTGCAACTGTCCTACGAGGCGGCGGCCCGGCTCAAGGATGCGCCGAAGGACCTGCGGCCGGTGGGATTCCTGCGGTTCCGCGAGCGGACGACGAATGACGAAGCCCTGCGGGTACCGGTGGATCTCGGGGCGAAGTGAGGCGGGCCGCGGCCGCCGCGCGGCCGGTCAGGACGCCGTGGCCAGCCGGTCGCGAATGCGGGCGGCGGCCTCATAATCCTCGCGGGCCAGCGCGGCCTCGAGTTCCCAGCGCAGGCGCGGCGGGGCGTCGTCCGGCATCTGTTTCAGGATGTCGGCGCGCAGCTCGGACAGGACGCGCAGCTCGCCGCTGATATCCGGCGGGTCGTCCGCGTCGGCTTCCAGGGCGTGCAATTCCTGCATGCCCGCGGCGACCTCGGCCAGGGCGTCTTCGTGCCGGCATTCCTGCAGCGCGCCGCAGGCGCGGGCGCGAATGTTCATCATCAGCACGTAGGCGTGCTGCGACTCGAGGGCGGCCCGGTCGTCATCGGCGCCGCCGTAGCGGGCGCAAAAACGGATCACGCGCAGGTTGCGGGCGGTGTCGCGGGCGACGCGTTCGTAATCCTCGAGCACGAACAGCGAGAGGTAGCGCTGATAATACAGGTAGGCCTCGTGCCGCAGCTCCAGGCAGTCCTCGGCGGACAGCGCAAATTCCTCGTCGTTTCCATACAGCTCGATGTGCTGCTGGACCTGCGCCTCGAAGAACTCGAGCAGCGAATCGTAGCCGCGGCAGCGCTGTCCGTCGGGACGCCCCTCGAGCTCGATTTGCAGCACGCCCATGTCGATGCGCGTCTGGATTTTCTCGCAGCCCTCACGCCCTATAATTTTGCGTACGGAGATCTTGCCCGGCTCATAATCCCAGCCGTCCAGGATGGTGCGCAGGTCGCATAGCATGGCTCCTAGCGTATCGGCAGCTGCGCGGGATTCGATCAGTCGGAAAGACGGCGCCGGGAAGCGGGCTTGCTGGGTGTCGGAATGCGAATCATCGCCGGTTCACTGCGCGGACGGAAACTGGAGGCGCCGCCCGGCCTGATCACGCGGCCGGTCACGGATCGCTTCAAGGAAACGCTGTTCAACATTCTCGGGGCGCGCCTGGGCGAGCCGGGCACGCTGCCCGCACTGGATGTGCTTGACCTGTTTGCCGGCAGCGGCGGTCTGGGCCTGGAAGCCATTTCGCGCGGCGCGGCCAGTTGCCTGTTCGTGGAGCGCGACCGCATGGCGTTCAAGACCTTGCGCCAGAACCTGCAAACGCTCGGCGTGCGGGAGCGCTGCCGGGCGGTGCTCGAAAACGCCTGGACGATGCGCATCCCGCCCGCGCCGCAGGGGCGCTACGGGCTGGTCTTCGTCGATCCGCCCTACAAGGACGCAGCCGTTGTGCCGTTGCTGGCGTTGCTGGAGCGCCTGGCCCCGCAGGTGGCCCCGGGCGGGGTGGTCGTGTTCCGGCACGATTACCGCACGCGGCTGCCGGCCGACGGACTCCCCGCACTGCCCTGCGTTGATGAACGCGAGCTGGGCACGATGCGGCTCTGGCTGTTTGAACGCCCCCCGGCGCCGGAGGCGCAGGCCGAGGCGGCGGCGCCGGACGCGCAACCGCCCGCTTGAAACGGTTCAGGGCTGGTGGGGCGGCGGATCTTCCTGGTCCCACTCATGGAACAGGCGTGCGACGTAGTAGCCAGTTTCCCAGGCCAGTTTGCGGGCTTCCGCGTCCATGACCAGGGGGTTCTCGCGTTCGACCGGCTGGCGCTGGTGCCTGATGCGCCGTCCATCGGGCTCCTGGTCGGCTTCGGGCCAGAGGCGGGCGTTGGCGGCGGGCTGGGTCGGGTCGATTACCTTCACGTCCAGCTCGACCGCCGGCGTGACGACCGGATCGCGCGAATCGGTCAGCCGGAGCTGGTCGATCCGGATGTAGAGCACCTGGTCGGCGCGGAGTTCGCGCCCGATGCGCTGGATGCTCCAGGTGGCGTATTCCGGACGTGAGCGCAGGGTCAGCACGTCTTCCTGCGGAATGACCTGGCTGGGCACTTCGTTTTCGCGCAGCAGCTCGACGATGCGGGTCTGGAGGCTCGTCTCGAAGACGGGGTTCGCCTGGCCGGGCCGCGCCGTGTCGATGAGGATCGCGACGCGCTGGGCGCTCAGCTCGTATTCGGGCTTCTGGATCTGCCGCGGCGCGAACAGGTACGCCATGCCGCGGGCGCCCATGCAGCCGCCCGTGCAGCCGAGGCCCAGGCAGAACAGTCCGCCGACCAGCACCGCGTGTCCGATCCAGCCCGGCCGCAGAGGGATCGCGCTCATTTCACCGGCTCCTGCCGCTCGTAGAACTTGCCGGCCAACTGCACCGCGAAGGTCTCCATCATGCCGCGCCGAATGGCCGGCTCGGCCGTGCCGTACGCGCTGATCGCGTCGGGCGGGTAAGCCACTTCGAGCGACGTCTTGTAGGTGGGCGCCGAATTCGCGTATTCCGTGTCGTATACCTTCACATTGGCGCCCATGTGCCCGCGGTAGAGGTGCAGGCTGCCCGGCTCGCGCGTGGTGTACTGGGTGAGCTCGATCATGATCAGGCGCTGCGCTCCGAGCTGCTTGCCGAGCGTGGCGGGATCCTCCGCCTCCCAGCGCGGCTCACGATTCTGGTAATCGATCACCTCGCGGTTCGGGACCACGTTCACGTCGCGCACGCCGCTTTCCAGGGCAATGCGCACGTGCTCCGAAACTTCCAGCCGCACGTGGGGATACTCGAACTGCGTGAAATCCTCGGCCCACACCACGAGGGCGACGCGTTTGCCGTCGAGGTAGGGATACTCTGCTGGTATCTTCTTGGTCTGATCGCGACCGAACGCGAAGAACGGCACCGCGAGAAGCCGGCAGCCGCCCGCGGGCACGAGCAGACATCCCAGCAGCGCAGCCGCCAGCGGCCAACGGACACGGTGGCGGGCACTTCGGTGACTCACGCCAATCCTCCGCAATTCATCCGGGCACGATAACCGCGTTGTTGCGGGTTGGGTAGAACCGCGGCCCACCTGGCGCTTCAGGTCGCGCGGGCCATCTTGCCGGCCAGGTAGCGGCCGGTGTGGCTCGCCGCACAGGCGGCGATCTGTTCCGGCGTACCGGCCGCGACGAGCTCCCCGCCGGCCTCACCGCCCTCCGGGCCCAGATCGATCACCCAGTCGGCCGTCTTGATGACGTCCAGGTTGTGTTCGATCACGAGGACGGTATTGCCCATGTCGACCAGGCGGTTCAGCACGGCCAGCAACGTCTGGATGTCGGCGAAGTGCAGGCCGGTGGTCGGTTCATCCAGCACGTACAGCGTATGCGTGTCGAGCCGGGCGCGCTGGGCGGCGCTGGCGCTGGGCGGGCCATTGCGCACGACCGGTCCGAGCACGCCCTTGGCGAGTTCCGCCGCCAGCTTCACGCGCTGGGCCTCGCCGCCCGACAGCGTGTTGGAAGGCTGCCCGAGCCGCACGTAGCCCAGGCCGACATCCGAGAGCGCCTGCAGTCCCTGCTTGATGCGCGGGAAGCTGTCGAAGAAACGCAGCGTCTCCTCCACGCGCATCTCGAGGATGTCGGCGATCGACTTGCCGCGGTAGCGGATCTCCAGCGTCTCGCGGCTGTAGCGCGTGCCCTTGCATTCGCCGCATTCCACGAACACGTCGGGCAGGAAGTGCATCTCGATGCGGCGCACGCCCTGGCCCTGGCACGCCTCGCAGCGGCCGCCCTTGGCGTTGAAGGAGAAGCGGCTGGCGTTGTAGCCGCGGACGCGGGCCTCCTTGGTCCGCGCGTACAGCCGGCGGATCTCGTCGAAGACCCCGGTGTAGGTGGCCGGATTGCTGCGCGGCGTGCGGCCAATGGGGTCCTGGTCGATCTCGATCACGCGGTCGACGCGGTTGGCGCCGACGAGCCGCTCGTGCGCGCCGGGCATCTCGCGCGCCTTGTACAGCCGGCGGCGCAGGGCCGGCAGCAGCGTCTGGCCGACGAGCGTGCTCTTGCCGCTGCCCGAAACGCCGGTCACGGCGCAGAGCACGCCGAGCGGGAATCGCACGTTGATGTGCTTGAGATTGTTTTCCGCCGCCCCGAGCACCTCGACGAAATCGGTCGCGCGGGCGCTGCGCCGTTCCTCCGGCAGCGGGATCGCATATTCGTTCCGCAGGAACCGGCCGGTGATCGAGTTCGGATCGCTCAGCACGGCGTCCGGCAGGCCGGCGGCGATGATCCGGCCGCCGTGCAGTCCGGCACCGGGCCCCATGTCGACGAGGTAGTCCGCGGCCCGGATCACGTCCTCGTCGTGCTCGACGACGATGGCGGTATTGCCGAGGTCGACGAGGTTGCGGATGGCGTGCAGCAGCCGTTCGTTGTCGCGCTGGTGCAGCCCGATCGTCGGCTCGTCGAGCACGTAGCACACGCCGACGAGGCCGCTGCCGAGCTGAGTCGCCAGGCGGATTCGCTGGGCCTCGCCGCCCGACAGCGTGGCGCTGGTGCGATCCAGCGTCAGGTAGCCCAGGCCGACGTTGTCCATGAAATGCAGGCGCTGGCGAACCTCGCGCAGGATCGGGGCCGCGATCACCGCGGCTTCGCCCGGCAGGTTCAGCTCGTCGAAATGGCGCGTGGCCTGCGCGATGGAGAGCTGGACGAGGGCGTGGATATTCATCTCGCCGATGCGGACGGCCAGCGGCTCGGGCCGCAGCCGCGCCCCGCCGCAGGCGGCGCAGCGCTGTTGCGACTGGAAGTTGGCGACGCGGCTCCGCGCGCCGTCGCCGGCGGCGCGGCTGCGGCGTTCCAGGTTCGGCAGCACGCCCTCGAACTCCAGCCCGTAGCGCTTCTGGTCGGCGGGGCGGGTGCCATGCAGGACGATGCGGCGCAGGTCGTCGGGCAACTGCTTGAACGGCGTCTCGGGCTTGAGGTTGAACGCGGCGCACAGGGTCTTGAGCGTCTTGCGGTGCGTTTCGGCGACCTGCGCTGTGCCCGAAGTCCACGGCGCCACGGCCCCCTGCATCAGCGACAGGTTGTCGTCGGGCACGATCAGCTGCTCGTCAAAATGCAGCGTGGTGCCCAGGCCGCTGCACTCCGGGCAGGCCCCGTAGGGCGAGTTGAAGCTGAAGGAGCGGGGTGACAGCTCGGGTACTGTGATGCCGCAGCTGGCGCAAGCGTAGTGCTCGCTGTAGGTCTCGTCTTTCCATTGACCGGCCGCGGCCGCCCTCGATCCACCGTTGCCGGCGTGCCGCGCGCCGCCGGCGGCGCCCTGGCCGTTGAGCCGGCTGATGATCACCACGCCCTCAGCCAGTCCGAACGAGAGTTCGATGGCGTCGGCCAGGCGCGCGCGGATTTCCGGCTTCACGACCAGCCGGTCGACGACGACGTCGATGTCGTGGCGGCGGCCTTTGGGCAGGTCGGCCAGGTCCTTGACCTCGCGCAGCTCGCCATTGACGCGGGCCCGCACGAAGCCCTCGCGCTGCACGCGTCGCAGGAGGGCGCCGTAGTCGCCGCTGCGCCGCCGGACCAGCGGGGCCAGCAGCATGACGCGCGTGTCGGCTCCGTACCCGAGGACGCCGTCGACGATCTGATCGACGGTGTGGCGCTGGATGCGCTGTCCGCAGCGCGGGCAATGCGGGACCCCGACGCGCGCGAACAGCACGCGCAGGTAGTCGTAGATTTCGGTCGTGGTGGCGACGGTGGAGCGGGGGTTCGTGCCGGTGGCGCGCTGCTCGATGGCCAGCGTCGGCGGCAGGCCTTCGATGCGCTCGACGTCCGGCTTGCTGAGCTGCTCGAGAAAGTGGCGCGCGTGGACGCTGAGGGACTCGACGTACTTGCGCTGCCCCTCAGCGTAGATCGTGTCGAAGGCGAGGCTGCTCTTGCCCGATCCGCTCAGTCCCGTGATGACGACCAGCCGTTCGCGGGGCAGGTCGACGCTGACGTTCTGCAGGTTGTGCTGCCGGGCTCCGACGATCCGAATCTGCTTGGATTCCACGCCTGCTCGATCCTCTCCATGCGTGTGGCGCGTTCGGCCGAGCGCCGGCCCCGCTTTGACCGCAGCGGTCACGGCAGGCGGGGGCCTTGAAACGAGCCAGTATACCACGATGCCGGGTCGCGCGGAACCGCCGGAATCGCGCCCGGCGGATTCAGCGACGTGTAACTTGACGATCGGCCGCGCCCGGGAATACGGTCTGTTTGCAGGCCGAATTCTCGCAATCGCCCGACCGCAGGCCGTGGCGCGCGCCGCGGGCAGGTCCGCGCCGCCGGGAAGGATTCTCTGTCATGCGAACCTCGCTCGTCGTCGGAGCCCTGTCGCTGCTGGGTGCGGAAGCGACACGCGCGGAATCGATTTCGCTGCTCGCGCAGAGCCACCGGGCCTGGGGCTATCTCCAGGAGATCGCCTACGAGGAAGTGGGCGGCGCGCCGGTCGCGGGCGGATGCGCGCTGCTGGTGGACGGGGACCCGCCGGGCGTCGTCACGCTGGCGAGCGACACGTTCGGCAGCTCGGAGCGCAGCCTGCGCGTGTACGCCTCCGCCACGAGCGAGGATCCCTGGTCCGGCTTCAGTCATGCGGCCCATGCCGAGGTGAGCTACGACTTTGTCCCGCGCGCCGAGACACTGCACCTTTCTTTCACGGGCAGTGCGGGCCACCATGCGGCGGACGGCCAGCTCAGCTTCAGCTTGATCGACCTCGTCAGCGGCGCTGTGCTGGACGAGCGAACGTGGGAGTACGAGCTGGACTTCGGCTGGGTCGACGAAGTGCTGCCGGCTGATTTCGCGTACGTCCTCGATCCTTCGCACACGTACCGGATGACAGCGGCGGGCTCGGCCCGACTGGGCGACCTGCGCGCCGGTTTCGCCATGCTGGAAGTCCAGCTCGCACCGGAGCCGGCCGCGCTGCTGTTGCTGCTGCTGGGCGCGCTCCTGGCTCGGCCGCGCCCGGCACGCTGATCCCCGCCCGCGCCGCCGGTGACTCGGCGCTCATCTCAAATTTACCCATATGTCAGCAGCGGGCGCTACATTTTCTGTTGGTCAGGCGAACTGAATTCCTGGGGTGGACGGAGATGCCAATGCATCGTCTACGGTGGCCGGCAGCGTTGTGCTTCGGCCTGCTGCTCGGGACAGGGACGGTCGGACAAGAGCCGGGCGCGCGGGACAAACCAGCCGGCGCGGCGCCGGCAGAAGCCACTGCCTTCCGCACCTGGCGCGCCAGCGAGATCATCGGCCGCGACGTGAAGAACGAGAAGTTCGAGGACCTCGGCACGATCAACGACCTGGCTGTCGACCCCGATCGGGCACGCGTGATCTACGGCGTGGTGTCGTTCGGCGGAATCCTGGGCCTGGGCGACAAGTGGTTTGCCGTGCCGTGGCGCGCGATGGAAACGCGCGGCGACAACACGATCGTGCTGCGCGTGGAGCGCGGCGCGTTCGAGGCGGCGCAGGGTTTCGACAAGGACGCGTGGCCCAACATGGGGAATCCCCAGTGGGCCGGCGAGATGCATCGCCGCTTTGGCCAGCAGCCGTACTGGGAAGCGGAACGGGACTACGAGCACGCGGCCCACACGGACCGGCAGCCGGCCACGCCCCCACCCCTGCGCGTCTTCAAGGGCAGCGACGTGATCGGCGGCGACGTCAAGAACCCGGCCGGGGAAGCGCTGGGCGAGATCAAGGATTTCGTGATCGATCCGCAGGGCGGCCGCATTGCCTACGTGGTGCTGGGGGCCGGCGGGATTCTCGGCGTCGGCGACGAGCTGTACGCGGTGCCGTGGGGCGCGTTACAGGTACGCGGCGAAGAGGAGTACGTGCTCAACGCGGACAAGGAGCGACTCGCGGCGGCGCCGCGCTTCGCGCACAACGAATGGCCCAGCCTCCAGGACCAGCAATACGTGGCACGCGTCTACAGCTATTACCACGTGCCGCCCTACTGGGAAGAGCCGCGCGGCCCGCAGGCGGAACCGCGCTCCCAGGAGCGGCCGCGGCCCTGAGCCGGCGGGGTGTTCCGGGCGGTCCTCCAGGGAGCCGGGGAGACCGCCGGTCTTCCTTGCAGGTGCCCCATCGCTTGTACGGCAGGCGGTGGGGCCTTTTTCCACGTGAGACGTGCCGACGTCCGGGTGCTCCGACGTCGTCGGGCAGGTGCAGATGGACTCGGGTGGCCGCGGTCGAAACGGGCGCAAACCGGCGGTGATGCTGCTGGCCAGCGTCGCCGTCGTTGCCGGCCTGTACTTCGGGCGCGCGGTCCTGATGCCGCTGTGCCTGTCGGTCCTGCTGAGCTTCCTGTTTGCGCCGGTCGTGATGCGCCTGCAGCGCTGGGGCCTGCGGCGTGTGCCGGCGGTCATCCTGACGGTGGGGAGTGCCTTCGCGGGCATCGGCGGGGTGGGCTGGCTCGTCGGTCTACAGGCCGCGGAACTGACGCGCAAGATCCCCGCCTACCGCGAAAACATCACGCAGAAGGTCCGCACGCTGCGCAACTCGCTAGGCGCCGTGGGCCAGGCCTCCAGCGCCGTCCAGCAGATCACGGCGGAAATCAGCGCCCCGGCGACGCAGGCCGAAGGCCCGACGACGGCCCCGGCGGCGCGGCTGCCCAGCGGGCCGGGCATCCCGCTGACGCCGCCGGTGGTGGACGGGTCGCCCGAGCCCGTGCCGGTGCGGGTCGTCTCGCCGGCTTCGCGCAGCATCGAGCTTCTCCGCGCAGCCGTGGGGCCCGTGCTGCGCCCGCTGGGCATGGCCGGGATCGTGATCGTCTTCACGATCTTCATGCTGATTCAGCGCGAGGACCTGCGCGACCGGATGATCCGGTTGATCGGCTCGACGCAGCTCAACGTGACGACGGAAGCGCTCGATGAGGCCGCGTGGCGCGTGAGCCGCTACCTGCTGACGCAATTCCTGATCAACAGCATTCACGGCGTTACGGTCGGCGTGGGCCTGGGGTTGCTGGGCGTGCCGGGCGCGGCGCTGTGGGGGCTGCTGTCGATGGTGTTGCGCTTCGTGCCCTATATCGGTCCGTGGGTGGCCGCCGCACTGCCGATCAGCCTCGCCCTGGCGGTGTTTGACGGCTGGACGCGGCCGCTGCTGGTGATCGGGTTGTTTCTGCTGATCGAGCTGCTCAGCAACAACCTGCTCGAGCCGTGGCTGTACGGCACGCGGACGGGCGCCTCGCCGCTCGCGATCCTGGTTTCGGCGGTGTTCTGGACCTGGCTGTGGGGCGGCGTAGGGCTGCTGCTCGCCACGCCCCTGACGGTGTGCCTGGTCGTGCTCGGCAAGTACGTGCCGCAGCTCGAGTTTCTCACGATCCTGCTGGGCGACCAGCCAGTCCTGCCGCCGTACGCACGCCTGTACCAGCGTCTGCTGGCGATGGACGAGATGGAGGCGAGCGAGGTGGTGGAGCAGGCGGCGCGGGAGATGTCGCTGGCGGAGGTCTATGAC
>CAZVRR010000052.1:0-17307 GCA_964629745.1 uncultured Planctomycetales bacterium | reverse complement strand
TGCGCGACATCCACGCGCTCGCCAACGAGTTGCGCAGCCTCGTGCCGGAGGCCCGTTTCGTTGTCGGCCACGGCCAGATGGCCGGCCACGAGCTCGAGGAAGTGATGCTCCAGTTCCTCAATCGCGAGGCCGACGTGCTCGTCTCGACGAACATCATCGAATCCGGCCTCGACATCCCCGCCGCCAACACGATCTTCATCAACCGCGCCGATCGTTTCGGACTGGCCGACCTGCACCAGTTGCGCGGCCGCGTCGGCCGCTCGAAACACCGCGCCTACGCCTACCTGCTGCTTTCGCCTGACCACCCGGTGAAAGACATCGCGGCCCGCCGGCTCAAGGCCATCGAGCACTACAGCGAACTCGGCGCGGGCTTCCAGATCGCCATGCGCGACCTCGAGATCCGCGGCGCAGGCAACCTGCTCGGCGCGGAACAATCCGGCCACATCGAGGCGGTCGGCTACGAGATGTACTGCCAGCTGCTCGAGCAGGCCGTGCGCCGGGCGCGGAACGAGCCGGCGGAGCTGTTCCGGCCCGTGAACGTCGAACTCGGCGCCCCCGAGACGATCCCCCGCGCTTACATTCGCTCCGACCGCCAGCGGATGGAAGTCTACAAGCGCGCCACGAGCTGCCGCACCCCCGAAGACCTGCGCACGCTGGCGGACGACCTGCGCGACGCGTTCGGCCCGCCGCCCGCCGAAGTGCAGACGCTGCTGGCCCTGGCGGAGCTGCGCGTGCTGGCACAGCCGTGGGGCATTCGCTCGATCGTCCTCGCGCCGCCCGACGTGGTATTCGCCGTCGACGAGTTCGCCCGGGCGCGGCCGCTGTTCGAAACCGGCCCCGGCTCGCCGCGCGTACCCGACCCCCACACCATTCACTGGCGCCTACCGAAACGGTTTCTTGAAATGCCGACGCTGTTGACGGTGCTGCGGCGGCAGTTGGCGGGCGAGGCCCGGGAGGCCCTGCCGCCGGGCGATCCGAACGAGCCGCCGGAAAGCGCACAAATCCCCCGCGGCCGGCGCGGGCGGCGCTTCCGCGGCTGAACTACTTCTGCCGGTAAACGATGCGTCCGCGCTTCAGGTCGTAGGGTGAGACCTCGACCGTGACGCGATCGCCGGGCAAGATGCGGATGAAGTGCTTGCGCATGCGGCCCGACACGTGGGCGAGTACCTCGTGCTTGGCCGTCCCGATCTCCGCCTCGACCAGGAACATGGCGTTCGGCAGGGCCTTGACGACCGTGGCCTCCATCTGAATTGCATCCGCTTTGGCCAAGCAGGCTCCTACCGCAGTTCCTGGACACGAACTGCAACCGCGCCGCCGACGTCCCCGGCCTGCGGGAACGCTCCGCGGTCGCGCTATTCCGACTGACAATCCGGGGTCAGCCTCCGTGGGACCGCTCCGGCGCCGTGGCACCGGCAATTGACCCGCATGCTAGCCGGGTTGTCGAAAACCGTCAACGCCGCGGGCCGGCGCGCGCACCCCGGACGCAAGCAAAGCGCGTGCGAGGCGTTATGCTTACAGTGCGGCCGAGCCGGACTGTGGATTGTCCGTTCCGGTGCCGGCCGCCCGGCTGCGGCGTGGCCGCCTGAGCAGGAGAATCCAGATGAGTTTGCGAAGCACAACTGCCGCGATGTGGGCAGTGGCGTGGATCGTGGTTGCCAGCACCGGGCTCGCCCAGCCGGGTCCGGGCCCCGGCCCCGGCGCGGGTCCGCCGCGCGGCGGTCCGGGTCCCGGTCCGGGTCCGATGCTGGACCGGTTCGTGGAACGGATGGACCGCGCGCTGGACCTGAGCGACGAACAGCTTGCCGAGGTCGAGCGGCTGGCCGAGGAGACGCGGGCCAGGCTTGACCCCGCCACCATGCAGGAGCTGGCGCAGGAGATGCGCGAGGCACGCCGCAGCGGCGACGCCGCCCGCGAAGAGGAGGTGCGTGCCAGGATGGACGCCCTGCGCGAGAGCCACCAGAAACTGATGGAGGAATTCGCGGCGCAGGTCGAGCCGCTCCTGACCGAAGAGCAGCGCGTGCAATTCACCCAGATGCGCGAGCGCATGCAGATGGAACGGCGCGACCGCGAAAGCCGCGGCGACATGCGGCGCCTGATCCACGAGCTGCCCGAAGCACTGTCGCTCACCGACGAGCAGCGGACCCAGTACGACGAACTGCTCGCCACGATGCGCAAGACGGGCGCGGCGCGCCGCGAGTCCATACAAAGCCTGATGGAGCAGTTGCGCGCGGCCGAGGAGGCCGGCGACACCGCAAAGGCGGACGAATTGCGCGCCCAGCTCGCCGCGGTCCGCGAGCCGGACGGTGCGCCGGTCGAGCAGTTCTTCACCGACCTGGAGAAGATCCTGACCGAGGCGCAGAAGGCGACCCTGGCTGAACTGCAGAGCGGCGCCCGGGAGGGTGCTGCCGCCCGCGGTACCGACGTCCAGGACATCCTCCGCGCCGCCCGGCGCCTCGACCTGGATTCCGCGACCCGCGATAAGGTGCAGGAAATCATGCAGCGCAGCATGCGCGAACGCCGGGCCCTGCGGCGTGCGGATACGACAGCCCAGTCGGAACTCGCCACGAAAACCCGGCAGGAAATCGAGGCGCTGCTCACCGCCGAACAGAAGCAGCAATTCGAGGAACTGCTCAAGGGGCAGCCGGCGCGCGAGCGCGGCGGGCGTGAGCGGCGGGCACGGCACGGCGCGGAGGAGCCCGCTGCGCCGGACAATCCGTGACGGATGGCGCAGCCCAGGCCGCGCCTGCGGGCGACGCGGCAGTCGCCACGCACGGCCTGACCAAGCTCTATCGCGGCCGGCCGGCACTGCGCGGGATCAACCTGCGCGTGCCGGCCGGCAGCCTGTTCGGGTTCCTCGGCCCCAACGGGGCGGGAAAGACCACCACCCTGCGCATCCTGCTGGGCCTGCTGCGCGCCTCCCGGGGGCGGGCCGAGATCCTCGGCCGGGACTGCTGGCGGGAAGGTGCGCGGCTGCGGCGCGACGTGGGGTACCTGCCCGGCGACATCCGGCTCTACGATCACCTGACCGGCCGCGAGCACCTCCGCTTCCTCGCGGCAGCGCGCGGCGCGGCGCGCCGGGCCCAGTGGGAATCCCTGGCGCTGCGTTTCGAACTGAATCTCGAGCAGCGCGTGCGCAACTACTCCCGCGGGATGAAGCAGAAACTCGGCATCATCCAGGCCCTGATGGACCGCCCGCAATTGCTGATCCTCGACGAACCCACCATCGCGCTCGACCCGCTCATGCGACAGGTGCTGTACGAGGAGCTGCGCGGCGTGGCGGGTGAAGGACGGACCGTGCTGTTCTCGAGCCACACCCTTTCGGAAGTCGAGGCACTCTGCGATCGCGTCGCGATCCTGCGCCAGGGCGAAATCGTCGCACAGGACCGCATCGAGGCGCTGCAACACCGGGCGGTCCGGCGCGTCGAGGTGCGCATGGCCGCCGGCACGCAACCGCCGCAGCTCCCGGCGGGCCTGAACCTGATCGAGCGTGCCGACACCTGGCTCCGCGCGACGTGGACCGGGCCGGTGCAGCCGCTGCTGGCGTGGCTCACGGCGGCGCGGGTGCAGGACGTGACGCTCGGCCCGCCCGACCTGGAGGACCTGTTCCTGACCTACTACAGCGATGCACCGCGCGGAGCACAGGCATGAACCGCGCGGTGGCCTGGAAGACGTTTCGCGACGCGCGCGGACTGCTGCTGGCGCTCTTCCTCGGCGCCGTGGTCTTCGAAGCGGTGCTCATGCGCAGCCTGGGTGAATTGCCCAGCGAGGCGTCGGGCATGCTCTCCTGGCCGCCCGTGCGGCGCATGATCAGCACCCTGCTCGGGGCCGACCTGTCCACGGCGCTGAATTCAACGACACTCGTCACGGTCGGGCTCGGCTCGCCGCTGTTGTATGCCCTGCTCTGGACCTTTCTCCTCACCACCTGCACGCGCATCACCGTGGGCGAAATCGACCGCGGCACGGCCGACCTGCTGCTGACCCTGCCGGTCCCGCGCGCCGCCGTGTACGCCACCGGCACGCTGGTCTGGCTGCTGCTGGCGGCACTGCTGTGTGCGGCGGTGCTCGGCGGTGTCTGGGTGGGGATCCGGCTCTGGCCGCTCAGCCATCCGGTGCAGTTCGGCCAGCTCGTACCCGTGATCGTGAACCTGTTTGCCCTGTGCGCCGCCATCGGCAGCCTGACCATGTTCGTGGGCAGCCTCGTCTCGCGACGCGGCTCCGCCCTGGCCATCGTGCTGGCCATCCTGCTGGCGTCGTTCTTCCTCAACTTCCTGCTCACGATCTGGTCGGAGGTCCGGCCGGCGGCACGCTTCGGCATTCTCTACTATTACCGGCCGCTCCCCACGGTGCGCGACGCCGTCTGGCCGCTGCGCGATCTGCTGGTGCTGACGGCCATCGCGGCAGTCACCTGGCTGGCCGGATGGTGGCGCTTCACGCGCCGCGACATTCCCGCCGCCTGACCCGACTCCGGCCCGCGCAATACCCGGCCATCAATCTCCCGCGGCGACCCGCCCGCCCGCCCGGAGGGCGCACGCTGGTTGCCAGGCGTTTCAACGCCTGGGGGTCCCCAAGCCCCGCCCCCTATCCCTCCCCGCCCAGAGGGCGCGCGCTCGTTGCCAGGCGTTTCAACGCCTGGGTACCCATTCAACGCCTGGGGACCCATTTCAACGCCTGGGACCGGCCAGGTACTGCGCCCGCGCGCCTATTTCACCTTCGCCGGCAGCACCATCATCGCCAGGCCCGCCCAGTGCAGCCGCTTCTGGAGCGCAAACCCGACTTCGTTGTGCAGGAGCGGCTGATACCAGCGTTCGCGCTTGAAAATGACCTTGCCCGCGAAGAAGGTAATGATGGGGAACTTCTTCGCGACGGCCAGGCACAGCTTCTCCGATTCGTCAATGATGTCCGTGCCGACCCCGACGCGCGCTGTCGCCGGGATCCCCAGCCCGCGCGCCAGCTCGACATACCGGTCCAGCATCGCCTGCGTGCGGCCGCGCACGGCGTCGACCGATGGCTCGCTGCTGAGTTCATGCGAGTCGAGCACGCCCACCGAGAGGAGCACGACGTTTTTGAAATGCCCCGGGAACATCCGGAAGATGTTCATGAGGGTGTGAATCCCCAGTCCGCCATAACTGGAGACCAGAATCGCCGCAGTCGGCTGGCCCGGATCCGGCTGTCCGGCGGTCTTGTTCGCGAACTTCGGCAGATCCTCGAGCTGCAGGTACAACTCCTTGAGCTTGGCAATGACGGTCTGGTAGTGGGCCCGGATGCGGAAACTGAACAGGACCAGCGCGCCCGTCACGATCAGCGTGAGCCACGCGCCCTCGGCGAACTTCTCGACGGTCGTCACAATCAGGATGGTCACGCACAACAGGAAGCCAGTGCCGAACAGTACGAGCTGCCGCAGCCGGTCATGCTCCCGCCGGTCGCGCAGTGTGCGTCGCAGCATCCCGAACATGGAGAGCGAGAACGTCACGAACACGTTGATACTGTAGAGCACCACGAGCATGCGTACGTCGCCCCGCGAGTGCAGCAGCGCGGCGATCGAGGCAATTCCCATCATCAGCACGCCGTTTTCCGCCGTGAGGCGCTCGGAAAGGGCCCCGAAGCGATGCGGCATGCACGAATCATTGGCCATGCTGGCCAGAACGCGCGGGCCGCCGGCGAAGCCCGTCTGCGCACCGACGATCAGCAACGCTCCCTCCGAGAGGATCGTGAGCAGCGCGAACACTGCCCCGCCGGGAATGTCGGCGGTCATCCGCTGCAGCAGGACCGCATTCAACGTCTTGCCCGGTTCGGGGCGCACGTGCCAGAGCAGGTACAGCAGCAGCAGGCCGCCCGCGGTGAACGCCAGCGAAGCCGCCATGTAGAACATGGTGCGCTTGCCGTTCCTGACGCGCGGTTCGCGCATGATCGTGAGGCCGTTCGACACGGCTTCCAGGCCGGTGTACGTGCCGCCGCCCAACGAGTAGGCGTGCAGGAACAGCAGCAGCATTCCGCCGACCCCGAGCGTCGCGAGACCGCTCTGGAACCCGGACTGGGCTGCCTGGGCGGTCGCGCCCAGCTCGGGCAGGCGCCCGAGCGTGCCGCCCACGATCGCGATCAGGTGAGTGATCGCAAACAGAAAGAAGATCGGGGCCAGCACGAGGACGGACTCGCGCAGGCCGCGGATGTTGAGCACGACCAGGATCGCGATGACGACGAATTCGAGGAAGACTTTCCCGCCGTGCCACGCCGGCGGCAGGAAGCTGAACAGTGCGTCGCCCGCGGCCGCGATCGAGACGGTGATCGTCAGTACGTAGTCCACCAGCAGGGCACAACCCGAAACGACCCCCAGCCGCTGCCCCAGCAGCGAGGTGGCCACGACGTATCCCCCGCCGCCCTGCGGGAAATGCTCGATGATGCGGCTGTACGCCATCGCGATGACGATGACGGTCGTTGCGGTGAGCAGCGCCAGACCCACCGCCAGGTACGTATGCTCCCCCAGCGTGCGAAACGCCTCGTCCGGACCGTAGGACGACGACGACAAACCGTCCGCGCCGAGGCCGACCCACGCGAGCAGAGGGGCCAGGGCGATGCGGTGGAAGATCCTCCGGTCCCGCAGGTCGCGCGGCGTGCCGAACAGCAGCCGGCGCACACGACCCGGCAGGTCGGCGTCCTCCTGGAGCTGGCTCATGCGGAACCATTATACCCCCTCGGCCGTGCCGCGCGGCATTCGCGGCGCTGCGCCGCGGGGCTGGCCGTGGCCCCTGAAGCCCGGCCAGGCCGGCGTGCCGCGCACGATCCGTCAGTTGGAGGCGCGGCCGGGTCAGGCGCCCGCCGACGCGCGTTTCTCCGTCGGAACAGCCTGCCGCGCCGCACGGTCACCCTGCACGGTCAGCATCAGCACCAGCCCCGCCACGAACAGCACGGCGATCATGCTCATGCCCAGCCGCTGGCTGCCGGAGGCGACCGAGATCCAGCCCACCAGCGTCGGCCCGAGAAATGCCGTGGCTTTGCCGGACAGGGCATACAGACCGAACATCTCGTTCCGCAGCTCCGGCGGCGCCAGGCGCGCCAGGTACGAGCGGCTGGCCGCTTGGACCGGGCCGACGAATACACCCAGCAATCCGCTCAGTACCCAGAACAACCATTGCGGCGTGATCACCAGCAGGGCTATCGTCGTCACGAGCAGTGCCGTCAGCGCGAGGAGGATGGTCCGTTTGCCGCCGAGCCAGTCGTCGATCCACGCGAACGCCGCCGCGCCCAGCCCGGCCGTGAGATTCAACACGATTCCGAACACGATCACCTGGTCGGAAGACATGTGAAACGTGTGCGCCGCATAGATCCCGCCGAAGGCAAACACGGTGGCGAGCCCGTCAATGTAGATCATCCGCGCGATCAGGAAGCGCAGCAGCGAGCCATAACGCCGCGCATGACGCAGCGACGTGAGCAGTTGGGTCACCCCTCCGCGGGCCGCCGCGGCCAGCGACAGCGGCGAGCGCGGCACGTCGGGCGTCACCAGCAGGAGCGGGAGCGAGAACACGAGAAACCACCCGGCGGTGAGCAGGAACGTCGCGCGCACATCCGCGCCGCCGGTACGATCCAGGCTGAACCACGCATGCGGGCTCACGAACCCGAACAGCGCCAGCAGCAGGCTGACCAGCCCGCCCGCGTAGCCCAGGCCCCACGCCCAGCCCGACCAGCGTCCGATGCGGCCCGGCGCCGCCAAGTCGGGCAGCATGGCACTGTAGAACAGCGCGGCAAATTCCTCGGCGACCGTTGCGACGGCGACGAGCACGAGCGCCAGCGGGACGAACGCGCGATCCGGCTGGACGAACCACAACAGTGCGGTGGCGAGCACGCACAGCCAGGTGAAGCCCGCGATCCACGGCTTGCGCCGCCCGGTCTGGTCGGCCACCGCACCCAGCAGCGGGCCGCCCACCGCGACAACCAGACCCGCGCAGCCGATCGCCTGGCCCCACTGCGCGTCCCCCATGCCGCTGCCGCGCGTCACGGCCTGCTTGAAATATGCCGCAAAGACAAATGTCTGGATAATGGACGAAAAGGCGCTGCTCCCCCAGTCGTACAGTGACCAGGCCAGCAGGTGCGACGTGCGGGCGGGATGCCGCGGCGACGACGACACAGCGGAACATTATAGCCCCCCGCCGGGGGGCCGCCACGCGGGAGTCGCCGCCGGCCCGCGGCGCCGCCCTTTATCGGATCGCACTGCGCCGCCGGCCCCAAACCAGAGGACAAGTGATTATCGGCAAGGGTAGATTTGCGACGACTTGGAGTCTACAAATGGGTGTGGATTTGTCTTCGGTATTGCGTGCCCTGATGCCATAGGTACGCGATCGTTTGTCTGTGGTTCGGGATCTTGCCGGCTCTCGAAAAGAACATGTGAAGCCCGCGATTGGCCCGGCCTGGTTTCCTGAGGAGGAAAGAGCATGCGTCTGGTTTGCTTGATTGCGGTGTTGGCCTTCTCTGGTGTTGCGCTGGGCGACTTCATCTACGTGCAGCCGCTGCCGGCGGACACGAGCCTGTGGGGCGACGGCCTGTTCTCCGACGCCGTGCCCGGCCAGTATTATGACCAGTTACTCGGCGACAGCTTCGTGCTGGGCGCGGATGCCTCGGTCAATGCGGTGACGTTCTGGGGCTGCAGCGAGTACTACGACCTGCCCGACCTGACGAACATGGAGTCGTTCACGGTCCGGATCTATGACGCCCTAGGCGGGACTCCGCTGGTCGAACAAACGGCCCTGACCGCCGACACGAACCCGGTCGACGTGGGCGTGACCTGGAGCGGCGCCACCCTCTATGAGCAGGTGATCACGCTCCCATCCCCGCTCGCGCTGCTGGCCGGCACGACCTACTACGTCACTGTCGGCGCCACGATCACCGACATCTACAGCGACGCCTGGGTGTGGCAGAACTCGGAACTCGTCGACGACACGGTGATCGGGGAACTCGGCGTCGGCTCCGGGGCCTGGTCCTCCTTCACCGGCTACGGCGACCTGGCCTTCGCGCTCACCCCCGAACCGGGCAGCCTGGCCCTGCTGGGCCTGGCGGTGCTGGCGCTGCGCCGGCGGTAGAAGCGCACGCGAGCGTCCAAGCAGACATACGTCAACGCGGGTGACGCCCAGCGCACCCGCGTTGCTGCTTGGACAGGCCGCCCGCGGTCAGCGCCTGCCGCAGAATTTTCTTGCCTCCGCCGGCGTGAGTGTTACACTATCCCTCTTGAGGGGACTCCCTGGACCGGGTTTCCGGGTTCAGGCCGTCCCTCCCGGCCGGGCCGGCGTGCCGCGCCCGGCAACACCCCCGTGGGGGATTGGGCCGCTGCGGCGCCCCGGGCAACGGTCAGAGCGGGCGTCGCCGTCTCTCCCGATCAGCAAACGCGCCGGACTTCTGCCCCAGGCAGCCCGGAACGCGTCTGAACGCAGTACAGTGCATCGCCGCTATTGGTGTTTTAAGTCCTGACAGGACAGATGATTAGAGCAGAGGCCATGAACGCGATCGCGAAAATCCGCAACATCGGGATCTCCGCGCACATCGACTCCGGCAAAACCACCCTCAGCGAACGCATCCTCTTCTACAGCGGGCGCATCCACAAGATGGGCGAGGTCAAGGGTGCCGGCGCCACCATGGACCACATGGAGCTCGAGCGCGAGCGCGGCATCACGATCACCGCGGCGGCCACCACCGTCGAGTGGCTCGACCACCACGTGAACCTGATCGATACCCCCGGCCACGTCGACTTCACCGTCGAGGTCGAGCGTTCGCTGCGCGTTCTCGACGGGGCAATCCTCGTCCTGTGCGGCGTCGGCGGCGTGCAATCGCAGTCGCTGACCGTCGACCGGCAGATGAAGCGCTACGGCGTGCCGCGCATCGCGTTCATCAACAAGCTCGACCGCGTCGGAGCCGATCCGGCCCGGGTCGTCACGGCCATCGAGGAAAAGCTCGGCCTGGAGGCCGTGCCGCTCCAGTATCCCATCGGTATCGAGGACCGCTTCGAAGGCGTCATCGACCTGCTCACGATGGAAGCCGTGTACTTCGACGGGCGCAGCGGAGAAGAGGTGCGTCGCACGGCCATCCCGGCGGAACTTGCCGAGCCCGCCGACCGGGCACGCCACGCCCTGCTCGACACGCTGTCCCTCTACGACGACGAGTTGATGGAGAGCCTGCTCGAGGAGCAGGCGCCCAGCGTGGAGCAGCTGCACTCCATCGTCCGCCGCCTGACCATCGCGCGCGACATCGTCCCGGTGATGATGGGCTCGGCGTTCAAGAACAAGGGCGTCCAGTTGCTGATGGACGCGATCGTGCACTACCTCCCCTCGCCGCTCGACCGCATGTACTACGCCAAGGACAACGCGAACGAGGGCGCGGAAGTCGCCATGACCGCCGATCCCGACGCGCCCGCCGTCGCAATGGCCTTCAAGCTCGTGGACGAAGCCTACGGGCAACTGACCTACGCACGCGTCTACCAGGGCACGGTCCGCAAGGGCCTCGCGCTGGTCAACTCGCGCACGCGCCGGACGGCGCGGATCGGCCGCATGGTCCGCATGCACGCCAACAACCGCGAGGACGTCGAGTCCGCGGGCGCGGGCGAAATCATCGCCTTCATCGGCGTGGACTGCGCCACGGGCGATACTTTCTGCGACGAGCGCCTGAACTACTCGCTCGAGAACATCCATGCCCCGGCGCCGGTCATCTCGCTCGCCGTGTCCGCGGAGAATTCCAAGGACCGCGACAAGCTGGCCAAGGCGCTCGCGCGGTTCGTCCGCGAGGACCCCACGTTCCACGTGCGCACGGATCACGAGACCAGCGAGACGATCATGGCCGGCATCGGCGAGCTTCAGCTCGACGTCTACCGCGAGCGGATCAAGCGCGAGTACGGCGTCGAACTGACCGTCGGCGCACCGAAGGTCAGCTACCGCGAGGCGCCGACCCGTCCGGCCGCATTCAATCACAAGCACCGCAAGCAGACGGGCGGTTCCGGCCAGTACGGCCACGTCATCGGCCGACTCGAGCCGCTGCCGGAGGGCGCGGCCAAGGTCTACGAGTTCGAGAACCTGGTTGTCGGCGGGAAGATCCCGACCGAGTACATCCCCTCGTGTGACAAGGGCTTCCAGTCGGCACGCATGAAGGGTCCCCTGGCCGGCTACGAGGTCGTCCGCGTCAGGATCGTCCTCGAAGACGGCTCGTCGCACTCGGTTGACTCGTCCGACCTCGCGTTCCAGGTCGCCGCCCGTGACGCGTTCAAGGAAGCGTATCTCAAGGCCGCGCCCGTCATCCTCGAGCCGATCATGCGCTGCGAGGTCGAGGTGCCGGGCGAGTACCAGGGCGCCGTCGTCGGCGATCTCTCGAGCCGGCGCGGACTGATTCTTGGCACCGACGCCAAGCCCGATGCGACCATCATCGCGGTCGAGGTTCCCCTCGCGAACATGTTCGGCTACGCCACCGACCTGCGCTCGCTGACGCAGGGTCGCGGGACATTCAGCATGGAGTTCGCTTGCTATCGCCCGGCCCCGCGCGACGTGCAGGAAGAGGTCATCGCGCGGGCCCGCGAGGCGGCCTTGAAGCGCTGATGAAAGCGGCCGTGGCGGTCGGCGGCGCGGCGCTGCGGTAGCACCCGGCGCCGCACTGCGTTTTCCGCCCGGCGTTTCCGTGATACCCTTATGTCGTGAGCACGCTGGCAGCTCTCACGTGGGTGCGTTTCGAGACGCCGGGATACCTGGCGCTGCTGGCGCTGCTTCCCTTGCTGGTCGTGTTTTCGTTCCGTTCGCTGGCGGGCCTGGGCCCCGGCCGGCGCATCGCCGCCATCGCACTTCGCAGCATCGTGCTGCTGTGCATGATCTTCGCCCTCGCAGGCATGCACCGGGTCCGTGAGCGCGACCAGCTATCCGTCATCTTCCTGGTCGATCGCTCCAACAGCATCCCGCGCGAGTACCAGCAGCGCGCTTTCGAATTCATCCAGCGCGCCGCGGCGGACCGCCGGCCCGACGATCGCATCGGGGTCATCGCCTTCGACGGCCGCAGCGCGGTCGAGCAGCTCCCGATGGGCACGCTCGAGATCGACCGCGTGACCGAGCCGGTCGCGCCCGATCAGACCGACCTGGGCGCAGCACTGCGGCTCGCCATGGCCCTGTTCCCCCCTGACACCGCCCGCCGCGCCGTGGTCCTGTCCGACGGCAACGAAAACGTCGGGACGGCGCTGGAGGAGGCGGAACACTTCCGCGCCTCGGAAGTGCCCATCGACGTCGTGCCGAGTCTCTACGAGCACGCCAACGAGATCGTCTTCGAGCAGTTGCGCGCGCCGCCCACCGCCGCCGCCGAGGAAACCATCAACCTGCAAATGGTGCTCCGGTCGCAGGTCCCCGCGCGCGGCCGGATCCGCCTCGAGCACAACGAGCAGCTCGTCGACCTGGATCCGAGCGGGCCCGGCGTCGGCTATCCCGTCGAGCTCTCGCCCGGCGCCAACCGGTTCACCCTGCCCGTCCCGCTGCGCGCCGCCGGCGCCCACCGCTTTCGCGCCGTGTTCGAGCCGGACGAGGCGGCGACCGACGTGGTCGTGGCCAACAACGAGGGCCAGGCCTTCACTGTCGTCTCGGGCCAGGGCAAGATCCTGATCCTGACTTCCGCGGGCAGCCCGCAAGGCCTCGAAGACGCGCAGGTCCTGAAGCGGGCGCTCGAAAGCGAGCGGCTGGTCTGCGAGATCGAAACGGCCGGCGCCACGCCGCTGGACCAGGTGCGGCTGCTGGACTACTCGGCGCTCGTGCTGGCGAACGTACCCGCGGGCGACCTGTCGGAACGGGAACACCAGGCCCTGGCCCTGTATGTTCGCGACCTGGGCGGCGGACTGGTCATGGTGGGGGGTGATAACGCGTTCGGCGCGGGCGGCTGGCTGGGCAGCCCCGTCGAGGAGGTCATGCCGGTCCGCTTCGACGTCAAGAACATCAAGCAGATTCCCAAGGGCGCGCTCACGCTGGTGATGCATGCCTGCGAGATTCCGCAGGGCAACTACATCGGCGAGCGCTGCGCCGTCGCCGCCGTGAAGACTCTCTCCTCGCGCGACCTCGTTGGCGTCCTGTCCTGGCAGTTCCAGGGTCCGGACAAGGGCTACTGGACCGTGCCGCTCCAGGAGGTCCGCGACAAGAGCGCCGTCATTCAGCAACTGCTCCAGATGCAGATGGGCGACATGCCCGATCTCGACGCGGTCATGCGTCCGGGCGTCGAGGCCATGCTGGCACGACGGGACGCCGCCGCCCGGCACATGATCGTCATCTCCGATTTCGATCCCAGCCCGCCGGGCGACGACCTGCTCGTGACGATGAAGAAAAGCGGCATCACGTGCTCGACGGTCGCGATCGGCTACGGCGGACACCAGATCAACGAGCAAATGGCGACGGAGATCGCCGAATCCACCGGCGGCAAGTTCTACCGCACGAATGACTTCAGCAAGCTGCCCCAGATCTTCGTCAAGGAGTCGCGGATGGTGCAGCGTTCGCTGATTGTCGAGCAGCCGTTTCAGCCGCGGCTGGCGAACCCGCTGTCGCGCATCGTGGCCGGCCTGAGCCAGGCGGAGATTCCGCCGCTCGAAGGCCTCGTGATCACCACCCCCAAGCCCCTGGCCGAAGTGCCGCTGGACCGGCCGACCGAGGAAGGCCAGCCCGACCCGGTGCTGGCACACTGGCACGCCGGCCTGGGCAAGACGGTTGCGTTCACGAGCGGCATGTGGTCGCGCTGGGGGACCAGCTGGGCCCAGTGGGTGCAGTTCAGCAAGTTCTGGGCCCAGTTGCTGCGCTGGTGTTCGCGGCAGTCCGAGTCGGCGGCCCTCGACGTCACCACGTTCGTGCAGGGCGGGCGCGGGAAGATCCGGATCGATGCACTCGACAAGAATGCCGACGCGATCGATTTCATGCAGATGCGCGGGCTGCTGGTGACTCCCGGCCAGGAGACCGCCCCGGTCCAACTGACCCAGACCGGGCCGGGTCGCTACGAGGGCGAGTTCGACGCCCGGCAGCGCGGCAGTTACGTGGTAAACCTGGAATACCAGATGGGCGGCCCCGAGGGTCCCGTGCACGGAACGCTCCAGACCGGCGTCTCGGTCGCGTACTCGCCCGAGTACCGAGAACTGCGCCCCAACCTGGCCCTGCTGGAGCAGTTGCGCGAACGAACCAGCGGGCGCGTCCTGGACCCCGAGCACCCACAGGCGTTTGACCGTGCGGCGCTCGGCCCGGTCCAGACCCGTGCCGCGGTCTGGGAAGACCTCGTCCGCTGGGCCCTGCTGCTGTTTCTGCTCGATGTGGCAGTGCGGCGCATCGCGCTGCGCCCGCGCGAGCTGAGCCGCAAGCTCCGCGAATACCTGGCCGACGTGGCAGGCCGCGGCCGGCCGGCCGCGACGGCCGAGGTCCTGACCAGCCTCAAGGGGGCCCGCGAACGGGCACGCGAGGAAACCGCCCCCCGGGCCACCGACAGGCCGGCTGGGCCGGCGCCGGACACGCGTTACGAGGCGCCCGCGACATCCGGGGCCGCCGACGACCTGGCCCGCGCCCTGGGCGGCGCGACGGCCCAGGACACCCCCGTTGTATCCCGCCCGACCGGCAAAAAGCCGGCCACGGACGAGAAGGAGTACACCTCGCGCCTGTTGAAGGCGAAGAAACGGGCGCGCGACGATTTGGACAAAACAGAATGACGACGGCCCCTGATCCGGGTACCCTTTCCCGATTCGCCGCGGCGGGCAGGCCGACCGGTGCACGGCCGGCCGATGGCGCCAGGCAGTTCCGCGGGCGGGTGGCGGGGCCGGATCGGCCGCGGCGCGGCGAGCGCGACAGTCGCAGAGGAATCGATGCCGCACGGTTTACGTGAGCTGGTCAAGCGCGGGGATGTCGACGCCTTCGAGGCGCGCTGCCTGGAGTTGCTCGAGGCCGGCGACGTCCCGTTGGAAGAAATGGCCGGCTGTCTCCAGCAACTGGAGGGTTCCGGCCAGGCCGCCCGGGCCGCCACGATCGGCCAGACCATCATCGAAAACACGGACGTCGCCGCGCGCGCACGCGAGGCGCTGCCGCTGGCAAGCGCCACGCTGCTGGCCGATCCGCGCAACGAGTCCTTGCGCAAGACGGTCAGCGACCTGTATCGACGCGTGTACGGCGACTTGCCGGGCTTCGAGGGCATTCTCGAGTCCTCCGGCCTGGCGACCGGCGTCGCCCCGCGAACTGCGCTGCGCGTGCTCGATTTCTGCCTGGCGCTGAACGTGTCTGACGCCCTGATCTCGCGGATGGACGGCCGCGTCGCGGAAGTGGTCGAAGTGGATCGGCAGCGCGGCCTGTTCACGCTGCGCCGCGCCGGGGACCGCGCCACGACCATCCCGGCCCGCGAGCTGGTGCGCGAGTTCGAACGCGTCGATGCCGAGGACGTCCGCGTGCTGCGTCAGCTCCGCCCCGAGCGCCTGAACGAGCTGATCGAACGCGACCCGGTTGCGGTCGTCATCGGCATGATTCGCGCCCACGGCGAACAGATCGATGCGGACCAGCTCAAGCACGAGCTGGTTCCCCAGCACATCGCCCCCCCGGAATGGTCAAAATGGTGGACGAACGCACGCGCCAAGCTCAAGCGTTCGCCTCATGTTATCGTCGAGGGCCGCGCACCGATCATCCTGCGCTACAGCGAGGAAGGCATCAGCCTTGAGCAGGAAACCTGGACCGCGCTGACGCAGCAGAAAGACCCCGAGAAGTGGCTGGCCACCATCGAGGGCTACCTGCGCGAGCTGCGCGCCCGGCACGAAACCCCCGATTCCCAGTTCGTGCAGCGCGTGCAGAACCAGATTGCCGCGAACATCGAGGCGACGCGCCGGCGACGCCCCGCCGAGGCCCTGGTCACTGCACTGGTGCTCGAAGAAATCCAGGAGGCGGCGGGCCTCGAAGCCAGCGCCGGCCCGCTGATCGCCGGCCTGCTGCGCGATGCCACCGCCCCGGCTGACCTGATTGTCAAGATCAAGGACGAGGGGCTGTGCCGCCGCGTGCTGGCAGCGCTGCCCGCGGCGCGGCCGCAGGACTGGGGCGACATCGTGACGCACCTGCTGCCGCGCGTGGCGGCGACGCAGCTCGATCACGTGGCCGAGGCAATACGGGCCGCCGGACGCCTCAGCGCCCTGCAGCAGCACATCGACGATGCCCTGGCCAACGTGGTCGATTACCCGGAGCTCGTGTACTGGATGTGGCGCGGCGTGAAGAATCCGGAAGGACTGCGACTGCCGACGGACGCGGAGCTGTTCGACACGGTGCTCGACACCGTCATCGCGCTGGACACGAGCCTGACACCTGCCTCGGCCGCCGGCAAGAACTACCGCAACCGCGTGAAGGCCGCGTTCTCGCTGCGGGACTACGCCAAGGTCAGTGCCTGCCTGCGCCAGACGACCGAGGCGGCCGCCACCGGCCTGCGGCGCCAGATCGAGCGGCTCAGCGGGCTCGGCGACAACGCCCGCATCAAGATGCTCGACGTCCTGCGCGACGCGCATCCGCAGTTGTGGGTGCACCGCGAAGTGCGGCTGGCGCCCTGGGAGGATCCCGAGACCGTCTGGGCGACGCCCGCCGGTATTCAGCGCCGCACGGCCGAGCGCGACGAGCTGGTGAACGTCAAGATGCGCGAAAACGCCAAGCGCATCGGCGAGGCCGGCGCGCTGGGCGACCTGAGCGAGAACTCCGAGTACAAGTTCGCGCTCGAGGAGCGCGACTTCCTGCGGGCCCGCCTGGCCCAGATCAACCGCGAGCTGTCGCTCGCCCAGCCGCTGTCGCCGCACGACGTGCCCAGGGACCACGTGGGAATCGGCACGCGCGTGCGGCTGCTGCGCACCGACGACTCGTCCGAGCGCGTCCTCACCATCCTGGGTCCGTTCGAGGCGGACGTGGAAAACCACGTCTACAGCTACAAGGCGCCGGTCTGCCAGCGCATCCTCGGCCTGCGCCCGGGCGAGCGCGTGGTCGTACCCCTCGAAGGCGTCGATCACGAGTACGAGGTCGCCACGATCGAGCCGGCCCTGGGTGGTCCCTGATGCGCTGAGCCCGCGGACGTCTTCGCACGGATGAGCGATGTGCGAGCCACTGGCCATCCTCCCGCCCGCCGCCCAGCTCTGGGACGCGACCGTCGGACGGGGCCTGTCCTACTTTCCTGACGCCTGGTCGTTCTGGATGCGCGGACTGCTGTGGGACCGCTACATGGTCCTGCTGTTCGTGCCGTTGCTGCCCATCCTGTGGCTCTGGCCCCGCCGGCACATTCGCGCCGGCATCATTCTCACCGCCCTGGCGTTCCTGGGATATCTCTTCGGCGCGCTGTTCC
>CAZVRR010000051.1:0-17342 GCA_964629745.1 uncultured Planctomycetales bacterium | reverse complement strand
CCTGGACCGACTGGGGCGTGCCCGGCGCCTCGCGGCGGACCGGCGACTGGCTGCGCCGGCGGACCAGGCCGCGGCGCTGGCGCGGCGCTGTGCCGCGCTCGACGAGCGCATTCACGTGCATACCTGCGAATTGCTGGAGGTCGCGCCCGAAGCGCTGGCGGACTGATGGGGTCATCTCGTGGGTTCCGCGGCACGGATACCCGGCTCTCGACGCGCTTTACCGACGGGACGCCGTGAAGAAGGCCAGCGCTTGCGCACGCTGAGTCCGATTACATCTCAGCAATCGGTAGAACAAGCGGCTGGCAGTTGCGACACCGCACCTATAATGGGCCTGTGGCGCGGGCCGGGCGAACAGGAGCGGAAACGAATGACGCTTCGCACGAATTCGGGGGTGGGCCTCCCATTGCTTTGCACCGTTCTGCTGGCTGTCTATCTGCTGCCGCCCGCTGCGGGGCAGCAGTACACAGTCACGGACCTGGGCGTGCTGTACCCGAACTGGCAACTGCTGACGGACGGGGTTGACGACGAGGGGCACGTGGCCGGGGCTGCGCAGGACTCGACGTTCTCGCAGTATCGTGCCGTGCGCTACAGCGACGGCGTCTTGACCGATCTCGGCACGCTGGGCGGGGATCTGAGCGAAGCACTGGCGATCAGCACGAACGGACTGATCGCCGGCGACGCGACCACGACGAGTGATCCGCTCTCCTACCACGCATTCCTCTGGGATGGAGAGATGCATGATCTTGGCACGCTGCCGTTCGGCGATACCAGCCAGGCGTGGGGGGTGAACCAGAACGGGGTCGTCGTCGGCTGGGGGGTCACGCTGGTCGGGTCGGGATATTTCCTGCACCCGTTCAAGTGGGAAAACGGCGTGCTGGTCGACCTGTCACCCGGATTCCCCGCCGATATTCGCGCGCAGGGCATCAACGACGCGGGTGTCATCGTCGGTACGTATGACCCGGGTGGCGATTCGGCGGCGGCGCTCTGGGACGAGGGCGGCCTGCACTTTCTGGATGACCTGGCCGAGCCGTTTGACGGATCCCTGCTCACGGCGTCGGCCATCAATGCGGGTGGGCAGGTCGCCGGCGAAGCGCACTTCAACGGGCTGGGATTTCACGCGTACCGGTACACGGACGGGACGGTCGAGCACATCGGGCCGGCTTCCGCGAGCGTTCAACTCCGCGCCTGGGCGCTGAATGATGCGGGCTACGTGGTGGGAGACTACGCGCCGGGCCCCGAAGCGTATTTCACGGCCTACGTCTGGCCGGGCGGCGGCGACATCGTTGACCTGAACACGCGCATTTCGCCCGCGCTCGACGTGGTGTTGATCCATGCCACCGGGATCAATGCCCGAGGCGACATTTCATGTACGGGTCATGAACAGGGCGACCCGTTGACGTTTCGCGGCTACCTCCTGCGGCCGTACGCGCCGGGCGATCTGAATTGCGATGGCGTCGTCAACGCGTTCGACATCGATCCGTTCGTGCTGTCGCTGACGGATCCCCTTGCGTATGCCGCCCAGCTTCCAGGCTGCAACGGCTTGAACGCGGACATCAACTTCGACGGCGAAGTCAATGCGTTCGACATTGATCCGTTTGTCGAGCTGCTTACGGGCGGTTGAGTCCGGCGGGCGTCGATCGACACGGTCTTGCGCGAGCCCTCTCGCGCTGATGCGAGCTTTGCCCCTGGTGCGAGAATCGTTACACGGCCCCCGCTCCGCGCGCGGGAACTACGCCTCGAGCAGAATGCGCGTCGGATCCTCGATGCACTCCTTGATCCGCCGCAGGAAGGTCACCGCCTCGCGGCCGTCGATGATCCGATGATCGTACGTCAGCGCCAGGTACATCATCGGCCGGACCACGATCTGCCCGTCGCGCGCCACCGGCCGGTCCTGGATCGCATGCAGCCCCAGGATCGCGCTCTGCGGCGGATTCACGATCGGCGTCGACAGCAGCGAGCCGAAGATGCCGCCGTTGCTGATCGTGAAGGTGCCGCCCTGCAACTCTTCGATCGTCAGCTTGCGATCACGGCCGCGCGCGGCCAGCTCGGCAATCTTCTGCTCGATCTCGGCGAAGCTGAGCCGCTCGGCATTGCGGACCACCGGCACGACCAGCCCGGCCTCGGTGCTCACGGCCACGCCGATATCGAAGTAGTTCTTGTAGACGACATGCGGCGTCATGCGGCCGTCGGGTGTGGCGAGCTCGCGGATCTCCGCGTTCACCTCCGGAATCAGCTTGAGGGCATCGATCGCGGCCTTCACGAAGAACGACATGAAGCCGAGCTTGATGCCGTACTTCTTCTCGAACGCTTCGCCGCGCTGCTTGCGCAGCGCCAGCACGGCCCCCATGTCGCATTCGTTAAACGTCGTCAGCAGCGCCGCGGTCTGCTGTGACTGGACCAGCCGCTCCGCGATGCGCCGGCGCAGCATCGTCATCGGGACGGCTTCTTCCTCGCGCGGGCCAACCGGTGCGCCGGGTGCGGTCGGCGCCGCTCCCGCCGCGGTCGGCGCGGCGGGCGCAGCATCCCCCGCTTGAGCTACATGGCGTTGCACGTCTTCCTTCAGCAGGCGCCCGCCCGGACCGGTCGCCGCCACCTGCTCCGGCTTCAGGCCATGCTCAGCGAGCACCCGACGGGCGGCGGGCATGACGTGACCGGCGGGAGCAGCAGGTGCGGGGGCAGCGGCTGCGGCGGCCGCCGGAGCACTGGGCGCCTTGGCGGTCGTTGCCGCGGCGGGCCTGGTCCCATTACCGTCTCCGTCGCGCGGTGGGGCCGCTTCGTCGATGACGGCGATGACCTCGCCGACGCGGGCCATCTCGCCCGGCTTCTTGAGTTGCCGGGCCAGCTTGCCGCTGGCCGGGGCGGGCAGCTCCATCGAGGCCTTGTCGGTCTCCACCTCGACGATCAGCTCGTCCTGGCGGACGTAGTCGCCCTCCGCTTTCAGCCAGCCGCCGATCTGAACTTCGGTAATGGACTCGCCGGACTCAGGGATTTTCAGCTCAACGGCCATGGGGCCCGATCTCCTTCACACCCAAGGCGGGCATGCTACCGCGCACGGACCGATACCAGAACCCTGTGCCCGGTCCGCGTCGCACTCGGGCGCAACTACAGGCCGGCAAACGCTGCTGCGATCAACTCGCGCTGCTCGCGCTTGTGCGCCGCGGCCGAACCCGTGGCGGGACTGGCCGACGCGGGCCGGTATAGCCCCCGGAAATCGAAGCGCTTCCATTCCCGGGCGAGCGGCGCCGTGAGCAGGTAGTGCCACGCGCCCATGTTCTCCGGCTCCTCCTGCACCCAGAACACCTGTGTGCCGTCTGCATACCCTTCCAGCGCACGCGCCAGGCGCTGCGGCGCCAGCGGGTACAGTTGTTCGAGGCGCAGCAGCGCCACGTCGTCGCGCTTGCGGTCCTGGCGCTCCAGCCACAACTCGTAATACAGCTTGCCGCTGCACAGCAGCACCCGCCGCACCGGCCGGTCGGCCGGCAGGTCGTCGGGCAGGATGCGTTCGAACGTGCCGCGCGCGAGGTCTTCCAGGCGCGACACCGCCTGCGCATGACGCAACAGGCTCTTGGGCGTCATCACGATCAGAGGCTTGCGCCAGGGCCGCCTGACCTGCCGCCGCAGGACGTGGAAGTACTGCGCCGGCGTCGTCGGCACGACGACCTGGATGTTGTCCTCGGCGGCGGACTGGAGGAATCGCTCGAGACGTGCGCTGGAGTGCTCCGGCCCCTGGCCCTCGAAGCCGTGCGGCAGCAGCAGCACCAGTCCGCTCAGGCTGTGCCACTTGTCCTCCGCGCTGACGATGAACTGGTCGATGATGACCTGGGCCGCGTTTTGGAAATCGCCGAACTGTGCCTCCCACACGACCAGCGCGTCCGGGTAGCCGATGCTGTAGCCGTGCTCGAACCCGAGCACGCCGGCCTCCGAGAGCGGGCTGTTGTAAATCTCCACCGGCCCCTGGTCGGGTGCAAGGTGGGCCAGCGGCATGAACGCCCGGCCGTTTTCGAAATCGTGCAGCACCGCGTGGCGCTGGCTGAACGTGCCGCGCTGGCTGTCCTGCCCGCTGCACCGGATCCGCGTGCCTTCCCGGGCCAGGCTGCCCAGCGCCAGCGCCTCCGCGGTGGCCCAGTCGAGCGGATGCTCGCCGCGTCCCATCTTCGCCCGCAGCTCGAGCAGGCGGCGCGTCTTTGTCAGGGGCTGAAAGTCGTCAGGCACGCGGGTGAGGACGGCGAACAGTTCCTGGAGGAGCTCCGGCGTGACCGCGGTGCTCACGTCGGCGACGTCCTGCTCCGGGCCGCCGCGATAGGCGCTCCAGACATGGCCGAGAACGCTCGCCCGCGCGGGCGCGGCCGGGACCGTGTCGCTCCGCGCGCCGGCCAGCTCCTCCTCGAGGTGCTGCCGGCTGCGCTGGGCGATCTCGTCCGCTTCGGCCTGCGTGATTCCGCCGAGCTTCAGCAGGTGCTCGAGATAGCCCTCGCGCACGCTTTTACGCGCCTCGATCAGGCGATACATCAGCGGCTGCGTGAAGGCCGGCTCGTCGCCCTCGTTGTGCCCGTGCCGCCGGTAGCAGTACATGTCGACCACGACATCGCGCTGGTACTGCCGGCGGAAGTCCATCGCCAGCCGCACGGCGGTGGCGACCGCCTCGGGGTCTTCGCCGTTCACGTGGAAGATCGGGCTCTGGAGCATCCGGGCGACGTCGGTCGCATACGACGTCGAGCGTGCGTCCTCCGGGTCGGTCGTGAAGCCGATCTGGTTGTTGACGATCACGTGCAGCGTGCCGCCCACGCGGTAGCCGCGCAGTGCGCTGAGGTTGAGCGTCTCCTGGACGATGCCTTCGCCGATAAACGCGGCGTCTCCGTGGATCAGGATCGCCAGCGACCGTCGGTGCTCCGTATCCTGGATGCGGTCCTGCTTCGCGCGGCAGCGGCCGATTACGACCGGGTTGACGAACTCCAGGTGGCTGGGATTGAACGCCAGCGCCACGTGGACCTGCTTGCCGCTGGCGGCGGTCCAGTCGCCGTGCCAGCCGAGGTGGTACTTCACGTCCCCGCCGCCATGGGCCGGCAGGTCGCGGTCCTCGAACTCGCGGAAGATCTGCCGCGGGCTCTTGCCGACGATGTTGGCGAGGACGTTGAGCCGTCCGCGATGCGGCATGCCGATGACGATTTCCTCGACCTCGTGTTCGGCGGCGCGCTCGATGGCCAGGTCCAGCAGCGGGATCAGGCTTTCGCCGCCCTCCAGGCTGAAGCGCTTGGCCCCGATGTACTTCTTCTGAATGAACTCCTCGAACACAACCGCGTCCGTCAGGCGGCGCAGGATGCGCAGCTGCTCCGCGCGCTGAAGGATGATGCGGTTCTGCGTGCCTTCCATCCGCTCCTGGAGCCACTCGCGCGCTTCCGCGTCGTCGATGTGCATGAACTGCACACCAATGGAGCGGCAATACGTGTTGCGCAGCAGCGCCAGGATTTCGCGCAGCGTACGCACCTGGGCGCCGTGAATCGTGCGGCTCGAGAACGGCCGGTCCAGGTCGGCGTCGGTAAAGCCGTAGAACGCCGGCTCGAGGCGTGGCCGCGGCGGGCGCGGCCGCCCCAGCGGGTCGAGCTGCGCGATCGTGTGGCCGCGCACCCGGTACGCCCGTACCATCTGGTCGACGCGGTCCTGCAGCACTTCGGAAGAGAGCGCGGTCCCCGTGCGCCCATCGTGCATGACGGCAGCGCCGGCCGGGTTGAAGATGCTGCGCGGTCGGAAGCTGGGCCCCAGACGGGCCGAGCCGTTCTCCCGTTGCGGCAGCCGCGCAAAGTACTCGCGCCAGGCCGACGGGACCGACTCGTGGTCTTTCACATAGTCCGCGTAGAGTGCCTCAACGAATGTGAGGTTGGTCTGGTCTGGCAACGGCTGCGCGTCCATGGTCGTGCTAGCTCGAAACGGCCCTGTGTTCCGGGAGGCGATCCCGCGGTCGGAGCCCGGCCGCCGCATCGGCGATTTTACCCACTGTGAGGTTGAATTGCCGCAGCAGGCGCCCGGTAGCCGTAAAATGCCGGCCCGGCGCCTTTCCAGGAGAATCGCCTTGCGCGCGGTGGTCCAGCGCGTCAGCCAAGCCGCGGTGAGCGTGGCCGGCGAAACGGTCGGCCGCATCGGGCCGGGCCTGCTGGTCTATTGCGCCGCGGCCCCGGACGACGGCCCGCAGGACGTGCAATACATCGCGGACAAGATCGCCCACCTGCGGATCTTCACCGACGCGCAGGACAAGATGAACCGGGACGTGAGCCAGGCCGGCGGACAGGTGCTGCTGGTCAGCGCGTTCACGGTGTGCGCCGACGTGCGCAAAGGCCGGCGACCTTCGTTCGACGGCTCGGCGAGCGGGGCGGTGGCCGGGCCGCTGGTCGCGGCGGTCGGGGCGGCTCTGCGGGCCACCGGTCTGCACGTCGAGACCGGGCGCTTCGGCGCGTACATGCTCGTGTCCGCGGTGAACGACGGCCCCATTTGCGTGCTGCTGGATTCGCGGCGCGTCTTCTGACCGCCGCGGCGCGTCAGCGGGCGCCGGTGGGGCGTCGCGCCCAGCGCAGCACTCCGGCCACCACCCAGCAGGCCAGCGCCACGAGCACCGGCACGCTCTCGGCCGCCGAGCGTACGCTCAGTGCCAGCAGGCAGGCGGCGGTGACGGGCAGAAACCCTCCGAGGTAGGCGTGGGCGGCCCAGGCGGTGCGGCACTCGGGCCGTGCCGGTCCGAGTCGCGCGGCCAGCAGCAGGGCCGCCAGGGCGCAGGCGACGGCCCCCCACGCCGGGCTGAATTCCATCGCGCGCAACACATCGAGCACCGGCAGGACCGCGACCAGCAGCAAGGCGCCGGCGGCCAGGACCTGCGGCGGATCGTCGTCGGTCATCGCGCCGCGCAACAGCAGCGCGGCCAGGCCCGACAGCGCCGCAATGGTGAGCAGCGTTCCCCACAAGGAGGGCGCCTCCGCGCCGTACGAGCCCACTGCGACCGCCACGCAGCCCAGCGCGCCGGCCTGCCCCAGGCGCCGTGCCGCGGGAATCAGCCGCCCCGCCGTCGTCCAGGCGCGGCCGTCGTGCAACTGCTGATCCCAGAAGCGGGCCAGCCAGAGCATCCACCCGCTGGCGAGCGTGATACCCAGCAGGGCGTTGTAGCCGAAATCGCTCAGCCAGCTTCGCGCCGCCACGACGACCGCGGCGCCGGCCAGAGCGAGCCCCAGCTCGCCCGCGGGCTGGCTGCCCCGCTGGTGACCGGCGATGGAGGCCGTGAGCGCGGCCAGCCCCACGGTCACGGGCCCCAGCGAGGTCGGCGGAGCGAAGAGCACCAGCACACCCATGGCGGTCGATACGAACGCCAGGATGGACCAGAGCGCCGTCAGCGGGCGCGGCTCATCAAGCAAGCGCTCGGGCTCGCTGTGCCAGACCCGGCGCCGGTAGCGCCAGTGAGCGAGGATCGGCAGCAGAGCTGCGACCAGGCCAAGGACCACGGCGATCGCCGCCGCGCGACTGACGAGCGACGCGGCCCGTCCCTGAGCCGGCGCCGCCCACAGCCCCAGCGCCAGGAATGCCAGCGCCAGCATGCCGTAGCGCGCCCGGTCACGTCCTGCGCTCAGCCACGGCCGCAGCGTGAGTGCGAGCAGCAGCACGAGGCACAGCGTCAGGCCGAGACGCTCCTGGTGCGTAAACGAACCGGGTCGGCGCAGCGCCAGTCCCGCGACCGCGAGCCCGCAAAGGACCACCCCGTGACCGGCGAGCGTGCTCCGCAATCCCGGCTCGGACGATCCGGTTGGCGCCGCCCCGGCCGCCGTGTAGCGCTCGATCCACCGCGCGCCGAGGTGCCATACGACTGCCAGCCCGGTGAACAGGGCGGCCAGGTTCGCCGCGATAGGCGCATCGGCGGCCGCCGGCAGGTTGCCTGCCAGCAGCAGCACGCTCAGCGCGGCGATGAACAGGCCCTCGCCGACGCCCGCGGCCAGACGGCGCCGACCCAGTGCGGCGACCGCGAGGGCGGCGCCTCCGACGGCCAGCAGTCCGAACGTGCGCTGCGTGATGAGCTGGGCCGAAACGGCCGGGTCGAGCACCGTATACTCCCCGCGGCCAGGCCGCGTACCCGTGCGGCGCAGATGCGGTTGTGCGTGGTCCGCACTACACTATGGACCTGATACCTATGATGGACCACCGGCCAGATGCCCGCAACAACACCCCAAGCTGACGACGCCCTGCGGCGCTTCCTGCACAGAGTCTGGGCGAAGGACATCGCCCCCCTGCTGCGCGGACCCTGCGCGGAGCAGCGGCGCTTTACGGCGCGACTCGGTGGGCAGCTCGCCGCGACCGCCGGTCTGGCCCTGGATTCGCTGCTCGGTTTGAAGGGCCGGCCCTTCGCGCGATCGCTCGCGGTGCTCGGCTCGACCGTGGGCGCCCTGCTGCCCGATGCGTGGGACTGGCACTGGCTGCGCGAGGACGCGGCGTCCCCGCAGCGGCGGGTGGTGGCCGAGCAGGTCGAGCGCCGCGCGGCGGAGCTGCCGCTGGCCGACGCACTGGCGCTGTTCGGACTGGCGGGTGCGGCGACGGCGGACCAGCTCAAGCAGGCCTGGCGCGAGGTCTCCAAGCGCTATCACCCCGACCTGGCCGCTGACGAGCGCAGCCGGCGCGAGTACCATGTCCGCTTCGTGGCCTACCGGTCCGCGTACGACCGCCTGCGGGCGGCGTACGAGCGAGGCGAGTTGCCGGGGGGCCGCCCGTAAGGATTACGGAACCGGCGCGATGCCGGCGACCGGTTGAACGGGCCGGCGCGGCACGCCCTGCGGAGCGCGGATGGCTGCCTTCGAGACACTGCTGAAGGAATTTCACCGCTCCAAGCAGCTCATCCTCGACGAGATCTCGCGCCAGATCGTTGGCCAGCGCGACGTCATCGAGCAACTGCTGGCGGCGATTCTCACGCGCGGCCACTGCCTGCTGGTCGGCGTGCCGGGGCTGGCCAAGACACTGATCGTCTCGACTCTGGCCCGCATCACCTCGCTCTCGTTCAAGCGCATCCAGTTCACGCCCGACCTGATGCCCTCCGACATCACCGGGACGAACGTGATCGATGAGCTGCCCGGCGGACAGCGCGAGTTCCGCTTCGTGCAGGGCCCCGTGTTCGCCAACATCGTGCTCGCCGACGAAATCAACCGCACGCCTCCCAAGACGCAGGCAGCCCTGCTGCAGGCGATGCAGGAGCGCGAGGTGACGGCGGGCAACCAGACCTACCCGCTGCCGAACCCATTCTTCGTCATCGCCACCCAGAATCCCATCGAGCAGGAGGGGACATACCCCCTGCCGGAAGCCCAGCTCGATCGCTTCATGTTCAACCTGTGGGTCGACTACCCGACCGTCGCCGAGGAACAGCAGATCCTCGCCCGTACGACCGGCGCCGAGCCGCCCGCGCTGCGCACCGTGATGAATGACCGGCAGGTGCTGAACATGCAGCGGCTGATCGCGGCGATTCCGGCGACGGAGTACATCGTTCAATACGCGGCGAGCCTGGTCCGGGCCAGCCGGCCGAGCGATCCGACGGCCCCCGACTTCGTCCAGAAGTTTGTCGACTGGGGCGCCGGACCCCGCGCCGGCCAGTTCCTCGTCTGGGGCGGCAAGGCGATGGCGGCGCTGGACGGCCGCTACAGCGTGAGTCTCGAGGACATCCGGCGCGTGGCGCTGCCGGTCCTGCGGCACCGGATCGCGTGCAACTTCGCCGCCCAGGCCCAGGGTCTCGATTCGGTCAAGATCGTGCAGCAATTGCTTGACCACGTCCGCGAGCCGGAAATCCCGCGCTACGAACCCAAACCCCCCGCCGACCTGGACGTCTGACCGGGGCCGCACCGCGCCCGAGCCGCCCGCGGCACTGGCCGAGGCGCCGCGCCGGCGGTAAAGTGTGCGCCGATCCGGGCCGGAGGGCGTGCCGGCGGCCGGCGTGGCGCGACGTCAGTGGCGTGGTCGACGGCGCGGCACGAGGCGACAAGGGCGTGACATTCAGGACGGCGGGAGTCTTGTACTCCCGGGTCTTGGTTCGCCGTGGAGTACTCACACCATGAGCAAGATCGAAGTTTCCGCCCCGTACGCCGAGCGGATTGCCCAGGTGCGCGCCGAGCTGGCGCGGCGCAAACTCGATGGCTACCTGATCTTAAATCGGATGGACCAGATCTGGCTGACGGGTTTCAGTGGGGAGGACGGGTTGGCGCTCGTCACGCGCCGTGACGTGGCGCTTCTGACGGACGGGCGGTTCGCCGAGGCCGCGGAGCGGCAGGCGCCGTACGCCCGGAAGGTGCTGCGCAAGAAGCGGACGGCCGAGTTCAACGCCGGCATCATTCGGCGCTTCAAGCTGGCGCGGCTGGGATTCGACCCCGCCCAGATCACGCTGGCGGATCACGGCGAGCTGAAGAAACACCTCGGATCGACAAAGCTCGTCCCGCTGGGAGGGGTGCTCGCAAGCGGCCGGCAGTGCAAGGATGCGACCGAAATCGCCGCCCTGCGCCGGGCCATCGACGTCGCCCAGAATGCGTTCCGGCGCTTCCGCGACTGGCTGCGGCCAGGGCATACCGAGCGCGAGGCGGCGGCCCGGCTGGAATACGAGATGAAGGCGCTCGGCGCACAGGGTCCGTCGTTTCCGACCATCATGGCGTTCGGCGCCAACGCCTCATTGCCGCACTACGAATCGGGCGACGCGGTCCTCGGCGACAACTCGGCCGTGCTGATCGACTGGGGGGCGCAGGTCGGCTGGTATTGCAGCGACCTGACGCGGATGCTCTGGATCGGCAAGCCGTCGGCGCAGCTCAGGGAAATCAACAACATCGTGCACGAAGCGCACGACCGGGCCATCGAGGCGGTCCGGCCGGGCGTCACGGGTCACGATGTCGATCGCGTGGCCCGGCAGGTCATTACCAAGGCCGGCTACGGCAAGCAATTCGGCCATGCGACCGGGCATGGCCTGGGCATCGATGTCCACGAAGCACCGCGCGTCGGCATGCAGTCCCGGACGGTGCTGGAGCCGGGCATGGTCATCACGATCGAGCCGGGGATCTACGTTCCCGGCGTCGGCGGTGTCCGTATTGAAGATGACGTGCTCGTGACGGACCACGGGCACCAGGTGCTGACGTCACTGGAGATTGACCGTCCGTAAGGCCGCTTCGTGGCACGCGAGGAACAAGCCTGGCTAGTGGCGAGATCACGATGGACATGAAGATGATCAAAAGCCTGGTGCAGCTCATGGTGGAAAACGACCTGAGCCGCATCGAGCTGCGCGAGGGTGAAACCCATATCCTCCTGCGACGCGGCATGGCCCCCGTGCTGGCGACGGCGCCGGGCGGATTCGCCCCAGCCCTGTTGCCGTCCGCCCTGCCGGCCGCCGGCGCGGCGAGCACGGCCCCGCCGGAGAAGCATACGCCCGCCGCCAACGAACACCTGATTCGCTCGCCCATGGTCGGCACGTTCTACTCCGCCGCCGACCCCGACTCGCCCCCGTTCATCAAGGTGGGCGACGAGGTCACCGCCGACTCGGTCGTCTGTCTCGTCGAGGCCATGAAGGTGTTCAACGAGATCAAGGCGGAGGTGGCCGGCCGGATCACGAAAGTCCTGGTGAAGAACGCGCAGGCAGTGGAGTTCGACCAGCCGCTGTTTGCCGTGGAAACCGATTAGCCCCTGACGCGCAGGAACGCCGGATGTTCAAACGAATCCTGGTAGCCAACCGCGGCGAGATTGCCCTGCGCATCATCCGTGCCTGCCGTGATCTCGGGATCGAGGCGGTGGCTGTCTACAGCCGGGCGGACCGCGACGCCGCGTATCTCAACCTGGCCCATGACGCGATCTGCATCGGCCCGGAGCCGGCGGCGCTGTCCTACCTGCATGCGCCCGCGATCATCTCCGCGGCCGAGGTGGCCGATGTGCAGGCCATCCACCCCGGCTATGGCTTCCTGGCCGAAAACCCCACGTTCGCTCAGATGTGCCGCGACTGCCGCATCGAGTTCATCGGCCCCAGCGCCGACGCGATGCGCCTGCTGGGCAACAAGGTCGAGGCCCGCAAGCTCGCCAAGCGCGCCAAGGTGCCGACCGTGCCCGGCAGCCCGGGCCCCGTGCTCGACGAGGACGAGGCGGTCGCCGTCGCGGAACGCATCGGCTTTCCCGTGATGATCAAGGCGGCCGCGGGGGGCGGCGGGCGCGGCATGCGGCCGGCGCACAACGAGGCGACGCTGCGGACGAACTTCCGCAACGCCCGGGCCGAGGCCGAAGCCGCGTTCAAGGACGGCAGCCTGTATATCGAGAAGCTCCTCGAGCGGCCGCGCCACGTCGAAGTGCAGCTCCTAGCGGATCACAAGGGCAACGTGCTGCACCTGTGGGAACGCGATTGCTCGATCCAGCGCCGGCACCAGAAGCTGATCGAGGAATCGCCCTCGCCCCATATCACCGCCCGCACGCGCCTGAAGCTCTGCACGGCCGCCGTGCGGCTGGCGCGGGAGGCCGGCTACACGTCGGCGGGCACGTGCGAATTCCTCGTCGACGCCGAAGAGAACTTCTACTTCATCGAGGTCAATGCCCGCATCCAGGTCGAGCACCCCGTCACCGAGCTGATCACGGGCCTGGACCTGCTGCAGTGGCAGATCCGCATCGCGGGCGGGGAACGCCTCACCTTGAAGCAGGATGACATCGGCCAGCACGGCGCCGCCATCGAGTGCCGCATCAATGCCGAGAGCCCCGACGAGAACTTCCGCCCCTGCCCCGGGCGCATCGAGGAATTCATTCCACCCGGCGGGCCGGCGGTCCGCGTCGACACGCATGCCTACAGCGGCTACACGGTCAGCCCCTATTACGACTCCCTCATCGCGAAGCTGCTCGTGCACGCGGATTCGCGCGCCGCGGCGATCGCGACGATGCGCCGCTCGCTCGCGGAGTTCGTGATCAAGCCGCTCAAGACCACGATTCCACTGCATCGCACGATCCTGGAGCACGCGGACTTCGTGAAGGGCAACGTCGATACCCACTTCATCGAGCGGGCGTTCGACGGCGCCGCGCGGAGCACGGCCGCGTAGAATCCGGGGGTCGCGGTCGCACAGGTCAACTCCTATGCCCAAAGTCAGCGCGGGATTGCTGCTGTTCCGTCGGCGCGCGGGCGCGCTCGAGGTCTTGCTGGTTCACCCCGGCGGGCCGCTGTGGAGCAAACGCGACGACGGCGCGTGGACGATTCCGAAGGGTGAGCCCGAACCTGGTGAGGATGACCTGCACGCCGCCCGACGCGAGTTCGCGGAAGAGACCGGTTTTGCGCCGGACGGACCGTTTCTGCCGCTCGGCGAAATCCGGCAGCAGGGCGGCAAGCTCGTGCGGGCCTGGGCGTGCGCGGGGGACTGGGACCCAGCGGCCCTGCGCAGCAACCTGTTTCGCATGGAATGGCCGCCGAAATCCGGGCAGTTTCGCGAGTTCCCCGAAGTGGATCGGGCGGCGTTCTTCACGCTGGCCGACGCGCGCCGGAAGACCAACCCGGCGCAAGGGGCGCTGCTGGACTCACTCGTGCGGCTGTGCGCAGACGCGGGCACGTCGCAGCGCTCCTGAAGTCCGCGCGCCGGACCGCCGCGAACCGTATCAGAAATCTTCGGCCGGCCGCTGCACGGGCACGCGGTCATCGTACTGGCGCGGGGCCGGGGCGGCGGTACGAGAGACGAGCGCAGCCGCGATCGAAAAGACGCCGATCGCCACGTGCGGGAGCCAGACGAAATCGGCGAACGCAAAGAGCCAGGGGGACAGCGCGAGCAGCGCGCCGCTGCCGCCGTCGAGCCACAGGTGCGTGTACATCGGCATCTTGCGCACGAGTCCCAGGGGATAGCAGGTTACGGCGCTGTAACCCAGCAGCACCATCCCGAGGATGAACGGAATCCACCGCGCCCGCGCCGCGGCGTCATCATCGACCTGCAGCCATAACGGCGCGGCAATCAGGATCAATCCCACCAGGTAGTCCAGAGCTCCGTGTGTACCGGTGGATACGAAACGCATGATGACCTCCAACGCCCGCCCTCCGCGGGTTGGCTCTGGTCGTGCAGCACGCGATTGCCTGCCTCAGACTGCGGCGCGTGGTTGCATCTGTGCAGCATGCCTCCGGGCGCTGACGGTACCGTGAATTGCGAGTGAATCCATCGTAACCACTCACAGGTAACCAGTTTGCGCGCACAGCCCAGCTCCGCTGCGCACGAGTTCCGAGTTGGCTACTCCTTCCGCCGCCCAGTCGGGTGGCGTGACGGTTCTGCCGTGTGTACGGATGCCCGGTCGGGTCGCGAGGAGTCAGAGGCTGGATTGTCCAATAAACGGGAAGTCACCCACCTGAACTGGCGGGCGTACGCGTTCCGAAATGGGCGTCCCTTGCGTCCGTCCGGGATTATCGTCAGGCGTACTCGAGGTTTTATCCGATGGAGAAGGGCGGAAAGGTATGGGTCATTCGGTAACTTGGGTGAAATAGGTTAGTCCAGGAAGCGGTTTTTCTTTGGCGCAGCGGTGTTTTCACTGTACTCTACATATCGGAGACGCGTGGTGCCGGTCCTGATCGACGGGAACAACCTGCTCCATGCGGCCCGCGGTGCGGCGCCGGAAGGTCCACTGCCCGGGCGCACGATGCTGTGCACCCGAGTGGGCGAGTGGGCGCGTCGGCGGGCGCAATCCGTCCATCTGGTCTTCGACGGCCCCGCCCCGACTCCGGATCGCGCCTGGCAGATTGCCAACCCCGACGTTTGTGTCAGTTATAGCGGCGGCAACAGTGCCGACGCCGAACTGATTCGCATACTTGAGACGGACTCGGCAGCGCGACGACTCCTCGTGGTGTCGTCAGACCATGAAATCGTTCGGGCAGCCAAGCGGCGGCGTGCCAAAGCGATTCGCGCGGACGAGTTCTGGGCCCTGCTCACACAAGACCTGGAACGCCCTCCGCCCGTGCGGGTCGAGCCGAAAGAGAAACACACGGGGCTCGGCCCCGATGCCGCCGCCGACTGGCTCCTCGAATTCGGATTTGCAGACGCGCCGGAGGACCCGGCGACGTAGATCGGCGTAATCACCACAGCGGTGGCCGGCCGAGGAAGGAGTTCGTCCCCGTGAGCATGGAACCCGACTCAGGCACAACGGCGTTGGCCGACGTGGCCGATCGCCGCGGCGAATCCCGGCAGCCCGTTTCCGGCACCCTTTGGATGGTGGACCACGACGGCGCAACGGTGTTGCGCTGCCACTGCGTCGAGTCCTCGCCGGGTGGCCTGCGGCTGCGCGTGCCATTGGGCTATGGCGTGGCGGAAGGCCAGCGTTACGAGCTGCGCTCGCATCTGCCGGGCGCGCAGCCGCTCGAAGGCTTCGGCATTGTCGGCAGCCGCTGGGCAACCGTGGTCCGTACGCAGATGCGCGTCGGACAGGAAGACGACCATCTCGACGTGGGCGTCGTCCTGGACGCGGTTGGCACGAGTCCGCTGTCGTTCTCCGTCACGACCGCTCTGGTTTGAGGGCACGCTTGAGGATCTTGCCCGTCGAACTCCGCGGGAGTTCCCGTTCGATGCGGATCCAGCGGGGGACCTTGTAGCCGGCCAGTCGCGCGCGACAAAAATCGCGCAGTTCGGTTTCGCTCGCCACCGCATCTTCTTTCAGAATCACGTACGCCGCCGGCAGCTCGCCGCGCACGTCATCGCGAAATCCGATCGCCGCCGCTTCGCCGACCGCCGGATGCTCCAGCAGCGCGTCCTCGATTTCGCGCGGATACACGTTTTCCCCGCCGACGATGATCATCTCCTTCACGCGGCCGGTGATGAATACGAATCCGTCGCGATCCACGTGTCCCCGGTCGCCGCTGTAGAGCGCGCCGTCGCGGACGGCCGCCGCCGTCGCTTCGGGCTTGCGGTGGTAGCCCTGCATGACGCAATGGCCGCGGATCAGGAGCTCGCCCGGCGTGCCGGGAGGTTGCGGCTGCCCCGCCTCGTCGACCGCCGTGACGCTCACGCCGGGTATGGGCGTCCCCACGGAGCCGACCCGGTGCGACCAGGGCGTGTTCAAGGACACGACGGGTGACGACTCGGTCATGCCGTAGCCTTCATACAGCGTGACGCCGAAGCGCTCCTGGAATCCCTGGAAGACGCGCGCCGGCAACGGCTCCCCCCCGCTGATCACGTACGTGAGCGAAGCAAAGGTCGAGCGCTGCACGTTCTTCAGGTTCAACAGCGCGGCGTACATGCTGGGAATGGCCATCAGCATCGTGACGCGCTTTTCCGCGATGAGCTGCGCTACGGCCACGGGGCTGAAACGCGGCACGTACCAGACCGTTACGCCCAGCAGCATCGGCGTGATTGTCATCGCCGTGCAGCCGAAGCTGTGAAACTGCGGCAGCGGGCTGAGCCAGACATGCTCGGGGGTGATGCGGGCATGTTCGATGCATGCCTGGGCGTTGCCCGCGAGGTTGCGGTAACTCAGGCACACACCCTTCGGATCCCCTGACGTGCCCGACGTGTAGAGGATCACCGCGAGGTCCTCGGGCTGCGCATCCGGCACCGCCATCCGGGACGGCTTCAACGTGTCGGGCCCCAGTAGGAGCGCCCGCAGACCCGCCGCCCGCACCAGCGCCTCAAAGTGCGACGTGGTGAGGAGCAGGTCCAGCTCGGCGTCCGCGATGATCCGGCCGATCTCAGGCGGGCTCAGCAGGAAATTGATCGGCACCGGCACGCGGCCGGCATACCAGCACGCGAACATCGCCGCGACGCCCGCGGCGGACGTCGGCGCCAGGATGCCGACCCGCGCCCGCTGTGTCGATCCGCGGATTTGCTGCGCCAGCCCGGCGGCGACCGCCCGCAGACTCTTGTAGTCGAGCGTCAAGGATTGATCACACGCCGCGAGCTGGTCCGGCCGCTGCGTGCACGTCGTCTCGAAGTGATCCAGCAGTGGGTTCATGGACAGGCCCTCGGCGGGATTCTATGGGGTCGGCCGCCGGGCTCGATAGGGGCGGTCATGGTCCGCGCCGGCCCGGTCCGAGCGGCGCACCCGCAACATGCCGTGGTTGCCGCAACCCATTGCGGGAGAGAACGAGGCCCGGAGGCGGGCTGCCGTCAGGTGAGATCTTCATAAATTGCTGTGGAGAAGTAGGTTGCATGCATTCCGTCTTGCCGTCGCATGGCGGCACCCGTCATGCTCTTGGGGGTCGGCAGATCGAAACACCAGACACGAAGGGAGCACGCATGTCTCATTTGATGACGCGGTTCGCACGCCTTGGATGGAGCGGAGTCATTGTCGCTGGAGCGCTGGGCCTTGCGGCGACTGCATCGGCGCAGCGCTACATGTATGAGGAACTGGCCCTGCCCGAAGCGTATTCGCAG
>CAZVRR010000050.1:0-17350 GCA_964629745.1 uncultured Planctomycetales bacterium | reverse complement strand
GATCGAGGCCCGCTTCGGTCCGCTGAAGGCCGCCGCGGCCGACGGTGCCGGCACGGCCGGGCCGGGCGCCAACGGCCACGCTCACGGTAACGGGAACGGCAACGGAAACGGAAACGGAAACGGCAACGGCAATGGCAACGGAAACGGTCAGTGCGCAACACGCGGTCACGCCGAACCCGCCGCGCGCAAGAACGGCAACGGTGCGTCCGCCCCGTGGCGCGCCGACTATGGCCCGGCTGCGCGCCCCGCGCGCGAGTTGCGCGACTGCTGCGCCGACGGGATCCTGGAAAGCACGGCCCGCCTGGGCGGCAACCCCGACGTCCCCGCGACCCCGGCGGCGCCCCGGAACTTCGAGGAGTTCATCTATCGCGTGTGGGGGGCCGGCATCGCGCGGCACTTTGCCATCCCGTACAACCGCAAGCTCTGGGCCGTGCCGCTGTCCGAGATGGAAACATCGTGGCTGGGCGGACGCGTGCCGCTGCCCGACCTGGAGGAGATGATCGACGGCGCGCTGCGGCCAGTGCCCAAGCCGATGGGCCCCAACGCGCGCTTCGGCTACCCGCTGCGTGGCGGCTTCCAGGCCCTGGTGAACGGCTTCCTGCCGCATGTCGCGGGGCGCCTGAAGCTGAAGGCCCGCGTGGCCCGGGTGTCCGTGCGGCGCAAGACCGTCACGCTCGCCGACGGCCGGGACCTCGGCTTCGACTACCTGGTCAGCACGATGCCGCTGCCCTTGCTGGTCAGCGCGCTAGGCGACGAGGCGCCGGACTTCGTCCGCCACGCGGCGGCCGAACTGCGGCACGTCTCGGTGCGGTGCGTGCACATCGGCGTGGGCCGCGCCAACCTCACCGAAAAGCACTGGATCTACTACCCGGAGGACACGGTCTTCCACCGCATCTTCGTCCAGGGCAATGCCAGCCCGCACTGCAACCCGCCGGGCGGATTCGGGCTGACCTGCGAGATCACCTATTCGCCCGACAAGCCGCTGCCGTGCGACGGTGAGGACCTGATCCAGCGCTGCATCGACGACATCCGTCGTGTCGGCCTGATGCGCCCCGACGACCCGGTCTGGGCCGCGGCGCAGGTCGACCTGCCCTACGCCTACGTCGTGTACGACCACGGCCGGGCGGAGCGCGTGAAGCGGATCCGCGAGTGGCTGGGCGAACACAACGTGATTCTCGCCGGACGCTACAGCGAGTGGGAGTACTACAACTCCGACCACGCGTTCCTGGCGGGCAAGAAAGCCATCGAGACCGTACGGGCACGGCAGGACATCGCGCCTGCCCCGGGGCGGCCGACCGCGGTCACACCCGCCCAGCGCGCGGCGACATCCGCCTGACCCGCCGTGCCACTGCTGTGTCAGCAGTGTCTTTTCGTCGGTTGGCATCAGCCCCCGCGGCCGGCACCGCTCACAGAGCAGTGGCACATGGTCGCGCCCCGGTTCCCGTGCCACTGCTGTGTCAGCAGTGCGTCGGCTAGCACGGTCTGACTCGTCACATTCTCGCGCTGGCCGGCGGTTACTTGTCCCCGGCCGCACGGCGCCGCCGGAAAAACTCGCGCAAAAGTTCGCCGCACTCGTCCGCCAGCACGCCGCCGCACGTCTCGACGCGGTGGTTGAGCCGGCGGTCCTGCGTGATCGTGAACAGCGACTGGCAAGCCCCGGCTTTCGGGTCAACCGCCCCGTACACCAGCCGCGGCAGCCGGGCCAGGACCATCGCCCCGGCACACATCACGCAGGGCTCGAGCGTCACGTACAGCGTGCAGTCCTCGAGGCGCCAGTGGCCGATGTACGCCGCGGCGGCCGTGAGGGCGATCATCTCCGCGTGGGCGGTCGGATCCTGCAACTGTTCGCGCTGGTTGTAGCCGCGGCCGATGATGCGGTGCTCATGCACGACCAGCGCTCCGACCGGTACGTCCTCCGCCGGCAACGCCTGCCGCGCGACGTCGAGCGCCTGCCGCATGTAGCGGCGATCCAGTTCGTCCTGGGTCAAGCCGGGCATCGCGAGTATTATGCGCGGGCCGGCCGCCGCCGGGCAGCTCGGGGAGCGGAGCCCGCCGGGCCGGAGCATTGGGAGTCCGGCGTGAGCACGACATCCTACTCCGATCTGACGCTGCGGGAGTTTGTCGGTCAACTGGCGGCGCAGACGCCGACGCCCGGCGGCGGGAGCGTCGCCGCCCTGGCCGGCGCGCTGTCCGCCGCGCTGGGCCAGATGGTCTGCGCGTTCAGCACGGGCAAGCCGAAGTACGCCGCGGTCGCCGCGGACGTCTCCTCCGCCACGGCCCACCTGGCACGGGCGCAGGACATGTTCCTGCGGCTGATGGACGAGGATGCGGCCGCCTACGAGGAACTCAGCGCGGCCTTTAAGACCGCGCGCGATCAGCCGGGACGGGCCGAGCGGATTCAGCAGGCGGCGGCGCTGGCGGCGGCGGTGCCGCTCGAGACGAGTGCCCTGTGCCGGCGCGTGCTGGCCACGCTCGAACACCTGGCGAAGATCGGGAATCCGAACCTGCGCTCGGACGTGCAGGCCGCGCGGCACCTGGCGCGAGCCGGGCTCGAGGGGGCGGCCGCCAACGTCGAAGTGAATCTCGAGTTCATGGAACCGCAGGCGGCGGCGACACTGCGCCAACAGCTCGCGCAGGTGACGCAGCAACCCTGAGCGTGAGTCAGCCGCGGGCGACGAGCACCTGGCCGGCCATCGGCGCCAGTTCGAGCGGCAGCCCTCCGCCCGCCACACCCGCCGTGCCGCTTCCGCCCAGGATGATTTCCCAGCGCGTGGGGGCCGCGGCCGGCAGCGGAATGCTCACACGCCGGGCGACATCCGACGCGTTCAAGGCGACGATCAACTGTTCCTGCTCCGACGCCCGGCGAAACGCCCACACGTCGGCGGCGTCTTCGCAAAGCAGCGTCTCGAACCCGCCGGCGCGCAGCGCCGGGTGGGCCATGCGCAGCGCGATCAACTGGCGATAGTACGCCAGGTGCTCCTCCATGACGTGGTTCTCTTCCGGCTTGTCGTACGGCTGGAGATCCTGCCACAGCATCGGCTTGCGGCAGGTCGGATCGGAGGCGCCCCACATGCCGACCTCGTCGCCGTAGTAGACCATCGGCGCGCCGATGTACGTCATCTGGATCAGCACGGCCAGGCGGGCCCGCGCGTAGGCCGCGGGCGGGGGCTTGCTGTTGTCGTACGTCACGCCCGGCTCGTTCAGCCGGTTGGCGGTGTTGTAGCTGCGGTCGGGATTGTGCGCCATCGAGACCAGCCGGTCCGTGTCGTGGCTGTCCATCAGGTTCTGCATGACCTGGGTCAGCGCCGGGGGATACGCGGCGCGCAGCTCGGACAGGCGCCGGTCGAACTCGCGCACCGAGATCCGCTGTCGTCGATCAAACAGCCAGGCGACCACGCTGCGGGCCAGTTCGTAGTTCATGACGGCATCGAAGGCACGGCCGTCGAGCCATTCGTCGGCCCGGTGCCAGATCTCGCCGACGATGAAGGCCTGCGGGTTGATGGCGCGGACGAACGGGCACCACTCGCGCCAGAAGGGCAGGGGGATCTCGTTCGGCACGTCCAGGCGCCAGCCGTCGATGCCGGCCCGCGGATCGCCGTCGGGGGCCATCCAGCGACGCGTGATCTCGAAGATGTGCTGACGCACCTCGTCGGTGGCAAACCCGCGCGGCCCCTTCTTGAATACCGGCAGTTCGGGATGATCCCACCATCCCTTGTACGTCAGCGGCGCCCAGATGCTCACGTCGAACCAGTGTGCGAAACGCGACGCCACCCGCCGCTCGAAAACGTCGCGGAACGCCGGGTGATCGGTGCCCACGTGGTTGAACACGGCATCGAGGATCACGCGGAAACCCTGCTCGTGAGCCAGGCCCACGAAGTCCAGGAACATCCGGTCCGACGCAGTCCACGTCCAGGTCGACGGGTCGAGCAGGTCCTCGTGCGCGGCGGCCGCCGCATAATCACCCAGTCGCCCGAAGTGATCGTCCACATGGACGTGGCTCATCGTGTTGTATTTGTGCGGCGAGTTGGCCTTGAACACCGGGGTCAGATACAGCGCGTTCACCCCGAGGTCGCGCAGGTAGGGCAGCTTCTGTGTCAGCCCGGCCAGGTCGCCGCCGTAATAGCGCCGGAAGGCCGAGTGGTAGAACTCCTGTCCGAAGCGGCCCTCCCAGGGCGAGGGCGTGAACCAGTCGCTGGTCCAGGGCCGCACCGGTTGCGGATCGTTGCTGGGATCCCCATTCCGGAAGCGATCCAGCATGAGCTGGTACCAGATCGCGTCGCGCGCCCACTCCGGCGGGTGGTAGCGGGCTGCGGCGGCGGCCGCGAGCGGCCCCGGGTCGGCGGCGGGGGGATCGGCGGGTAGCGGCGAGGCTACGCGGGCAACGTCCACGACAGTCTCCATCGGCCCTCTCGCGAGGGGAGCATCATGGCCGATGTGGCGGGAGCGGTCCAGACGCGGTTCCCGCCGTGCCCTTCGCTCAGGTACCATGGGGAACGGCTCGCGGCCGGGCTCCCTCGGCGCGGGTCAGGAGCCGGCAGATCGCGGAAGGAATCGCGCCCAGCGCCACGACCTGGTCCACGCACCCGGTGGCATAGGCGGCCTTGGGCATGCCGTAGACCAGGCTGGTCATTTCATCCTGGGCCAGCGTGGGGCAACCCGCCTGCTTGAGCTGGACGATGCCCGCGGCGCCGTCGGCGCCCATCCCGGTCATGACCACCCCGACGCAGTGCCCGCCGCACACGCGCGCGAGCGATTCGAACATCGCGTCGACCGATGGCCGGTGCCCCGAGACCTTGGGCCCGCCGTCGAGCTTGACGGCCAGTTGGGCCCCGCGCCGCCGGACGTGCAGGTGCTGATCACCCGGGGCGATCAGGATCCGGCCGGTTTCGAGGAGGTCGCCCTCGGCGGCCTCCTTGACGCGCATCGCGCAATTCTGGTCGAGGTGCTGGGCAAACGCCGGCGTGAACGCGGCGGGCATGTGCTGCGTCACGACGATCGGCGCGAAATTGCTGGGGAACGCGGGCAGCATTTCCATCAGCGTCTGCGGCCCGCCACAACTGATGCCGATGGCCACGACCCAGGAGCGAGCGGCGGCGGGCGCGATGGACAGGCCGGCCTTGCTGGCCGAGGCCGCGGCGCCGGACCGGCGGGTGCGGGCCCGGGCGGCGGCGATCACCTTGGCCGGCAGGGCTGCGCGGAACTCGGCCAGTTCGACGGTTCCGCCGGCCTGCGGCTTGGTGACGTAGTCAAAGGCTCCGCGCCGCAGGGCTTCGAGAGTAATGTGCGCGCCGGCCTGGGTCAGCGAGGAAATCATGACGAAGCGGGTGGGGAGCTGGCTGGCACGGGCCAGGACCTCCATTCCGCTCAGTTGGGGCATTTCGATGTCGAGCGTGGCGACGTCCGGGCGGAGGGCGGTCAGCTTGCTCAGGGCATCCCGCCCGTCGACGGCCTGCCCGACCACCTCGATTTCCGGATGCTGCGACAACGCGGTGCGGAGCAGCGACCGGATGATGGCGCTGTCATCCACGATCAGCACGCGGACTTTCGGACCGGGGTTTTCGCGCGCGTTGCCGGGCATGGCGTCGTCCGACAGAACCGCTGGTCACGCGCCAGCGTGCGCAAGAATCATCGGACAGCGGGCCGCGGTACTTGCCTCACGAAATACCGGGCGTCGACCGGCGCGTCCCAGCGGGGTTTTTCGGACCCTGTCGCAGGATTGACCCGCCCGGGGCATGCCGTTACAGTACCGCCTTCCGGCCACGCCACGGCCGGATGCGACTGCCCGCGAGCGGGGCGTGTGGGCCTGCGCGGCTCACGCTGGGCCGGCTGTGACGCGACAGCCGGTGCAGGCCTCAGAGCGGGTCCGCGAATCGCGCCTGCGCGAACGTGGCGACAACGGGCGTGACGGCCGGCACGGTCCGGCCCGTTCGTTTGCCCGGTGGTGTAATTGGCAACACACCAGATTTTGGTTCTGGTATTCCTGGTTCGAGTCCAGGCCGGGCAGCTTGTGGTGCCATGTGCTGAATCCGGAAGTGCAACAACGTCAACGCAGCGGTCGGCCTGAGCGCCGGCCGAGCAGGCGACGCGTGTCATGAGCCAGCCGCGCATCGGTGCCGTCATTCTCGCCGCCGGCAAGGGCACACGCCTGAAGACCGAGCTGCCCAAGGTGCTGCACGAAGTGTGCGGCCGGCCGATGCTCGCCTACGTGATCGATGCCTGCCGCGCGGCCGGCGTGCACGACTGCCTGGTCGTGGTCGGCTATCGCCAGGAGCTCGTGATCGACGCGTTCGCCGACGTCGCGGGCCTGACCTGGATCGAGCAGAACCCGCAGCAGGGGACCGGCCATGCCGTGATGGTCTGCCGCCCCGAGCTGGAACGGCGCAAGTTCGACCACCTGCTGGTGCTCTGCGGCGACGGCCCGCTGATCCGGGCCGAGACGATCCGGGCCCTGCTGGCGCAGCACGCGGCCTCCGGGGCGGCGGCCACGCTGGCGACCGCCGTGCTCGAGGACCCCACCGGTTACGGGCGGATCTGGCGCGATGCGCAGGGCAAGCTGCGCGGGATCATCGAGCACAACGACGCGACGCCCGAGCAGCGGCTGATCCGCGAAATCAACCCGAGCTACTACTGCTTCCGCCAGAACGAGTTCCTGGCCGCGCTGGCCCAGGTGCGGCCGAACAACGCGAAGCACGAATACTACATCACCGATGCGCTGTCGCTGCTCCTGGCGGCGGGCCACGCGGTGGAGGCGATCACGTCCGTGCCGCCGCAGGACATCTTCAGCATCAACACGCGGGCCGACCTGGCGCTGGTGAACCGGGTGATGCGTGACCGCGTGCTGGCGCGCCTGATGGAGGAGGGCGTGACGATCGTGGATCCCGCGACCACCTGGATCGATGACCGGGCGCGGATCGGGACCGACACGATCATCTACCCGCACACGTACATCCACGGCCCGGTCCGCATCGGGCGGGCGTGCCGGATTGGACCGCTGGCGCACCTGGGGCCGGCGGCCGTCGTGCCGGACCACGGGCTGGTGGCACCCTTTTCCGGAGTGACCGCATGACTGATTTGCGCCTGTTCTCCGGACGCAGCAATCCGGCCCTGGCCGCGCGCATCTCCGAGTACCTCGGCGCGCCGCTGGGACGCGTGCAGCTCGACCGCTTCCCCGACGGCGAGATTCAGCTCAAGCTGTTCGAGGACGTGCGGGGCCGCGACACGTTCGTGATCCAGTCCACCTGTCCGCCCGTGGACGCCAACCTGGTCGAGCTGCTCGTCTTCATCGACTGCCTGAAGCGCGCCTCGGCCCAGCGGATCACGGCGGTGATCCCCTATTTCGGCTACGCGCGCCAGGATCGCAAGGACGAGGGGCGCGTGCCGATCACGGCCAAGCTCGTCGCGAACCTGCTGACCGTGGCGGGAGCCGATCGCGTGCTCACGATCGAGCTGCACGCCGCGCAGATCCAGGGCTTCTTCGACATCCCCGTCGACAACCTGTCGGCGCAGCCGGTGCTGCAGGCCTACTTCGAGACGCTGCGGCTCGACCCGCTGACGCTGGTCAGCCCCGATGTCGGCAACGCCAAGCAGTCGCGCGTCTATGCCGACCGTATGAACGCGAATCTTGCCATCATCGACAAGCGTCGCATCAGCGGCAGCGAGGCGGTCTCGATGGCGATCATCGGCGAAGTGCGCGGGCAGAACGTGCTGATGGTCGACGACATCATCGCCACCGCCGGCACCGCCGTGCAGGCCTGCAAGCTGGTGCGCCGCCAGGGCGCGCGGCAGATCGTGGTGTCGGCGGCGCACGCGGTGCTGTGCGGGCCGGCGGTCGAGCGGCTGGCGGATGCGCCGGTCGATCACCTCGTCGTGACGGACACGATTCCGATCCCCGAATCCGTGCAGGCCCAGTTGCAGAACCTCCGGATCCTGACGGTAAGCGAGCTGCTCGGCGAGGCCATTCGCCGCATCCACCGGCACGAGTCGGTCAGCAGCTTGTTCATGAAGTGAACAGCGGCGCGCGGCGCCGCGCGAAGGAGTAGGCAGATGGAAATGACGAAAATACGCTCGGAGCCGCGCCAGCCCGGGAACCGGCACGCGAACGAGCGGCTGCGGCGCCAGGGCCTGGTGCCGGCCGTGATCTACGGTCACCAGGAGACCCCGGAAGCGGTGTCGCTCTCGCGGCACGACCTGGACCTGGCGCTGCAGCATGCGACGCACGTGGTCCGGCTGGCGGTCGGCGGGCAGGAGCGCCCGTACCTGATCAAGGAAGTGCAGTATGACCACCTCCAGAAGGACCCGCTGCACGTCGACCTGATGCGCGTGGACGAGCACGAGCGCGTCAAGGTGCGCGTGCCGGTCGCGCTGAAGGGCGTGCCCAAGGGCGTGCTCGCGGGCGGCGAGCTCGTGCAGGTGCTGGCCGACGTCGAGGTCGAGTGCCCGCTGCTGGCGATCCCCGAGGCGGTGTACTGCAACGTGAAGGACATCGAGATCGACCAGATGCTGCACATCCGCGAAATGGAATTCCCCGCCGACGTGAAGCCGCTGCACGACGCCGACGACATCGTGCTCCTGGTGCGCGTGAAGAAGGCCGAGGAGGGCCCCGCCGCCCCGGCCGAAGCGGCTGCGGAAGCGGCGGCCGCCGAGCCCGAGGTCATCGGCAAGAAGGCCAAGGAAGAGGAAGCGGCGGGAGAGGAAAAGAAGTGAAGCTCGTCGCCGGCCTGGGCAACCCCGGCAAGCGCTACGCCGAGTCGCGCCACAACATGGGCTACCTCGTGGTCGAGGAGCTGGCCCGGCGCTGGGCGGTCGAGGCCGACCGCTACGACCGGCATTTCGAAGCGCTGGTCGGGCAGGCCCGCCGCGCCGGCGACGACGTGCTCCTGCTGCGGCCGCAGACCTACATGAACGCGAGCGGGCGGAGCGTGGCCGGCGCGTGGCGCTACTACAAGCTCAGCCTGCCGGACCTGATGGTCGTCTTCGACGACCTGGACCTGCCGGTGGGCCGGTTGCGGCTGCGGGCGAGCGGATCGGCGGGCGGCCATCGCGGCCTGGACGACGTGATCCGCCACGTGGGCAGCGACGAGTTCCCCCGCCTGCGGATCGGGATCGGCCGCGTCGATCCGTCCGCGACGGTCGAGTACGTGCTGGGCCGCTTCGAAGCGTCGGAGCGGCCGTCGGTGGATGCGGCGATCCACAGCGGGGCCGACGCGATCGAGTGTTGGCTCAGCCGCGGGCTGGACGCCGCCATGAACGAATTCAACCGCCGGGAACCCGCCGAAGGCTCCCGGCCGCGGCCGGATGCGCCGGCCAAAGGAGAGCAGCCTTGAAACGCTACGAGGGCATGTTCCTGTTTGACAGCGCGGTCGCGCGGGAGTGGCCGTCCGTCGAGCAGGAGATTCACCGCCTGTGCAACCGCATCAACGCCGAGCTGCTCGTGTGCGTGAAGTTCGACGAGCGGAAGCTGGCCTACGAGATCAAGCGGCGCAAGCGCGGCACGTACGTCCTGACCTACTTCGACGCGCCCCCCGAGCGGATCACCGACCTGGAGCGCGACGCGGAGCTCAGCGACCTCGTGCTGCGCAGCCTGATCCTGCGGGCGAGCCACGTGCCGGAGGAGCGCATCGCCGAGCTGAAGACCTGGCCGGCCGAGACGCCGCTGCAGCCGATCAGCGAGGGCCGCCGGCACGAGGATGGCGGCGAGCGGCGCGGACGCGAGGGCGGCGACCGGCGCGAAGGCGGCCGCGGACCCGAGGAAGCCGGGTTCGGCGCGCCGCCGGAGCCCGAGGAAGACCGGGCGCACGGCGTGCCGCTGCACGAGTAGCGGTCCGGCGCGGCGCCGGTGGGAGACAGGACATGGCTGGATTCAACAAGGTGATCCTGCTGGGCAACCTGACGCGCGACCCGCAATTGCGCTACCTGCCCAGCAACATCGCCGTCTGCGACGTGGGGCTGGCCGTTTCGCGCCGCTTCCGCGATCGCGACGGAAACCAGAAGGAAGAAACGTGCTTCGTGGACTGCACGGCCTGGGGCAAGTCCGCGGAGACGATCAACCAGTACATGGCCAAGGGCCGGCCGCTGCTGGTGGAGGGCCGCCTCAAGCTCGACCAGTGGACCGGCCAGGACGGTCAGAAACGCTCCAAGCTGACCGTGGTCATCGAGAACTTTCAGTTCGTGGGCGGGCGCCCGGACGGCGCCGGCCCGGGTGCGCCCGGCGGGGCCCCGGCCCACCAGGCCGAGCCGCCGCGCGGCGAAGACTATCACGACGCGCCGGGAGCCGACGAGAGTGGGCCGCCGGCGCCCGAGCAGATCCCGTTCTAGCATTGCGGAGTTGACGGTATGGCGATGAAACGTTTTGCCAGTGCCAAGAAGAAGCGCAAGCCCCGGCGGTCCGCCGAATCGAGCCGCTACCGCGGGGTGCAGGTCAAGCTCGAGGAAATCGACTACAAGAACGTGGCCCTGCTGCAGCGCCTGACCAGCGCCCAGGGCAAGCTGTTCTCGCGCAAGCGCACCGGGCTGAACGCCGAGGCGCAGCGCAAGGTCGCCGTGGCCCTCAAGCACGCCCGGCACATGGCGCTGATGCCGTTCATTACGTGACGGTGCGCGCGAGCCAGCCGGCCCGCAGGAACCTACTGATGCAGGAGTGAAACACGCATGCGTCTGCTGCTGCTGAAGGATGTTGCCAAGCTGGGCAACCTCGGCGACGTGGTCGAGGTCCGCACCGGCTATGCCCGGAATTACCTGCTCCCGCAGCGCCTGGCCACCGAGCCGACCGAGGAGAACATCAAGGCGATCGAGGAGGAGCGCAAGAAGGCGGCGGCGGAACGCGCCGCGCGGCTGCGCGTCTTCACCGACCTGGTGGCGAAGCTGGAGGGCGTGCAGGTCACGATCGAGGCCGCCGCGAACCCCGAAGGCACGCTGTACGGCTCCGTCGGCCGCAAGGAAATCGCCGACGCGCTGCACGCACAGGGCTTCGCCGTGCGCGCGGAACACGTCGAGCTTGATCCGCCCATCCGGACCCTCGATAATCGCGTCGTACCCATCCGCTTCACCGAGGAGGTGAAGGCCGAAATCAAAGTGTGGGTCGTCAAGCAAGGCGGCGGCGCGGAACATGGCGACCAGGCGGGCGAGCGGGAACGGGAATCCTGACGGCGCCAAGCCGGCGGCGGCCGCACCGCCCGCCCTGACACGGCCGCTGCCGCACGACGAAGAGGCGGAGCGCGCCCTGCTCGGCTCGATGATTCTCGAGCCGCAGGTGACCGGGCAGGCGATCACGGTGCTCCGCGACGTCGGCGCCGAGGTGTTCGAATCGCCGCGGCACCAGCGCCTCTACGAGGTGCTGGTGCATTTCTATACCGAGAATCGTCCGGTCGACGGCAACCTGCTGCGCGAGGAACTGACGCGCCGCGGCTGGTGGGACGAGCTGGGGGGCTACGACTTTCTGGGCGGGCTGGTCAATGCGGTGCCCCACGCGCTGCGCGCCGGCTACTACGCGGAACTGGTGCGCGACAAGTACCTCCTGCGCCAGTTGATCGGGGCCAATCACAAGGTCATGGAGGCCGCCTTCGACCAGGCGCGCACCACGCGCGAGATCCTCGACTACGCCGAAAAGGAGATCTTCGCGATCACCGAGCGGCGCGTGACCAGCGAGGCCGTCCCGCTCTCCCAGCTCATGCACGACGTGATCGAGACGCTCAAGCAGCGCGGCGAGGGCGTGCTCAGCGGCGAGCCCACCGGCTTCTACGCGCTGGACGAAATCACCTGCGGCCTCCAGCCGGCCGAGCTGGTCATCGTGGCGGGCCGGCCCTCCATGGGCAAGACCGCGTTCGGCCTGAACCTGGCCGAGCACATGGCCATCGTCGAGGGGCGCCCCGTTTTGTTCTTCTCGCTGGAAATGAGCCGCCAGCAGGTGTTCCAGCGCGTCCTGTGCAGCCAGGCGCGCGTCGATGCGCACCACCTGCGCCACCAGCGCCGCGCCGACATCCACAAGCTCGAGGACTTCGCGCGCCGGCTCGCCAGCGCGCCCCTGTACGTGGACGAGACGTCCGACCTCACGATCCTCGAGCTGCGGGCGCGGGCGCGGATGGCCTACCGCAAACACCACATCCGCGCGATCTACGTGGACTACCTGCAACTCATGCACGTGCCCGGCGCCGAAAGCCGCCAGCAGGAAGTCGCCACCATCTCCCGCGGACTCAAGGCCCTCGCAAAGGACCTCAACGTGCCCGTCGTCGCGATGGCCCAGCTCAACCGCAACCCCGAAGACAAGATGCGCAAGGGCAACCGCCCGCGCATGAGCGACCTCCGCGAGTCCGGCGCAATCGAACAGGACGCCGACCTCGTCCTGCTGCTGCACCGCGAGGCCTACTACAAGAGCGGCGGCGTGTCCGAAGGCGAACCGGCCGAGCCCGACGTGAACGACAACCTGGCCGAGCTGATCATCGCCAAGAACCGTAACGGCCCGGTCGGCACCGTCGAGCTGCATTTCAACCGGCAATACACGCGGTTCGACAATCACGACCCCCGCCGCGCCGCCCCGGATTACGTCCCCGCCGGCGAGCCCACGCCGTTCTGAACGACCGGCGGCGAACTACCGGAAGTACGCCACGCCGCGCGCGAAAAGCGCCAGCCCGGCGCCGGGAACCCCGCGCGGGCGGCGCGTCCAGCAGGGGTGCTGCTCGGCACGGATGTGCCGCTCGGGATGCGGCATCAGGCCCAGCACGCGTCCCGTCTCGTCGCACAGGCCGGCGATGTCATCGGTGCTGCCGTTCGGATTGGCCGGCGCTCCCGGAGCGACCCCGCCGTCCGCCGGTGCGGGCACGTACGTCAGCGCCGCCCGGTCGGAATCCCGCACGGCCCGCCGGGCCCCGTCGTCGGCAAACACGACGCGCCCTTCCCCGTGCGCGATCGGCATCTCGTACTCGCGGCCGCGCTCCAGGAACGCGCAGCGGTCGGTGGTCGCCCGCAGGTTCACCCAGCGGTCCTGGAAGCCGGCCGGCGCATTGAAGGTGATGCTGCACGCCCGCGGCCCGTCCGTCACGCGCGTCGGCAGCAGCCCGGCCGTCACCAGGATCTGGAACCCGTTGCAGATCCCCAGCACGAGCTTGCCGGCGTCGACGAAGCGCAGCAGCGCGTCGCGCAGGTGCCGCCGGAGTTGCGCCGCGAAAATGCGGCCCGCCGCAATGTCGTCACCGTAACTGAACCCGCCGGGCAGCGTCAGGATCTGGAAGCGCTCGAGCTCGGCCGGCTGCTCGATCAGGCGGCGCAGGTGCACGCGCTGCGGGCGCGCCCCGGCCTGCGTCCAGGCCTGCTCGGTTTCCAGGTCGCAATTCGTGCCGGCGGCACGCACAATCAGGACGTTCACGTCACTCACGTGCACCTCGTCGCAGGAGATCGGAATTGTACCGCAGCGTGCGGCGCCGGCGAGCGGGCGTGCCGCCGGCCCGCCGCCGCGCGGCGGCGCGATTCCGCGAGTTCGGCTTGTCGCGCTTTCGTCCGATGCTATACTGGGACCCCGTGTGCGGACACGGAGGTTCGCAGGCAAACTCCATGCGTAGTAGACACATCCAAATCACCGTCAATCTGGACCGAGTTCGAGCTGCCGCCGAGGAAATCCGCCGGACGACCGGCGTGCGCCTCATCGCCGTGATCAAGGCGGATGCGTACGGCCTGGGCGCCCCGGCGATTTCCGACGCGCTCGCCTCGGTAGTGCATGAATTCGCGTACTTCACGCTGCACGAGGCCCGCGAAGTGGGCCGGCCGGGCATCGTGCTCGGCCCCCCGGAGGGGGAGCCGGCCGAGTACCGCGAGCTGAAGTTGCGGCCGGCGGTCGCCAATCGCCCCGACGCGGAGCGCTTCGCGAGCCTGCCGGTTGCCATCAAGCTGGACACCGGGATGCAGCGCTTCGGCTGCCCCGCGGAGCATCTCGACGAGCTGCTGGCGCTGTCCCGCGCGCAGGACATCTTTACGCATGCCGCATCTCTGAAATCGGTGCAGCTCTTGCGCGATGCCGGGCGCGGCCGCTCCCAATGGCTGCATGCGGCCTCGACGTCGCTGCTGCCGCACCGGGATACCTGGCTGGACGGCGTGCGCCCCGGCCTGGCCCTGTACCAGGGCGCCGTGCGGGTCAGCACGAGGCTGCAGAGCGTCCGCAGCACCCGCGGGGGCGTGGGTTACACGCAGTTTGAAGCTTCACAGGTCGGCATCATCCTGGCCGGCTACTGCAATCACCTGCGCCCGGGACCGGTCTGGATCAACGGCCGCCGGCAGCGCCTGCTCGAGGTCGGCATGAACACGGCGTTCGTGTCGGTCGATCCCGCCGATCGCGCCGGCGACGAGGTCGTGCTGCTGGGCGAGGGGTTGCGCGAGGCGGAACTCGCGGCACACTTCGCCTGCCGCGAGCATGAGATCCTGTGTCGCTACACGGCCATGGGGCAGCGCACCTACGTGACCGCCGGCGTCAAGGCTACGCCGGGGCTGCGCATGCCTCCCGATACCACGCCAGCGACCTCTGGAGCCCCTCGGCAAACATGATCTGCGGGCGATAGCCGAGCACGCGCTGCGCGGCGGCCAGGGCGGCCAAGCTGTGCTGGACGTCGCCCACCCGGGGCGGCTGGTACTCGGCCGCGATGTTCGTGCCGAGCGCCCGGTTCAACAGCGCGACGATGTCGTTCAGCGTGGTTCGCTCGCCGCACGCGATGTTCACGACTTCGCCGCTGAGTCGTTCCGCGGCGGTCAGGCCGAGCAGGTTGGCATTCACGACGTTGTCCACGAAGCAGAAGTCGCGTGACTGCGTGCCGTCGCCATAGATGATCGGCCGCTGGCCCGCGATCATGCGCGTGATGAAGGCCGGGATCACCGCCGCGTACTCGCTCTGCGGATCCTGGCGCGGGCCGAACACGTTGAAGTAGCGCAGGCAGACCGTCTCGAGGCCGTAGCACACGCTGAAGCAGCGGCAATAGTGCTCGCCGGCCAGTTTGCTGACCGCGTACGGGCTGAGCGGCATCGGGACCATGTCTTCGCGCTTCGGCAGCTCGGGCGTGTCGCCGTAGGCACTGCTGCTGGCCGAGTAGACGAAGCGGCGCACGCCGGCGTCGCGGGCGGCGATCAGCAGCGTCAGCGTGCCCGTGATGTTGACCGCATTGGCGGCCGCCGGGTGCGCCACGCTGCGCGGCACGCTGGCCCGGGCCGCCAGGTGAAAGACCCCCTCCACGCCGGTCATGGCCTCGCGCACGAGCTCGCTGTCGCAGATGTCGCCCTCGATCAGCTCGACGTCGGCCTGCACGTCGGCGAGGTTGCGGCGATGTCCCGTGTCGAAATTGTCGAGGACGCGCACGCGATAGCCGCGTGCCAGCAGGCCGCGCGCGACGTGCGAACCAATGAAGCCTGCGCCGCCGGTTACGAGACACGTGCTCATCCACTGGCCTCCGGAAGTCCAAAGAAGCGCCGTGCGTTCGCGGTCGTGTCGGCCGCGAATTCCGCGAAGGGCACGCCGCGCAGCTCCGCCAGGAAGCGGGCCGTGTGCACGACGAACGCCGGCTCGTTGGGACGTATTTTGCGCAGCGGAACCGGCGCGAGGTAGGGCGCGTCGGTCTCGACCATGATCCGGTCGCGGGGGACCGCGCGGGCCGCGGCGCGCACGACGTCGGCGTTCTTGAACGTGACGACGCCGGTGAAGGAGAGATAGCCGCCCAGGTCGAGCACCCGCTGCGCCACCTCCGGCCCTTCCGAAAAACAGTGAAACACGAAGCGGCCCGCCAGCGCCGCGTACTCGGCGAGAATCTCGCACACGCGCAGCTCGGAGGCGCGGGCGTGGATCACCACGGGCCGGCCGACCCGGACCGCCAGCTCCAGGTGCTCCCGGAAGACCTCCTCCTGCCGCGCCGGCGGGGCAAAGTCGTAGTGAAAGTCCAGGCCCGTTTCCCCGATGCCCACGATCCGCCCCGGCGGCGGGCCGTCCGGCCACGTCCCCGCATGCAGTGCGCCGAGCGCCTCCCGGTCGTCCGCCCCGACGTGCCCGGCCTCGTGTGGGTGAAGCCCCGCGACCAGGTACACGTCCGGCTCGACGAGCAGGGGCAGCGCTGCGCGCGCGTCCGCGATGCTCGTGGCCACGTGGATCAGCGGGCTCACGCCGGCCTGCCGCGCCCGCGCCAACACGGCGGCGGCCTGGGCGTGCAGCTCGGCGAACGTGAGATGGCAGTGCGTATCGATCAGCATTACGGCGTACTCGACGAGGAGATCTGCGCCGTCTTGAGGGTGCCACCGCCCGTGGGGCGCCTCGCGCGGGCCGCAGGCCACCGCGCTATTCGACGTTCTGGACCTGCTCCTTGATCCGGTCGATGGCGCTCTTGATCTCGATGATGTCGCGCGCGATCTGCCGGTCGCCCGCTTTCGAACCGCACGTGTTCGCCTCGCGCAACATCTCCTGGGCGAGAAACTCCAGCGTCCGGCCCGCGGGTTCCGGCCCCGCGATCGTGGCTTCGAACTGCTCGAGATGTCCCTCCAGCCGGCTGAGCTCTTCGTTCACGTCGCTCCGCTCGGCATAGATCGAGACCTCGCGCAGCAGGTCGTCTTCGGCCAGGCGCACGTTGCTGTCCGCGATCAGCTCGCGCACGCGCGCCGCCAGGCGGTCGCGGTATTCCTGCACGACCAGCCCCGCGCGCCCGCGGACCGAGTCCAGCAGTTCACGAATGCGCCGCGCCTGGCCCCGCAGGTCGGCCGCCAGCGCCTGGCCCTCGCTGTCGCGCATCGCCAGCAGCCGGTCCAGCGCCTGCTGCGTGAGTCGCGAGATCGTCTGCCAGGCCGCCGCACGCTGCTCGTCCGACAGTTCGCGCGGCTGGCATACGCCCGGCAGGCCGGCCAGCATGGCGAGGTCGATCGTGACGCGGGAATCCGCCGCCGCCACCTTGCGCAACTGGTCTACGTACGCCGCCATGGCCGCCGCGTTCACGTCCGCCGCCGCCGCCGCCGTCAGGTCGCGGATGCGCAGGCGCAACGTCACGCTGCCGCGGGTCAGCCGCGTGCGCAGCAGGCGCTCGACATCGGATTCGAGGAATGCAAAACCCTCGGGCAGGTGCAGCGTCGCCTTGAAGTAGCGGTTGTTGACGCTGCGGAGGTCCAGATGATACGCGTGACCGGCTTCGTCAAGCTGCGCCTCGCCGAAGCCGGTCATGGACCGCATCATGGATTGGTCGCACCTCCGCCGCCCGCATCCTGTTCAGGCTGGGCGGGGCCCGGGGCCGGCGGCGCTGTCGGTTCCGCCGGGGCGGGCGCTACCGGCCCGGGAGTCACCGGGGCCGGCGAGCCGGACGGCGCCGCGGGTCCTGGAGCGGGTGCGCCGGCGGGCGGCATTTCGGCC
>CAZVRR010000049.1:8793-17462 GCA_964629745.1 uncultured Planctomycetales bacterium | reverse complement strand
TGTCGGTCGAAGCGAATACCACGCTGGCGGACCTGCCGCGCATGTGCCGCGCAGGGTGGCGCCGGCCACGGCACGAGCGCGCGGTCGCACGTGATCTGGCGCGCCGGCTGCACCTGCGTGCGGCCGGCCTGGGACAGGAAGTGGGCACGCTCTCCGGCGGCAACCAGCAGAAGGTCGTGCTGGCGAAGTGGTGGCAGACCAACCCGCGCGTCCTGCTGCTTGACGAGCCCACGCGCGGCATCGACGTCGGCGCCAAGCGCGAGATCTACGAACGAATCAACGACTGGACCGCCCAGGGCATCGCGATCATCCTGATCACGTCGGAACTGCCCGAACTGCTCGGCCTGGCTGATCGTGTGCTCGTCCTGCACCGCGGGCAGTTGACCGCCGAGTTCTCCCGCGCGCAGTTTGCGCCGGACGCGATTCTCGCGGCCGCGATGGGGCACAGCCCGGAAAGTCCGCACGCATGACGATGCCGGCCGGCCCCGTCGAACAGCGTCCCGGCCCGCTGCGCCGGATCTTCGCGCGGCCCGCCAGCCGGGCGGCCCTGGCGCTGCTGCTGGTCATCGTGCTGGGGATCGTCTGCAACGCCGACGGCGCATTCTTCAAGCAGGCTACGCACCGCGACGCGCTGCGCCAGGTCTCGCTGTTCGGCATCCTCGCGTGCGGGCTGACGCTCGTGATTCTCACCGGCGGCATCGACCTGTCGGTCGGCAGCGTGGTCGCGCTCGTCGCCGTGTGTTTCTCGCTCACCAGCATCCACTGGGGCTGGTCGGCATGGCTGGCCGTACCGGTCTGCCTGCTGGTCGGCGCCGCCGCGGGCGCCGTGTCGGGCGGGCTCATTGCGCTCTGCGGGATACAGCCGTTCATCGCGACGCTGGCGATGATGGTGTTCGCGCGCGGCCTGGCAAAGACGATCAGCGGCGGAATGAAAATCTCCCGCTCCGTGCAGATCGACGGCGAATACCGCTATCTCGACTCGCCCGCCATCTTCGGCCTGATCGACTCCCGCGTGCTGGGTCAGACCGTCTCCGTCGTCACGCTGATCTTCCTGGCCTGCGCCGCGGCGACGTGGCTGGTGCTGGCCCGCCATCGCTGGGGTCGCGAGCTCTACGCCATCGGCGGCAACGAGGAGGCCGCACGGCTGTCCGGCATCCCCGTCCGCGGCGCCAAGGCCGCGGCGTACATCGCGGCGGGACTGCTCGCCGCCGTCGCCGGCCTGTGCCAGGCCGCCCAGGAGGACCAGGGCGACCCGGAGGCCGGGATCGGCTACGAACTGACGGCCATCGCCATGGTTGTCATCGGCGGCACCAGCCTGATGGGCGGCCGCGGCGGGATTGGCCTGACGCTGCTGGGCACGTTGACGATCGGTTACCTGGAGAAGATCCTGAGCATCAACGCCGTGCCGGAAGCCAGTCGCCTCATGCTCACCGGCGCGATCATCGCCGTGGCTGTGCTGGCGCAGCGCCGGAGCCGGTGACAGCGCAGGCATTCTTCAGTTCCGGCATCCGCTCCAGACAGGAGTTGACCATGCGAGCTGCTCGGTTGTGGCGTGCGGGGGTGGTTCTCGGCTTTTTGCTGCTGGTCGCCGCACAGGCCGTCGCGCAGGCGCCGACCGAACCGGCCAGGCAGCGCGTGATCGGCATGAGCCAGTGCAACCTGGGCGAACCGTGGCGCGTGCAGATGAACGCCGATATCGAGAAGGCCGCGGCCGAACATCCGGATTTGAAGCTCGTCTTCAAGGACGCCCAGAACGATACGCTCAAGCAGCGCGCGCACGTCGAGGAGTTCGTCAGCGCGCGTGTCGACCTGATCGTGATCAGCCCCAAGGAGGCGGCGCCGCTGACCGAGCCGGTGGCCCAGGCCATGGCGGCCGGCATTCCCGTGATCGTGCTCGACCGCCGGGTGCTGGAGGACAAGTACACCTGCTTCATCGGCGCCGACAACAAGCTCATCGGGCGCAAGGCCGGCGAGTGGATCGTGCAGAAGCTGGGCGGGAAGGGCCGCGTCGTCGAGCTGAAGGGGCTGATGACCTCCACGCCGGGGCAGGACCGGCATACCGGCTTCCGCGAGGCCCTGCGGGGCAGCCAGTTGGAAGTCGTGTTCGAGGCCGAGATGAAATGGCTCGAGCCCGACGCACGCAAGGAAATGGAATCGGCCCTGGCGCGCCTCGACCAGATTGACCTGGTCTATGCACACAACGACCCCGGCGCACACGGGGCGTGGGTCGCCGCCAAGGCCGCCGGCCGCGAGAAACAGATGCTCTTCGTCGGCATCGACGCGCTGCCCCACGAGGGCGTCGCCTACGTGAAGCAGGGAGTCCTCGACGCGACGTTCCAATACCCCACCGGCGGGCGCGAGGCCATCGAGACCGCGCAGCGGATTTTCGCCGGCGCTGAGGTGCCGAAGGAGATCACGCTCGGCTCGCGACTGTTCACCAAGGAGAACGTCGACGCGGGCGGCGAAGCCGTGGGCGACGGGAAATAGGGAGGGAAATCCATGCGCTGCCGATGCCGCACCGTCGGGCTGCTCGCCTGCGCGATTGCCGTGTGGTTAATTCCCGGGTGCAGCCTGACGCGCTCCACGGTCGGGACGCATGAGTTCAATGGCGCGTATCGCGGCGAGTACCTGAACCGGGTAGCGTTCCCGCTCGGTGGGCTCGGCGCAGGCATGGTGTGCCTGGAAGGCACCGGAGCGCTCTCGCACGTCTCGCTTCGCAACCGGATGGAGTTCTTCCACGAGCCGTGCGTGTTCGCCGCGTTAAGTGTCCGGGGCGAGAACGGCTGCACGGCCAAGGTTCTGGAAGGGACCGTCCCGGCACACAAGGTGTTCGGCGCCGGCGGATCGGCCAACGGGGCCGGGGGGCGCACCTACGGCCTGCCGCGCTTTGCCCAGGCCGAATTCCTGGCGCGGTTTCCTTTCGCGGAGCTGACACTCCGGGACCCGGACATTCCGCTCGAGGTGCAGATCACCGGCTGGAGTCCGTTCGTGCCGGGCGCCGCGGATGACTCGAGCCTTCCGGTCGCCGCCCTGGAATACCGCTTCCGCAATCCGAGCCGCCGGACCGTCGAAGCGGTATTTTCCTGCCACGCGAAGAACTTCATGGCGCTGGGGCCGCGCGGTTCGCGGATCCTGCCCATCCAGGGCGGCTTCCTCCTGCGACAGGACCCCGTGCCGGACCACCCGGAATACGAAGGGGCTTGCGCGATCTTCCTGGACGAAGCGCCAGCGGTCGTGGATCACTGCTGGTTCCAGGGCGGCTGGTGGGATGCGCTCACGCTGGCGTGGCGAAACGTGCAGCAGGGCCGCACCGTCGATAATCCGCCGCAGGAGGGCGCGGCGCCGGGCGCTTCGCTCTATTCGCACCTGGCGGTTCCGCCGGGCGAAGAGCGGACGTTGCGCCTGCTTTTCGCATGGTACGTGCCGCGCACCACGCTGCGGCTCGGCGCCGATCCCGCCGGGCCGGCATTTGCCACGGGTCCGTCGCACGGTACTGCGCCCGGCCAGCAGGATGTCACGGGCTTCGTCGGCCAGGGCCTCGTGAATACCTACGATTCGTCGGGCGATGCGGCGCTTGGCACGCTGACCTCACCGGAATTCGAACTCACCCACGACCACATTCAGTTTCTCGTGGGCGGTGGCAACCACCCCGGGCGCGCCGCGGTCGAACTCCTGATCGGCGCGCAGGTCGTCCGCACGGCGACGGGTCAGAACCAGGAACGTCTCGATTGGACGACATGGGACGTGCGCGAACTCCGGGGGCAGCGCGCCCGCATCCGCATCGTCGACCAGGAAACCGGCGGCTGGGGGCACATCAACGTCGATCAGATCGTGCTGACGGACCGGCGCTGGTCCGACGCCGCGGAACTCATGGCGGCGCAGCCGTCCTGGGCGGAAACAGTCCGCGTGCTGGCCGATTTCGAAGGTGCCGATTTCGGGGACTGGGCCGCCGAGGGGCCGCTCGTACCGGCCGAATACGCGGCTTTGCCGCAATTCCATGTTCCGTGGTACGCGGGCCGCTTCGCCGATATCGGCCAGGTCGCCGCGCACTGGCGCACCCACTATTCCCGGCTGCGGCAGGCATCGGCGCTGTTTCGCGACACGTTCTACGACACCACACTCCCGCCGGAGATTGTCGAGGCCGTCGCAGCGAACCTCACGATTCTCAAGTCCCCCACAGTGCTCCGGCAGACCGACGGGCGGTTGTGGTGTTTCGAGGGCTGCAATGACGGCACCGGCTGTTGTCACGGCTCGTGCACGCACGTCTGGAACTATGCGCAGGCGCTCCCGCACCTGTTCCCCGATCTCGAGCGCTCGCTGCGCCAGACGGAATTCAAGGAGTGCCAGGATGACGCTGGGCACCAGACCTTCCGCGCCTGCCTGCCGATCCGGCCGGCGGCGCACACGTTCCACGCCGCGGCGGACGGCCAGCTCGGCGGCATTCTCAAGGTCTATCGCGAGTGGCGCATTTCGGGCGACAGCGCGTGGCTGCACGGGATCTGGCCGCGCGTCCGGCACAGTCTCGACTACTGCATTGCCACGTGGGATCCACGCGGCCGCGGCGTGCTCGAAGAGCCGCATCACAATACGTACGACATCGAGTTCTGGGGACCGGACGGTCATTGCACGAGCTTCTACCTGGCGGCGCTGACCGCGGCGGTCGAGATCGGGGAATTCGTCGGCGCCGACGTCTCGCGCTATGCCCAGTTGCGCGACGCCGGCCGCCAACGGCTGGAAAACGAGCTCTACAACGGCGAATACTTCATCCAGCGCGTGCAGACCGCCGGCCTGAACGCGCGGTTCACGCCGCTCGACGCGGCGCAGAACGGTCCCGGTTATGCCGACACCATCACGGCGTTGAATGAGCAGGGCCCCAAGTACCAGTACGCCGGCGGCTGTCTTTCCGACGGCGTGCTCGGCTTCTGGATGGCCCGCGTGTGTGGCGTGCCGGGCGACGTCGTCGATCCGGAGAAAGTGCGCAGCGCGCTGCGCTCCATTTACCGGTACAACCTGCGGCGTGACCTGTCCGATCACGCCAACCCGCAGCGACCGTCCTTCGCGCTGGGACACGAAGGCGGGCTGCTGCTGTGCACCTGGCCGCATGGCGGCGCGCCGGCGCTGCCGTTCGTGTACAGCGACGAGGTGTGGACCGGCATCGAATACCAGGTCGCCGCACACCTGATCCTGGAGGGCATGGTGGAGGAAGGGCGCGACATCGTGCAGACGTGCCGCCGGCGCTACGACGGCCGCGTGCGCAATCCCTTCGACGAGTACGAGTGCGGCCACTGGTACGCGCGGGCCCTGTCGAGCTATGCGCTGCTCCAGGCCATGACCGGCGTCCGCTACGACGCCGTCGATCGCACGCTGTACCTGGATTCGCGGGCGGGCGACAACTTCCACTCGTTCCTCGCGACCGCCGGGGGCTACGGTACGGTGGGCCTGGCGCATGGCCGACCGTTCCTCGACGTGAAGCGGGGAGCGATCGACGTGCAGCACGTGATCGTGTCCGGCCGGCCGGCGGCGCTGGTTGCGTCCGGCCGCGGAAACTGAGGAGTAACCATGAACGCCCGTGTCTGGCGGCTGCACGCCGCGTGTACCCTTCTCACCGTCGCACTCGGCGGCAGCGTGACTCTGGCCGGCGACCTGGAAGACCTCGCCCGCCCGCAGGCGGGGCGCAGCCGCCGGGCCACGTCGTCGCATCGCCGCGGCGCGGATGGGAAGTACGATCCGCACGCAGAACTCGATCCCAACAGCAATGCGGACAACCAGAGCGTGGCGCCTGGCGCGACGCGCGTGCTGCTGGACGAGCGCGGCCCCGGCGTCGTCACGCACATCTGGATGACGTTTCTGGGCCCGGAGCCGCATCCATGGGCCCAGCGCGGCTCGGCGAACCACCAGGAGATGCTGCTGCGGATCTACTACGACGGCGATGAGCGCCCCGGCGTCGAGGCGCCGGTAGGTGACTTCTTCGCCAATTGCTTCGGCCGCCGGGCGGAAGTGATCAGCATGCCGGTCGTCGTCGAGGACGCCGACTCGTACAACTGCTTCTGGCGGATGCCGTTTCAGCAGTCCATCCGGATCGAGGTCGTCAACCAGAGCGAAAAGCCGATCAGCCTGCTGTACTTCAACATCGACTGGATCCAGCTCGACGCGCTGCCGCCGGACACGCCGTACTTCTACGCACAGTATCGCCAGGAATACCCGGTGGCCGGCGGCCAGGACTACGTGATCCTCGACACGCAGGGCCGCGGCCACTACGTCGGCACGGTCCTGGCGGTGCGCACGCGCAGTCCCTCGTGGTTCGGCGAGGGGGACGAGAAGATCTACATCGACGGCGAGGCCAGGGCCTCGATCTGGGGCACGGGGACGGAAGACTACTTTCTCTCGGCGTGGGGACTGCAGACGACGAGCACGCCGTATTTCGGCACCCCGTGCTTTGACCAGTGGGGCATCGTGGGCGGGCACACGAGTGCATACCGCTGGCACATTCAGGATCCGATCGTCTTCCAGCGCGGGATCCGCGTGACGATCGAGCACTACGGCTGGATCGCGCCGGACGAAAATCCCGACTACAAGTCGGATAGTTGGAACGAGCGACAGGATGATTACGCGAGCGTGGCGTTCTGGTACCAGGCCGGCAAACCGACGTTCGCCGCCCGCGCACCGGATGCCGCCGAACGCCGGCTGCCGGATCTCGACCAGGCTGTCTATGCAGCGTCGTTTACGGACGCCGCGCACCACGGAGACGGCGCAGCGCTCGTCCAGCAACTCTTCACGTACCCCCAGGGGCAGTTGTTCTACAAGCCGGCCGCGCCAGACAACGCGTGGGTGGAGATCCCCTTCACGGTCAGCGAGAAGGCGCCGCGACGCCTGCTGCTGCACATGACGCGCAGCTACGACTTCGGCCGATACCAGGCCCGGCTCAACGGCGTGGCCATCGGCCCGGTGCTGGATTTCTACCGGGCGGAGACGGACGACTGGGAGTATCACCTGCTCGATTTCTGGCCCGATCCCGGCGCCTACACGCTGCGCCTGGAGTGTGTAGGCAAGCACCCGCAGTCGACGGGTTACCTCCTCGGCTGCGAATCTGTCCGCCTGCGCGAGCGCCGCCCGCGCGTAAAAGAATGGGCCCACGATCGGGACAAGAATTGGCGCGAAAAGCCGCTCTTGTACGAGTAGGCAGCCGACCCGGGGCGCAAGACCAAGGAGGGGAAACCGCGCCGCGCAGGATTCGAACCTGCAACCTTCGGCTCCGTAGGCCGACGCTCTGTCCAGTTGAGCTAGCGGCGCTCAGAAGCTATCGATCAACCACGCTTTCCGGCCGGGGCCGATCAGCGTGCGTTCCGGCCCAGCGCTCGATGGCAGCATGCCCGGGACAGGATTTGAACCTGCACGAGGTTACCCTCACCAGCCCCTCAAGCTGGCGCGTCTGCCAGTTCCGCCACCCGGGCGGGGACGTACCGCGTTACCGGTCGAACGTCCCAGGATAGATCGTCCGCGCCAGCGCGTCAAGCCTGCGCCGACCCGGCCCACCGCGTCGCGCTCCGGCAGGCCCGGCCCGGTGCGCACGAGCAGTCCGCGCACCTCGACGACACCTTGGCCGCCGCCCGCCCGGCTCGCTATAGTGGCGCCCATGAAGGCCCGCAGCGGCGCAGTCCTTTCGACGGTGTTGATCTCATTGTGGTTCGGCGGCTGGGGTTGCCACCGCGACCAGGCCCAGGTACCGCCCCCCGCCGCGCGACGGCCCACCATCCAGACAGAGGCCGAGCTGCGCCAGCAGCGCGAAGCGCAGATCGCGAGCGGGGCCGTCGTGCCCACGTCGGCGCCTACGCTGGCCGGCGAGCGCCGGGCCGATCCCACGCCCGCCCCGCGCCCGCTGCCGCCGCCCCTGCGCGCCACGCCCGGCTCGATCCAGCCCGAGATCCTGCTCGTCAATGACAAGTCGCTGACGCTCGCGGAAATCGTTTACCCGCTCCGCGAAGCCATCGCCGAGCTGCGCCAGACGCAAACGCCGGAGGGCTTCGCCGATTCGTTGCAGCGCCTCCTGCGCGCCCGCACGCAGCAGGCCGTCGGCGCGCTCCTGATTTACAGGGAGGCCATGGCCGGCCTTTCCGAACCGCAGCGGAAAGTCGTCGACGAAGGCGTCGATCGCGAGGTGCAGAAACGCATCAGTCGCGAGTTCGGCGACAGCTCGGCCCGCTTCGACCGCCACCTGCAGCGCTGCGGCCTCACCATGGAGAGCTACCGCGCCCTGCTCGAACGCGACCTGGTGGCGCGCGAATACACGCGCGAGAAATTGCAGCCGCGCGTCACCGTCCGCCGCGACGAATTGATGAACCATTACCACCGCTATCTCGACCACTACAGCGAAGAGGAGACGCGCGAGCTGTGGATGATCGAGGCCCCGTTCGCCGCGTTCCTGCCGGCGGGCGTCACCTGGAGCCAGGCCACCGAGGCGGTGCGGGCCCAGGCCCGGCTGCGCGCCGCGCGCCAGATTCGTGCCGCGGCGGAGGCGCTCGCCACCCGGCCCTTCGAGGACGTGGCGCGCGAGTTTTCACGCGGGCCGCACGCCCCGGAGGGCGGCAACTGGGGCGAGATCGGCCGGCCGCTGCAACCACCCTACGACGTGATCAGCCGGCCCATCTTCCAGTTTCGCGAAGGCCAGGTCA
>CAZVRR010000049.1:0-8772 GCA_964629745.1 uncultured Planctomycetales bacterium | reverse complement strand
TGGTTCCTGGTGCGCTGCGGAACGATCAAGTCCGCCAGGCAGCCGACGTTCCTGGAGATCCAGGACGAAATCCGGCAGGAGTTGCTTGATCGCAAATTCGACCGCCTCTCCGCCGAGTACATGATCGAGCTCGCCGAAAAGGCGACGATCTCCGGACTCGACGAGTTCCTCGCCGCCGCGGCCCGCCGGGCTGCCAACGGCGCTTTCGACATCGCCGAGAAGACCGAGTAGCGCCCGCCTGTTCAATCCCCCTGGGGCGCCCGCCGCATCCGTTTTGTATCCCCGCGCTGTCGCTTGGCGCTCATCCGTCGTTCGCGCGAGGCGCGCGTCGGCCGGGTCGCTCGTCGGGGTGGCGCGACGTACGTGGCCTCCTTCAGCAGTTCCAGCAGCCGCTGCTCCGCGTGCTGGCGGTTGCGCGACTGGGAGCGCTCGCGCTGCGCGACGACGCGCAGCCGGCCGTCGGCCGCCATGCGGCTCGCCAGGCGCTGCCGGAGGCGCGCCTTCTGCGCCGGCGCGAGCAGCGGGCATTCCTCGAACGCAAACAGCAGCGTGGCGCGGGTCGAGACTTTGTTGACGTGTTGGCCGCCCGGACCGGCGGACGGGTCGAACACCACGTCCAGCCAGGGCCGGAGCCCTTCGATGGTTACCTGGAGACCGGACATACTCCGCCTGCCGGGCCCGGCAGCAGACTAGTCACGTCGTGGCGTGCCGTGCCTCAGCACAGCGCCAGATAGGCCGCCACGAAATACAGGGCGACGCGGATGCGCTGTGGCGTCCACGCGAAAAACATCCTTCGCCTCCTCGGGCTTTCGTTCCTGCCTGCGACACCGGAGTCGGGCGAACCGCTCCGCTTCTGTCGCCGCCCATTTGTAGGCGGCAACCCGCCGGCGGATCAAGGTCCGAATCGGGCCCGCGACCGCACATCCGGTAAGAACCGGCGGCCGATGCGTGAATCTACGCCCTTCGCCGCCGTTGGTTGCAGCCCGCCGTCTGCGGGATTTCTCACAACTCGGCAGCCGGGGCCAGGGCGACACCCCCTCCCAGTTCACAGTGCGGCCGGCCGCCTCTGGCAGGAGTTGGTGTAAGTGACTTGTAGAAATAGGTTTAGGTTGATTTCGCTGAGTTCACCGCGCTGGCGATCGTCTCCCGGCACGCCACATGCAAAGCGCGCCGCTTGGGCTTCGCCGAGCACTGCGCCGGCGGGCCGCGTCAGGGACACAACTGCTGCACCTTCCACGAGACGGCCGGAGACTGGTATGCACATCGAACTGCTGCTCGGCGACGAGGCGATCGCACTGGGGGCGATGCACGCCGGCATTGGCGGGGCATTCTCGTATCCCGGCACGCCCGCGACCGAGATCTTCGAATACATCCAGGAGCACACGCGCGGCACGGGCGTGGTATCTGCCCGCTGGTCGGCGAACGAGAAGGTCGCATACGAAGAAGCGCTCGGCATGTCCTACGCCGGCAAGCGCGCCATCGTCTCGATGAAGCACGTCGGCCTCAACGTCGCGGCCGATCCGTTCATCAACTCGGCCTTGACCGGCGTGAACGGCGGAATCGTGATCGTCGTGGCCGACGATCCGGGCATGCACTCCTCGCAGAACGAGCAGGACAGCCGTTACTACGGCGAGTTCGCCCAGATTCCCGTGATCGAGCCGGCGAACCAGCAGGACGCCTACGACCTGACGCGCGAAGCGTTCGATCTTTCCGAGCGCTTCAAGCTGCCGGTCATGATTCGCATCGTGACGCGCATGGCGCACAGCCGCTCCAACGTGCGGGTGGAAACCCCCGCCGGCGTGGCCGCCCGGGCCCGCACGCGCCTGCCGCTGCCGAATCCCAACGACTGGACGCTGGTGCCGGCGAACGCCCGCCGGCGTTTTAGCCGCCTGCTTGAGATGCAGCCGACGCTGCGCGAATGGTCCGAGAAGCTGCCGTTGAACACGCTGCGGCTGGCCGGGCCGAAGGGCATCATCGCGTCCGGGATCGCCTACAACTACACGCGCGAGGCGCTCGGCGCTTCGCACGATTACTCGCTCCTGCGGATCAGTTCCTACCCGATTCCGACTGCCCTGGTGCGTGAACTCGTCGCCCATTGCAGCGAGATCTGGGTGATCGAGGAGGGCTATCCCTTCATTGAGAGCCGCCTCAACGGCGTGCTCGGCCTGCCGGGCAAGTACGTGCGCGGCAAGCTCTCGGGCGACCTGCCGGCCAGCGGCGAGTTGTCGCCCGACGTGGTCGCCGCCGCCCTGGGCGTGCCGTTCTCGGCGCCCGTGGCGGCCCTGGACGACCTGGTCGGCCGGCCGCCGGCGCTGTGCCGCGGCTGCCCGCATGCCGACACGTTCAAGGCTCTCATAGATGCGACAGCGCCGTTTTCGGAGTCGACGCTCTTCAGCGACATCGGCTGCTACACGCTCGGCGTGCTGCCGCCCTACAAGGCGGTCCATTCCTGCGTCGACATGGGGGCCTCGATCGCGATGGCCCATGGCGCCGCCCAGGCCGGCGTGTTTCCGGTGATCTGCACGATCGGCGATTCGACGTTCAGCCATTCCGGCATGACGCCGCTGATCGGCGCGATCCGCGCCAACGCCGACATCAACGTGTTCATCCTCGACAACTCGATCGTGGCGATGACGGGGGGCCAGGAGAGCATGGCGGCCGGCGAGGAGTTGATCCAGGTCGTGCGCGGCCTGGGCGCCAACCCCGACCACCTGCACCTGATCGAGCCGCTCGGGAAGAACCATGCGGCGAATGTGGAGCTGATCTCCCGCGAGATCAGCTATCGCGGACTTTCGATCTTCATCGCGCGGCGGGCGTGCCTGTTCGCCACCAAGCGGCTCGCCGCGGAAGCGACGCGCAAGCGCCAGACCCCGGTGCCGGCAGGCGCGTGAAGCACGGTTGACCTGCGCGCCGGCGGTACACGCCCGGCCCGTGGCAGGTCTTTACCTCCGAGGACGCACTGTGGAACAGAACATCATTCTCGCGGGTGTCGGCGGACAGGGGATCCTCACGATCGCCAAGGCCATCTCGATGGCCGCGCTCACGCGGGGCTTGACGCTCAAGCAGGCGGAAGTGCACGGCATGTCGCAGCGCGGCGGCGCGGTGCAGTCCCATCTGCGCCTTGCCGACCATGAACTTTTCAGCGACCTGATCCCCGCCGGCCAGGCGGACATGGTGCTGTCCGTGGAGCCGCTCGAGACGCTGCGCTACGTGCAGTACCTGAAGAACGACGGCGCGATCGTGGCCGGCACCAACGCCTTCGTGAACATCGACAACTACCCCGCGATCGAGCAGGTGCTCGGCCGCGTGACGCGCTACCCGCGCCACGTGCTGCTGGATGCCGACGGGCTGGCCAAGAAGGCCGGCTCGGCGCGCTCCGCGAACATCGTCTCGCTCGGGGCGGCCTCGATCTACCTCGAGGGGCTGTCGCCCGCGGAACTCGAGGAAGCGGTCGCCGAGATGTTCAAAGCGAAGGGCGCGGAAATCGTCGCCCTGAATCGCCGGGCGTTCCGCCTCGGGCGCGCCGCGGCGGAGGCGTACCGCGAAGGGCTCAGCCGTGGCCTCTCGTCGCGTCGCGTGCGCGAGGCGATCGACGGCATGACGCCCGAGGCCCTGCTGGACGGCACGGGCCTGCCGACGGTCGGCGCCGCGGCCGACCCCAGCGCGGACCGCCTGACCGGCGCGGAGGCCCAGGCGTTCGAGGCCACCCTGCTGGCGGTGTACGAAGAGGGGCGCCGGCAGTTCTACGAGCACGAGGTGTACAAGCTCGTCGAGCTGGTCGGGGCGATCCAGCCGCCGCGCTACGTCTTCGTCCCGCGCGGCGGGATGATCACCCCCGAAGCCCTGGCCCAGTACCCGGGCGAAAAGGTCGTGCTGAAGATCGTTTCGAAGGACATCGTTCACAAGAGCGATTCGAACGGCGTCGTGTTCGTGCCGCGCGAGCTGAATGCGGTCAAGCGCGAAATCGATCGCATGGTCGCGCGTCACGGCGACGGGGTGGAGGTCGAGGGCGTCCTGGTCGTCGAGTTCGTCGAGCGGCGGCAGGCGGGCTTCGGCAACGAACTGTTCGTGGGTGTGCGCAGCACGCGCGAATTCGGGCCGGTCATCGCGGCCGGGCTGGGCGGCGTCGACACGGAATACCTGGCCAGCAAGATGAAGCCCGGCATCGCCGTGGCCAAGGCCTGCGCCCTGGACGTGACCGCCGAGGAATTTCTCGACCTGTTCAAGAAGACCGCTGCCTACGACGTGCTGGCCGGCCGGGCCCGCGGACATCACCGCATCGTCTCCGACGGCGAGCTGCTGCGCTGCTTCCGCGCGTTCATCTCGATCGCCCGGCACTTCTGCATCGACCGCGGCAGCGAAGGGCCGGATATCGCCGAGCTCGAGGTGAACCCGTTTGCCTTCCGCCAGATGCGGATGGTGCCGCTGGACGGCCGCGGCCGACTCGGCCCGGCGGCCAAGGCCCGCGCGCCGCGCCCCATCGAGAAGGTCAAGCGCATGCTCGAGCCGCGGGCGGTGGCGGTGCTGGGCGTCTCGAGCAAGGCGAAGTCCGGCTTCGGACGCCTGATCCTGAACAACATCCAGACCTGCGGATTCCCGTCGCAGCACCTGTACGTGGTGAAGGAGGACGAGTCGGAGATCGACGGCGTGCGCTGCGTGCCGAACGTGGCTGCGCTGCCCGAACCGGTCGACCTGCTCGTGATCGCCGCCCCGGCGAGTGCCATGCCCAAGGTCGTCGACGAGGTCGTGGCGAGCCGGAAAGTCGGCGCCGCGATCATGATCCCGGGCGGCATGGGCGAGACGGAAGGCTCGGAGGAGATCCAGCGGCAGGTCGAGGTGGCGATCGCGCGGGGACGCGAACTGCCCGACGGCGGGCCGGTCTTTCTCGGACCCAACTGCATGGGCATCCAGTCGCGCCCCGGCCGCTACGACACGTTCTTCATCCCGGCCGCGAAGCTCGACACGCGCTGGTCGGCGCCGGCCCGTCGCGTGGCCCTGATCTCCCAGAGCGGGGCGTTCATCATCACGCGGATCAGCAACATCGGCGTGCTCGATCCGGCCCTGGCGCTGTCGCTGGGCAACCAGATCGACCTGACGCTCGCCGACCTGCTCCAGGCGGTCGGCACGCGGCACGACATCGATGCGATCGGCGTCTACGCCGAAGGCTTCGCGAACTTCGGCGGCGCCGAATTCGTGCGCGCCGTGCGGGCGGCCTCCGCCGCCGGCAAGACGATCGTCTTCTACAAGGCCGGCCGGACCTCGTCGGGCCGTTCGGCCGCGGCGGGGCACACGGCGTCGCTGGCGGGCGACTACGAAGTCTGCACGGCGGCCGTCGAGCAGGCGGGCGCGATCGTCACGGACTCGTTCACCGAGTTTGAGCACGTGCTCGAGGTGGCGACCGCCTTGCACGAGAAGCACGTGGCCGGCCGCCGGGTCGCCGCCATCAGCAATGCCGGGTACGAAACGGTGGGCATGGCGGACAACATTGCCGGCCTGCGCCACCGCGTGGAGATGGCCCGCCTGGCGGATGCCACGCAGGGCCGCCTGTCCGAGACGCTCGCCCGCTTCAAGCTCGAGCGCCTCGTGAACGCACGCAACCCGCTCGATGTGACGCCGATGGCCAGCGACGAAGCCTACGAGGCCTGCGTGGCGGCCTTGCTCGAGAGTCCCGATGTCGACGCGGTCCTCGCCTCGCTGGTGCCGCTGACGCCGGCCATGCTGACCACGGCCGACGAGCTCACGCGGCACGGTTCGCTGGCCGAGCGCCTGCCGCGCCTGTTCGCCGGCGCGACCAAGCCGATGGTCGTGAACATCGATGCGGGCGAGCTGTATGACCCGCTGGCCCGCGCCATCCGTACGGCCGGCGTGCCGGTGTTCCGCTCGTGCGACCAGGCGATGCGGGCCTTGTCGCGCTACTTGTGCCACCGCGCACCCGTCCAGGCGGACGAGCCGGCGGATCCGGCGGCCGATGCGTCAACGACGCCGGCCGCCGAGGCAGTACCGGCCTGACGCACCCCGCTCGCGGGTTGAGCGCCGCGTAACGCTTGCAGATCCACCGGGCCCGCACGCGGCTGCGCCGGCGCGGATTCAAGTAGACAATTTCCGTACGAGATGGCAAACTGACCGGCGGTCGCAAGTCTTCGCGGAGACCGCCATGTCGCAGACCGAGCAGCTCCACAAGGGGACGGTGATCCGGGTCGAGGGGCACCTGTTCGTCGTCATTGATTTCCACACGTCACAGGCCGGCAAGCAAAAGCCGACCGTGCACGTCAAGCTCCGCGCACTGAAAGACGGCAAGCAATCCGAGCGCACGCTGGACCAGCTCGGCGCGCTGGACATCGTTCCCAGCGAGATCCGCGAAATGCAGTACCTGTACGCGTCGGGCCGCGAGCGCGTCTTCATGGACCTGGCCAGCTACGACCAGTACAACGTGGCCGACGATCTGCTCGGGCCGGGGCGCAACTTCCTCGTCGAGGAGCAGAGCTACCGCTTCCTGACCGTGGCGAGCCAGCCCGTCGCCCTGCAGCTGCCGCCCGCGATCGTCATGCAGGTCACCGAAACGGCACCCCCGTCCCACGCCGGCAGCAACAGCGTCCTCAAGGAAGCGACCGTGGCGGGCGGAACGCGCATCATGGTGCCGCTCTTCATCAAGACCGGCGACCAGGTTCGCGTCAGCACCGTCGACGGCTCGTACCAGGGCAAGGAACACTGACGCGCCGTCGCGTCATCATTCGGCCAGCAGGCTGCTGACCCGCTGGTCCTTTGCGCCGCGGCCGTCGATGGCCACGCGCACCAGGCCCGCGGCCGGAGTCCGCGTGTCGAATGTCACCATCACGCGATGGCTGCCCGTCGCCGCATCGTCGATGTCGAACTGCAGCGTGCCGGCTTCCGGGACGAAGTTCCTGTTCCCGGCCGGGTCGATGCGCACGTTCGCGAGCTGCACGTCCCGGGACAAGCCGTCCACGGTCAGCGTCAGGTCGCCGTGCAACCAGGTTTGCAGCCCCGTGCGTCCGAACCGCAACTCGAGGCCGCCGCGCATCGCGCGCTCCTGGCCGATCAGCAGATCACACGTGCCGTCCAGGTGCGTCGCACGCGGAAAATCCAGCAGGGTGAAGTCCACCGTTCCGCTGACCGGCCGTCCGTCGATCGCGAGGCCGTCCAGCGTCGCCGCGGCGTGCTCCTGCGTGCGGCGGATGCCGATCGGCACGCTGGTCGCGTAGCGCCGCCAGCCCAGGGCGGAGCCCGTGCATCCTTCGGCCCCGAAGTTCAGGTGTACGCCCGCGAAGTCCGCGCCCGAGAGCATCGAGACCTGCGGACACGGCCCGGTCGTGACAAACGCGCCCTCGGCCAGGTTCACGCCTGGTTCGGCGAGTGCGCGCAACGCTCCCAGTGCCGATGCGCCGGCCGCGACCGCCGGCAGGATGTCATCGAGCGTTCCGGCCGGCAGCACGAATGCCGGTTTCGCGCCCCCACCGTCACCTCCACCCCCGCCGCCCGGATCTTCGCCGAGCCCGGCGCCGTTCGCGTTCGAGTTCCCCGGGTCGGGGTCGTGTGAGCCGGGCGGCTGAGGATGCTGCGGATCGTCAGGATCGACACTGCCGTTCGAATTGGTATTCGCTGCCGGCGGATTGGGTTCCGAGTCACGTGGACACCCGCCCGCGAGCACAAGCGTGGCCGCCAGCCATCCCGCCGCCCAACGACCGTGCATTGCCAGCCTCCCATCAGCCGAAACCCGCCGAATTATAGGCAGGCCCACGTGCCGGGCCGCCGCGGCGTGCTGACACCCCGTTCGCGCGCCGCGCGGGAATAGACGCGGCCTGAGCACGGCGTTATACAGGGGTATGTCCTCGTGCAGCCCCAGTCCGGCGTTTCTGGCCGAACTCAACGAACCGCAACGCCTGGCCGTGCTCCACCGTGACGGGCCGCTCCTCGTGCTGGCCGGCCCCGGCAGCGGAAAGACGCGCGTCATTACCACCCGCGCGGTATGGCTGGTGCGCTCGGGCATCCCGCCCCGCAACATTCTCGCCATCACGTTTACGAACAAGGCGGCCGACGAAATGCGCCGGCGGATCGAGGCTCTCGGCGCGGCGCAGGGCATGTGGATCTACACCTTCCATGCGCTGGGCGTGCGGCTGCTGCGCGAATTCGGCGCGCTGGCCGAGGTCCAGCCGGGATTCTCCATCTATGACGAGGCCGATCGCCTGCGGCTGATCAAGGAGGCGATGGAGCACTGCGGCATCCACGACACGCTGGTGCGGCCGGAGGTGGCGCAGGCGGCGATCAGCAACGCCAAGAACAGGCTGGAAACGCCGGCCGAGTTCAGCGCCCGCTCCAACACCTTCCAGGACCAGGCGGCGGCGCGGATTTACGAGCGCTACGAGGCGCTGCTCCGCGCGCGGAACGCGGTCGATTTCGATGACCTGCTGATGCGCGTGGCGCGGGTCCTGCGCCGCGAGGGCGAGCTGGTCGAGCGCCTGAACATCCGCTTCCGCTACGTGCTGATCGACGAGTACCAGGACACGAACCGCGCCCAGTACCTCATCGCGCGGCACCTGTCGCAGCACCACCGCAACATCTGCGCGACCGGCGACCCCGACCAGAGCATCTACGCCTGGCGCGGCGCGGACATCCGCAACATCCTGAGTTTCGAGCGCGACTATCCCGACGCCGTGGTCGTCCGGCTCGAGCAGAACTACCGCTCGTCGCCGCAGATCCTGCAGGCCGCGTCGACGTTGATTGCGCGGAACCGGCACCGCAAGCACAAGGAGCTCT